>JBBDRC010000174.1:0-4872 GCA_040905625.1 Kiritimatiellia bacterium
CAAGAATGATGAAGCCGGACTGCACCAAAGAGGTCGGACAGAGTCTTGCCAGCATGGTAGACCACTACAGCAGCGAGCGTGTCCTTTGTACTTCTCTCGACAAAAAGCTGTAAACAGCTCAGTAAATATTTTGCCCCCATAAGGGGTGACAATATCAATCAATATATCCATTTAAATTTTACCTCAAACGACATTCTTATTACAAATTGCGTATGACAAAGTTTTTTCGATTATTGGTAAAGTTGATATGCCTGTGGTGCTGTTCCTGCGCTTTCAGTGAAGAAGTTAGGCAATTTTGGAGGGAAACCCTGTCGGGCCGGAATTCTTCGGGATCCATCCACTCCGACGACCCTATAAAGCGACTTGCCGGACGATTGACAGATTCGATCTCATGGCAGGACCGAAAGAATACCCAACAGGCCTTGCTTCTGGTCGAAGAATACGCCGCACCCACTCCTGAAAACCTCGAATGGCCTTTGGTTCTCGGTTATATCCAGGCCGCGCGGTTGTCGGCGGAGGCGGGGCAAACCTTCGACGCGGTACGAAGATTGGAGATCGCCCGGGATAAGTCCGAGGGATTGGGCAAAATCGCGGCGCTGCGGGCCTTGTCGGAAATCGTGGAGGCGCAGCCCGATCTGGAGAAGGCGCTGGTGTTTGAGAAGCAGGCATTGAGCACCGGTACCCAATGGTTCAAGCGTCGGCGCATCTCTGAGTCTGCAGGACTTGAGCCGGCCAAGGAGGGGGTGGCGATCTGGGAGAAATTAAAGCCAGTCATCGAAGCGCGGATCGAAGATTTGGAACGGCGGGTGGACATTGACCGCTACGGACTGGACTACGTGTTGTACCGTCAGGCACAGACTCTCCGGCGTTCCAATCATCCCGCGGCCCTGGATTTTACCGACATCACCGCCGCCTTTCGCATGCGCAATACATCCATGCTCCCCTCCATTCCCGGTGCAGATTTCGAGGCGGCACGTGCACAGTATGTGGAGATTACCGAGCTGTTCCCCGAGGGCGTGTACACCGAGGCCTCCAAGCTCTACGCTGCGGTGTGTCTGGTTCATCTGGGGGATGCCCGCGGGGCGATGCGGGAACTGACCGCGTTTTACAAACAGAATCCCGATGGACTCTATCGCGGTGAGGCGTTGTTGTTATTGGGGGATTTGTACTTGGTGGGGCAATGGGACCAGGCCAATGCAAAAGAGGCTTACGCCCGCGCATCCGCCTGGGCGGCCTCGGTGGGGGAGCGTCAGCGGATATTGGAAACCTACACGGTACCGGAGAAATCCGCCAAGGTGTCGAAACCGCCGGAGCAGCCACGCAGCCTGAACCGGTACGGACAGATTGAGAAACGGAGTTTGGAGCCCGGTATTCTGGTCAATCGGCTCACCGCCGATTGGTATTTGCCCCGGCTCCGGGCACAAGCGGAATGGAAGCTTGGATTCCTGGCCGTAGTGGCGGATGAACCCGATGCCGCTAAACGTCACTTTGATCAGGCACTGGAGCAGGATCGTTTGTTGCGTCAAGCAGTGGGTATGAAGGTATTCAACGCCTATGACCGATTGCTGATGAGTCTGGAAAACAAGGTATTCACTGGAACCGAAGAGGATATGGAGGGTCTAAGGGGGACCGTGAGGCTGGCGATGCACTGGGCGGATTTCAATTTCATGCTCGAAAACTTTGACTTGGCCAAGGACCTGTATCACCGCATCCAGCGCGCGGCGCGGGAGGAGAAAGACGGAGCGGCTCTGATCCGCGCAACTGTGGGTGATGTGCTGGTCCGCAAAGCGGAGGAGGATCCGGATATTGGGTCGGACACCTTGCGCCTCTACGCCCTGGCCATGGAATACCCCAGGGCGCCCGCCACCCCCTACCTTCTCTGGCATTGCGCGATGATCACCGAGGGCAATCCGATGCGTTGGCCCGAGTTTTTCGATCTGATCATCAAGGAATATCCCCGCAGCCACCACGCCCTGGAGGCTCGATACAACCAGGTCCTCCGCCGCCATCCGTGGAAACACCACGACCTGCGCCGCGCCATGATCGAGGAGTTCAAACGCGATTACCCGAACGAGAAGGAATACCACAGGCACCTGGACGGCTGGGATAAATCCGTCACGGAGTTTATGGAAAGCCCCGCCCGCCGAGAGGCGGTGGAAGAGAAGTGAAACGTTTGGAAACGTAGTTCCCTTCGTCCCGAAGGGAAAAGGTAGGCTTGGGCAGAGGTCTTGGGCAACTGCGTTGCGTCATTGGTCAGGGGCGGCGGAGCCGCGTCAAGGTCAATAGTCATTTGTCATTAGCAACACATTTTCCCTCTGACCTCTCCCCTCTGACATCTCAGTCCCCACCCAACCGCGTGATGGTCGCTTGTCGCTTGTGCTCCCAAACGCGGGCATCGCCCACCCAACCAATCAACCACCCAACAATCTCCCATCTCCGAACTTCGATCTCCGAACTCCCATCTCCGAATTAAAAACTTTTTTCGATTTCTGTCTCGCTTTTGCCGAAAAGTTTTCTATGTTCCCGCCCTCACGTCCGAAAGGGTGTGAAAAATCGCTGCATCATTGATCGCAGATTGCCTTGCGCCGGAAACGGGACCGGGCGGTCGTAACAGCGGATGATGCTTGAACCTTTTGCCGTCCGGCCGGGGATTGTCCCTGTCCGGCATTTCCGACCACGAGGCTTGACCCATGGAAACGACATCTATTCTTAAATTTCAACGTATCTCCTCCCGCAAAGCGGTGGATATTGCCCGTGCCATTCAGGGCAAACCGATTGCGGACGCGCTGAATCTGACCCATTTCTCGGACCGCAAGGCGGCCACGCTGTTTGAAAAAGCGCTGAAATCCGCCGTGGCCAACGCGGAACACAATGAAGGCGCCGACGTGGAATCCCTGATGGTGAAGCGTGCGGTGGCCGAACAGGGTCCGACCATGCGCCGCGGTTTCTACGGAGCCCGTGGGATGTTCAAGCCCATCGCCAAGAGAACCAGTCACATCCGCGTCGTTCTCAGCGACGGGAATTAATCCCCCTTTTTCTAAAAGACCTCACACAGGAGACACGTTTTGGGACAAAAAGTAAATCCAATTTCACTACGCCTCGCCGTCAATAAAGACTGGCGCTCACGCTGGTTCGCTTCCAAAAAAGATTTTGGCAAGCTGGTCGGTGAAGACATGAAGATCCGCGAAATCATCAAAGCCCGTCTGAAAGACGCGGCGGTGCCGGAAGTGCTGATCGAGCGTTACGCCAACCGGGCCCGGGTCACGATTTTCACCGCCCGTCCGGGTGTGGTGATCGGCCGCCGCGGGACCGATATCGAGCGTTTGCGCGAGGAACTCAACGCGCTGACCGACAAAGACATTTTCATTGAAATCAAAGAGGTGAAAGATCCCGATCTGAACGCGCAACTGGTGGCGGAAAACATCGCCCAGCAGTTGGAGCGCCGGATTTCCTTCCGCCGGGCCATGAAACGGGCCATGCAAATGGCCATGGAACTGGGTGCCGAAGGAATTCGGATTCAGTGCAGCGGCCGTCTGGGCGGGGCCGAGTTGTCCCGTACCGAAAAGTACATGCAGGGCTCCGTGCCGCTGCACACGCTGAAAGCCAAGGTCGACTACGGTCGCACCGAGGCTCACACCACGGCCGGACGGGTTGGAATTAAAGTCTGGGTCTGCACCAAAGAACAAAAAGCGGAGGATATTCAAAATGCCACTTATGCCTAAACGCGTAAAGTATCGCAAGCAACAGCGCGGGAGCAGCCGCGGACTGGCCACCAGCGGAAACACGCTTTCATTTGGAGATTTCGGTTTGCAGTCGCTGGAGCGTCATATCATCAGCAACGTGCAGATTGAAGCCTGTCGTGTCGCGGTCAACCGCGAGTTGAAACGTCGCGGCAAATTGTGGATCCGTATTTTTCCGGATTACCCCTACACCAAGAAACCCTTGGAAGTGCGTATGGGAAAAGGAAAAGGAAATGTGGATCGCTGGGTCGCCAAAATCAAGCCGGGTCGGATGTTGTTCGAACTGGCCGGGGTCCCCGAATCGCAGGCGCGCGAGGCGTTCCGCCTGGCGGCGGCCAAACTGCCGGTCCGCACCCGTTTTGTCACCCGTAACCCCCACGCATAACCCCCAGCCCCTTTACAGGAATCACGATGACAAAAATAATCGACTACCGGGAAATGACCGATGACGAACTGGCCTCCGCTTTGAAGGACGCCGGCGAATCCTACTTTAAATTAAAAATGCAGCAGAAACTGGGTCAGTTGGAAAATCCGGCCCGCATTCGTGAGGTCCGCCGGGATATTGCCCGGATGCAGACCGTTTTGACCGAACGCAAACAGACTGCGGGCGCAACCCAGGCTGAAACCCAGGCCGAAATCCAGGAGACCTCCAATGTCTGAAGATACATCCGTACATCATATTCGTAAAACCCGCACCGGCACCGTGATCAGTTGCAAAATGGACAAAACCGTGGTGGTGTCCGTGGAACGCCGCAAGGCCCACAAACTCTATGGTAAAACCATTAAACTGGCCAAAACCTACTATGCTCACGATGAGAAGAACGAGGCGTTGGAAGGTGACTTCGTGCGTATTCAGGAAACCCGTCCGATCAGCAAGCTGAAAAGCTGGCGCCTGATCGAGGTTGTCCGCAGATCCGCCGACAATACCGTTGAACCCGTTGCGTAACTGAGGAAAAACCAACTATGATCTGTCAAGAAAGTAATTTACAAGTCGCCGACAACACCGGCGCGCGTCTGGTGCGTTGCATCCGGGTGTTGGGCCAACGCAAGCGCTACGCGCATGTGGGTGACATCATTCGGGTGACGGTGAAGGAAGCGATTCCCACCGCCAACGTGAAAAAAAGTGAAGTCG
>JBBDRC010000175.1:0-4854 GCA_040905625.1 Kiritimatiellia bacterium
TTAAACTAATGAAAAAGATCTACACACTACCCAATGGTATCAGTCTGTTGCGTATCCTGGCGGCTCCGGTGCTCCCGGGAGCGGCGATTATTGAAAAACCCGCACTCTTTCTGTGGGTGTTCGGGTTTTCGCTGATCACGGACTTTTTTGACGGATTTCTGGCGCGGTGGCTGCATCAGGAAAGTCAGCTTGGTTCTCAATTGGACACCGTGGGGGATGTGCTCACAGGGAGTTGTGTGATTGTGGGCGGGATCCTGCTGTGGCCGGACCGAATGCTGCAGGAAGCGTATTTATTTCTGGCGCTGGTATTGATGCTGGGCTGTTCCGGGATTGTGACGTTGGTCAAATACCGGCATTTGCCCGCCTATCACACCTGGACCGCGAAAGTGTCCACGGGGTTGACCGGGGTGGGAACCTGGTTGTTGTTCGCCGATGTGACGCCCTGGATGTTCCGGATGGGGGTGGGGGTGCTGATCCTGTCCGCGATCGAGGAGATCGCCATCACCTTGATACTTCCGAAATGGCGTCCGAATGTCCCGACCTTTCTGCATGCGGTCCGCATCGCCGGGAAGGCCGGAAGCGGAGAAAACCAGTAGTCAGGATTCCCGTATACTCCGGGGCCTCCCCCTGTCCTTTACAACTGTCGGGCGCGGTGACGGCATATTTCCAGCGGGGAGTGCGCAGGGCGCGTCCGGAAGGCAACCAGCCGTCTCCGAATTGGATCAGGCTTTCCTCCGGCCGGTCCCCGGGCTCATTCCGGGCAAGCGGCAGGAGCGAGTGTCCCTGAAGGGAGACGGGAATGTCGATATCCGCGCTGTCCAGCAAACTTGGCAGGAGGTCCACCAGGCTGACCGCTTCGGGCCGTTCCCCGCCGCCGTTCCAGCCGGGTCCCCACACAGCAAAGGGGACCCAGACCGAACTGTCGTGCGGACTGCGTTTGTATTCATCGTTCCGGGTTTTAAAATGGCACCCGTGATCGCTGATACGAAACCGATAATGCGGTCGGGATTTAGAAATCCCGCTCGCCCAGGGTGGGATGCGGAATGAGGGCCGCATAGTCCTCGATGTTTCCGTTGTGGAGGCAACACTCGATAATCTGCCGGCCCAGCGGAAGGAGGTCGGGATGATCGAACTGCGAGAGTTCCTTGAGGAAGAATTCGCGCAGAATTTCGGCGCCTTTGTCGTAGGCTTCCGGCCCCACTTCGGGTTGTTTTTCGACATTGAAGAACCAGGAGCCGATCGGGCGGCCTTCCACCACTATGGAACTCGGGGACCAGCCGAGCAGGGGACAGCGGCAGGGCTGCACCTGGGTTTCATCGAACTGGGCACCGCCGCGGCGGGCCAAATATTCGCGGGTGATCCACTGCGGCATAAAGCTGACTTTCCAGGCTCCGATGTGCTGATTGGGCACCAGGATGTATCTCACTTTGGGGGTGTCCAGGATCTGCTTGAGAATCAGATTCGCCTGATCCACCCGGCGTCCGGTGGCAAAGGGCCAGTAGGACCCCACACCCTCGCTGGACATGCCGCCGGTGTCCACGATGCTGGGATTGGCGTGACCGCGCGGGGCGACCAGACGCCACAGCCAGGCCAGGGAGGGGGGCAGCAGATGGAACATGCCCATAATGCCGTAGGTGGGTTTCTCTTTGGTGCAGGGCGGACAGCGCACGCCGAAGGATCGGATATCCACATCCAGGGTGCCGCGGTGAATGTTGGGAACGCTGATGCAGGGAATGATCACCCGGGGATTGGGGCAGGGGCTGCCGGGTTCGTCCTCGATATGATCCCAAATCAGAGCGGTGCTGCCCGGTTTGGCCTCAATGTTGAGGAAAAGCAGCGGGTTGGGGGGATTCACGGTCAGTTTTTCCAGGTGGGGGTCAATTCCGTACTCGGTGATGTGATTCACCCGCACGAACCAGGCATCCTCCGCATCCATCAGCGTCAACTTGCCGTTCCCTTTGTTCAGGGAGGGATGGCAGAGAGCCATGTCGTCGGTGACCGGACGGATTTTGCAGCACTGAGGCATGCTCAGGGTGCGGGTTTCCCTGGTTATGATATTCTCACCCAACAACAGACTGCCGTTCTCCATGCGGTGGGGCAGTTCCAGCATTTCGCTTTTGCCGCCTCCGCTGGCACCCTCGTGGGAAATACCGATGCGGTTGTCATAGGGCGTGATAATCTGTGCGGCGGAGCAGTGCATGGTGATCCATTCCTCCTGCTCGCCGAGGGTCAGCAACACCCCGTAGATCCCTTTTTTGGCGCTGGGTCCGGGGTACAGATTGTAACTGAACAATTCGTGCATCCCCTCCAGTCGGTTGTGCACCACCACCTGTTTGCCGTCCAGATGGGTGTGGCGGAAGGGGGGGGCTACATAAATGATGGCTTTGGGTTCAAAGTCCGCCGGCAGATCGTCCGGATGGTTGATTCCCTGCAGCATGGCCAGCCCCAGCGCAAAAAAGCCCGCATTCGAGGGGGCGATCACCAGGGCATCCATTCCTTTGCCGGGCATACCGGCGGTGAAGGCGAAACAGGCAAGGTCCTGGGTTTTCAGCCACGCCATGGTTTCCCCGCGCAAATCGGAAAACTCTTTTCCGTAGCGATCCTTGAAGGTGGGCTTATCGGTGGCTTTTTTATCGCCGATCACCATGCAGTCGGGATCCCGGCGCCGCATATAGGGTTCGAGATAATTGGCCGCAATACCGTTCTTCACCCGGCACACTCTCACTTCCTCCACCTCACCCTTGCCGGGCACATCGTAGGAAACATGATGATAACCGTCCTCCTGTTCATCCCGCATGGAGAGCGCAATGAGTTGTTCCACATTTTCGGCCAGGGTGAGCGAGGGTGCCTGGTTCAGGACTTCCGCGGTCTCGACCGGCAATTTAAAACGTTCAGTAACAGCTTTATTCGACATAGATGAATCTCCTTTTGGTTAAAAAACAGGATACTACCACCGTGCGAACCCAAAAAATAGCCTCCGATCCGAAAATAATGACTGTATTTTGATGTCAAAATATGTTTATGTGTTGGAAATTGATTTAAACATGCCGCAAACCCTCTCAAAAGCCTTATACAATCGCCTGCTTCGTTCTCCGGTCTTGAAGGAGGTATTGGAGAATTTACACCTGTTAAGCGGGATGGACGCGTTGTTTCTGGACGGTCTGGGAAACGAGCGCATGGCGTTTCCGCGGTCGACGGTACAGGGGGTGCGCCACATTATTCAACGGGATCCCGAACTCCGGGCGCTGTGCGTCCGCCGTCGCCTGGCGGTTTTGGCTGGGGAGGATTCGATGGTGCCGCTCGGGTTTTCCGAACTGATGCACCCCCTGACGGTGGAAGGGGAAAAAGTGGGGTATTTGCTGTTGTTTGCCGCCCGCACCACCGGGGATGTCAGTGAGGGGATGCAAAAGGAATGGTCAAACCTGGCGAAAAGCGGGGGGCAAACCACCTGGAAAGAGTGGCGGGAGGCCTGGCGGGAATTGCCGTATCTGAATTCGCGCAGTGTTCAGGCCTGGAAGGGATGCCTCAGCCGATATGGCGGTGACCTCATGCAACAGGTGAACATCCCCGGGGTGGAGCCCCATCCCGGGAAGCTGCCGCCGTTGATTTTGCAGGGCTGTCACTATATCGGGCAGCATTACCGGGAGAGCCTGCGGCTGCGGGAGGTTGCCGGCGAATGCGGGGTGAGTGCTGAGCATTTCAGCCGCCTGTTTCATCAGAGCACCGGTCTGCGCTTTCGGGAGTATCTGGCTGAAACCCGTATTCACCACGCCTGCGCCGACCTCACGGACACCGACGACCGCATCAGCGAAATCGCCTTTCGCTGCGGATTTTCCACTCTCTCCCGTTTCAACAGAAGCTTCCGCGAACTCACCGGGGTCACCCCCCGGGACTGGCGGAAACGGATCCGCTTCCAGTAACCTCAACCCTGATCCAAACGGACTCCTCCTCATCGTTTTCTCATGGTTTCCGCCTTTACTTGTGCCTGTGAAAGGGGGAAATATCGTAAGTTATGTCTATAGCGGATTCTCCTCTTTTAATTGTGGATGCGGTCGTGTATCACAGGGTTCATGCTGCGAACTATGCACCACACATGTTCAGTTTTTATGGGAAGGGTGTTAGATTCCTGTTCCGGATGGAAATGAAAGCGCAGGGATATGCGCGGGGGCCGTTGGACAACAGCCAAACGAAAGAGTGAAGCCGGTTTTTCAGTTCATGAATCGGATTCAAAATGCAGGCTGCCGATGTCGCGGCGGAACTGAGCGCGGTTAAAACATATTTTTTGCAGTTCCGCATAGGCCTGATCACGGGCGTCGGCAAGGGTGTCGCCGGTATGGGAGACGGCCAACACCCGTCCGCCGTTGGTTTCGAAGGTACCCGCCGCGGTGCGGCGGGTGCCGGCGTGGTAGACCCGTCCGGTTTGGATCGCGTCGAGGCCGGAAATTTCATCTCCGGAGCCGCTTTTGGCCGGATAATCTCCGCTGGCCATCACCAGAGTGACGCTCCAGCCCTCGTGGAAGTGAATCAGGCCCGGATTGAGTCGGCCCTTTGCGGCCTGGAACAGAAATTCGGCGAAGTCGCCTTCAATCAGCGGCAGCACCGCCTGCGCCTCGGGATCGCCGAAGCGGCAGTTGAATTCCAGCACTTTGGGGCCGTCTTTGGTGAGGATGATGCCGAAATAGAGGAATCCGCAGTAGCGAAGGTTATCCTTTTTGAGTCCTGCCACGGTGGGCTGAATGATGGTTTGTTCGATTTTCTCCGCCATTTCGGGTGAAAGGAGTCGGCGGGAGGCCACCGCGCCCATGCCGCCGGTGTTGGGACCCCGGTCGTCCTCTTTGAGGCGTTTGTAGTCGC
>JBBDRC010000176.1:0-27908 GCA_040905625.1 Kiritimatiellia bacterium
CGTGAATGGTCCCGTAGGTGAGGGCCTGATGCCGGATTCCGTCGGAGATCAGTATTGCGATCCCGGTGGAGCGGAGGGAGGTGTCGATCCCCAGAATGCGTACGGGATCAGCTTTCATCCAACTGCTCGGCGATTTCGTCGGGCACATCCATGTTGGTGTACACGTTCTGGACATCGTCGAGGTCTTCGAGCGCCTCGATAAACGCCATCACGCTTTTGACTTTTTCGACATCGGTCATTTCAAAGAGCAGATCCGGAACCAGGGTCAGCTCGGAGTCAACCGCGGTAAAGCCCGCTTTTTCCAGATGCTCACAGATATCGGGATAGGCGGAAGGATCGCAGGTCACCACAAAGCTGTCCCCCTGCTGCTCGAAATTTTCCGCGCCCGCCTCCATGGTTGCCTCGAGGAGCGCTTCCTCGTCGGTGTTTTCGGTGGAAAAGGTAATCACTCCCTTGCGCTGAAAGCTGCGGCTGACACTGCCGGTTTGACCGAGATTGTTGTTGTGCTTGTTGAAGCAGTGCCGGACCTCGGAGGCGGTGCGGTTTTTGTTTTCGGTGAGGCATTGCACAATCAGTCCCACGCCATCTCCGGCGTAGCCTTCATAGACGAGTTCGTCGAACTGCACGCCATCGCTTCCCTCGCCGGTTCCTTTTTTGATCGCACGGTCGATATTGTCGGCGGGCATATTCACCGCGCGTGCCTTTGACAGCAGCGGGCGCAGGGAGATATTGGCGGAAGGATCGCCGCCGCCGAGGCGGGCGGCCACCGTGATTTCCTTGGCAATTTTACTGAAAGCCTTTCCCCGTTTGGCGTCGACGGCGGCTTTTTTGTGTTTGATATTCGCCCATTTACTGTGTCCGGACATAATGATTTTAGAAGTTGGAAGTTAGGAGATAGGAGATAGGAGATAGGAGATAGGAGATAGGAGATCGGAGTGAGAGGTTAGAGGTCAGGAGTCAGAGGTCAGGAGTGAGAGGTGAGAGGTCAGGTTTTGGACCTTATTGACCAATGACTATTGACTGCTGACTTTTTTCTTGGTGGTTTTCTTTTTGGATGCGGGCCTCTTAGACTTTGCATTGGGGTCGCGCAAGCCCAGGGCCTCCCATTTTTCGGCATATCCGGGGATTTGATCGTGGTAGCGGCCCAGCATGGTTTTGAGGGCGCCGCGCTGGCGGGGGCTTAGAGATTTCCGCGCTTCGTATTGTTGGGTGAGGGATTGCGCGAATTCGGCGTCGTCCCAGGTTTTCCGTCCCCGTTTGGTGGGTTCGTTGAAGGTTTTGACATGCGACAGCAGTTCAATGAGAGGACCGCTTTCGTTGTCCTCCTCCACGGTGAAATCGATGCCCAGTCCGGAGGCGATGGTTTCAAAGTCGGGAATCTGCGCCGCGTATTTGGTGACCAGCCGGTCCAGATAGCGAATCTGATTTTCACTGAGGCGGCGTCTGCCTTCGACCTGCTCCCGCAGGCTGCCGAGAAACTCTTTATCGTCGTAGGTTTTCTTTCCCACCTTGCGGGCGGGTTCAAAAGTGACCTGATCCAGAATGGCAAATTTCTTCAGCGTTTCCCCGCGCGGGGGCTGATTCGCCTCGGCCTCCTTGGCAATCAGTTCGGTGAGTTCAAGTTCCTCCGCTTTTTCGGGGGTGAGGCCGGGGATCACGTTGAAATAGCGTGCCACCACTTTTTTCAGGTTGTCCTGTTGACGGTCCGTGATGGGCTCGCCTCCCTCGATGGCCTCGCGCATTTCCTGCACGAAGGTTTGATCTGAATAGGTTTTCCTGCCCCGTTTCACCGGTGGATTGTATTCGGGCACCTCGTCACAGAAATCAAGCAGGGTTTTCAGTTCCTCACTGTCCATGTTGGCATACTTGGCTTCCTCAATCCAGGTTTGCAGTTTGCCATGGAAGTCTTTCATCATTTCCGTCCAGGCGACCTTGCCCTCCTCGATTTCATCCAACTGCTCTTCCATACGGGCGGTGAAATCGACTTCAAACAGATGGGGGAGGCGACCCACAAGGAAGTCGTGCACCTCCATTCCCGCCCCGGTGGGGCGGACGCTTCGGCTTTCGCGGTCCACGTATTCCCGACTGTACAGGGTGGTGACGATCGACGCGTAGGTGGAGGGGCGGCCGACACCGTTTTCCTCCAATGCTTTGATCAGCGAGGCTTCGCTGAAGCGGTTGGGGGGCTGGGTTTGCTTTTCATCCGCCATCCATTCCACCACGTCGATTTTCTCTCCTTCGGTCAGCGGGGGCAGCTTTCCTTCCGGATCCTGCGGATCATCCTCTTCGAAACCTTTGCCCCACACCGCCATGAAGCCGGGGAACACCACTTCGGAGGCGCCTGCGCGGAAGAGATAGTCGTGTTTGGAACTGTCGGTGGCGAAATCCACCGTAAGCAGTTTCAGTTCCGCGGGAGCCATCTGGGAGGCCAGGGTCCGCTTCCAAATCAGGGAATAGAGTTTCAGTTCCTGATCGTCGAGCACATGCTTCAGATCCTCCGGACGCAGGCCGAGGTCGGTGGGCCGGATCGCTTCGTGGGCCTCCTGGGCACCGCCTTTGCTGCTGTAATAATTGGGTTTTTCCGGGATATACTCCGGGCCGAACTGCTTTGATATGCATTCGCGGGCCTGTTGAATGGATTCCGGGGCCAAATGGACCGAGTCGGTACGCATGTAGGTGATGAGACCGGAGGTGCCCTGACCGTCTTTCAAGTCCACGCCCTCATACAGCTTCTGGGCGATGGACATGGTGCGGTTGGGTTGAAACCCGAAGGCGCTGGAGGCGGCCTGCTGCAGGGTGGAGGTGATAAACGGAGCTTTGGATCGCCGTTTCTGATTTTTGGTGGCAATGGATGCGACCCGCAACGAGCAGTTGTTCAGATTGCTCCGAATATCCTCAGCAAGTTTTTCGTCCCGGACTTCACCTTTTTCGCCGTCCACCTTCACCAGCCGAATTTCAAACGGGTCCTTGGGATCGATACATTTGCGAACCTGCGCCCCGAAAATCCAGTAGGTTTCCGGCACAAACTTCAGAATTTCCTTTTCACGTTCGCAGACCAGGCGCAGGGCCACCGTCTGCACCCGGCCGGCACTGGAACCACCCCGGATGCGGCGCCAGAGCAGGGGGCTGACCTGATATCCGACCAGACGGTCGAGCACCCGGCGGGCCTGCTGGGCGTCCACTTTGTGCAGATCCAGTTCGGTTGGCGCGGCGAAGGCTTTCTGAATCGCCACCTTGGTGATCTGGTTGTAGGTGACCCGGGAAAACAACGAATCCTCTTTCATCAGCGGAAACAGCAGTTCCTTCAGGTGCCATGCGATCGCCTCTCCCTCGCGGTCAGGGTCGGGGGCGAGGATGATGTCGTCACATTTTTTGGCCGCGTCCTTCAATTCCTTGATCACTTTGGATTTGTCGCGTGAATTGACGTAGTGCGGTTCGAAATTGTTCTCCGGGTCCACGCCCAGTTTGCTTTTAGGCAAATCGCGCACATGCCCCATGGAGGCTTTCACCAGAAAGTCTTTTCCTAAAAATTTATTGATGGTTTTCGCCTTGGCGGGCGATTCCACGATAACCAGATGTTTGACCATAATCGTTCCTTACTAAAAAATAACCGTTCCTTTGTGAACGGGGTGGGAACATAGTGCAAGTCGGCTGAATGCTCAAGAACCGAAATTACAATTCCACTTCCATGCCGTCCCAGGCCATCTCGAGTCCGTCGGGCAGGGTGGGTTGAAGGCGGTGATAATTCAGGGAGCAGCCCATATGCGTAAAAAAGGATCGCTTGGAGGCGATGGCTTTCAAACAGTCCCGGCTTTGGTCAAACGAGAGATGGGAGGGATGCGGGGTGTCCCGCATGGCGTTGAGAATCATGATGTCCAGATCCCGCAAATGGTCCATGGCCTCCGGGGGCAGGTCGGAGCAGTCGGGAACATATCCGATTTTCCCTTCGGGAGTGTCGATGCGAACACCGTAACAGGGCAGATTTCCGTGGGGGACCGGAAAGGAGGTGAAGCGCATTGTGCCGATCGTCACGGGTTGAGTCCAAGAGTTGAACTCCACCAACGGGACTGCCTGTCCGGGACGGCGCGAGGCCGCGGCGTAGGGGTACACCACCTTGAGCCGGTCCCGGGTGTCCGGATCCGCCCAAACGGGAAGCGGCTCTTTGCGGGCCCAGGTGAACCGCCGCAGATCGTCCAGGCCCATGGTGTGATCGCTGTGCTGGTGGGTGACAAACACCGCGTCCAGTTGTTGGATGTTTGCCCGCAGGGCCTGCTCGCGAAAGTCGGGTCCCACATCAATCACGACCGTGTGGGACGTATCCGACAACAGAATGCTGGCGCGGAGTCGACGGTTCCGGGGAAGCGCCTCCGTGCAGACCGGACAGTCGCATCCGAGCGTGGGAACCCCGTGGGACCAACCGGTGCCTAAAAATCGAAGTCGGGTCATTCGAGTATCGACGTGGCTTCATGCGCCACTCTGGCCCGGTCGCGCTGCAGGAGGTAATTAACCACCACCTTGAGGGAAACCCGGGTTTGCTGGGCGATGGTGAGAGCGTTGGTGATGGCCTGCTCGGCTTCGGCGTATTTGTCGGTATGCATGTACACCTGGGCAAGCGTACTCCACACATGATGACTGTTCGGACGGATCAGCCTGGCCCGCTCCCCTAACACCCGCGCCTGTTCGAGATTCCGGAGTTCAGGATTGTCAACCGAACTCAACAACCATGCCAGATTGTTGAGCGATTGAAAATGAAGTGGATCCCTGTTCAGAACAAATTGATAGTGCTCCACCGCTTTGGTATATGCTCCGGCCGCATAGTAGCTGTCGGCAAGGGCCACATGGATATTGAGTTCTTCCGGATTTAACGCAAGCGTCTGTTTAAAAATCTCCACGGCGGATTCAGCTTTCCCCTGTTGCAGGAGCTGATGAGCCTCTTGAAATTTCCGCAGAAGCGCCTGCTGTTCCCGGGTGTACTGGAATTCAGGGGGCACTTGAGCGGGAATCTCAAACGCGGGCAGGGGCTCCAGGTCCAACAGGATATGATTCGTATCCAGCAGGGGGATGTTGACGGGTTGGTCGGAAGGATCCGGCCGGTACGGGATTTGATTGAGAATACTTTGCGGTTGTTGCGCAAGGGTTAACGCGGAGGCCGCGAGCAGGAGTAGATGAAGAGAGACAGGTTTCATGGAGTTTCGGTCGTGGGTTCGGGTTCCGTGGGGGTCGGAGCTGGAGAGGCTGCGGGAGGGGCCGCGGGAGTCGGGGTTGGATCCGCTATTCGCCGGAGTGTCACGGTGTCCGGTTGCACCCCCAGCACCTCCAGGCCGGCGGGAACCAGTACATTCACTTTGCGCGCGGTTCCGTCAACGGAGACGGCGGATTGGGCGGAGACGAAGGCCTGAATCCGGCGGGTGTCCAGTTCGTCCAGGAGTTGCGGACTCCCGCGCAGGAAGACATCCACCCGCGCGGGATCGGCGCTCAGGCGCATGGGATGTTGACTGCCCGCCGGCTGGGTCAACATCAGGGGGATATCGCTGAAGCGCCGCTCGATGGTTGCCCCCGCCAGGGTCACCTTCACCAACACCCGGGAGGGGACCACCCGGCCCACCCACTCCGGATTGGGCAGCACCACATCCAGCCGCTGTTCAAAACTTTGAATTTTATCGGAAAGATTCAACGGCGCGGTTTGCAGGGCATTGATGTTGTCCAATAAATCCGCCGCGCCGATCAGGGTCACCAATCCGGGTTCCGCCTCCGCCGCCTCCAACTTGATTCCCTCGGGGGGACTGCCCGCCTGGCTGACCAGGACCGGGAGTTGTTTTTGACCCTCTTTTCCCAATTGAAGGTGCAGGGTGCCGGGTTGAATCGAGGTGATGCGTGCGTTGCTGCCGGTGTAGGCCACCTGACGCGGGCGTAAGGTGATGGTCTTTTCCGCTTCGAACTCCTCGTCCCGCAAATCCACCTGCACCTGCACGGTTTGGGTATCCAGCATCAACAGATCCTCCCGGGTGCCGCGAAAGGTGATTTGCACGCTGTTGCTGTCCTTGTCGCGAATGGCCCAGCCATCCGGAAAGGTAATGCGGACCGGCACCTCGTTGATCACTTTGTCGTTGTTGGTGATCTGCTTGACAATCCCCCAGGACAGAATGGCCAGAACCAGGGCCATTGCTTTGAGCTTGTAATGATGAAACCATTTTTTTTTGTTCATAACGCCCGTGTCCCGTGTTCAGAATCGTTCAGTCCCAGTGCTTTCATATTTCCGCTGTCGCTGCGGGGGCTGGTGCGGGAGAGCACGGCGGAGAGCATCCGCTGCAGGCGCTCTTCGTCCAGGCCGCGGCTGAGCCGTCCCTTGAACGCCAATGAAATCGTTCCGGTTTCCTCGGAGACCACCACCACCAGCGCATCCGTTTCCTCGGTGATGCCGATGGCCGCGCGGTGACGGGTCCCGAGAGAGCGGTGCAGTTCCTCCCGTTGGCTCAGAGGAAACACACAACCCGCCGACATAATCCGGTCACCCCGAATCACCACCCCGCCATCGTGCAGCGGGCTGCGGGGGAAAAAGATGCTGGCGATCAGTTCCGGACGCACCCGTCCATCAATTTCAACCCCGGTTTTTTCCACGGATTTGAGGCCGATCGCCCGCTCCAGAGCAATCAGCGCGCCGATTTTCTGCTTGCTCAGAGCGTGCACGGCTTTCACCAGCGGTTCCACCACGTCGGTGGCTTTGGCATTGCGGGATCCGGTGCCGCTTAACATGCCCGGACGTCCCAGTTCGGCCAGTGCCCGGCGGATTTCCTGTTGAAAGATAATCACAAATGCCAACACGAAATTCACCGAAAAGGTGCGGAAGATCCAGTTCAGAGTATGCAGATTCAGAAAGTAGGTGAAGGACAGAACCGCCACAAAGGTGAGGGCCAGCCCGCTCAACACCTGTGCGCCGCGGGTGCCGCGGAGCAGTTTCAACAAATGATAAAAGATGATCCACAACAACAGGATTTCCACCCACTCGGTGAGGGAGGGAAGGGTGAAGGCGTTGAGGTTCAGAACGTTCATAGGGCGGAATCGATTTGTGATTGGCTGATGCTGTCAAGGATACGTAGCATATCGCACGTTTCGATCACATCATGGACTCGTAAAATTTTCGCTCCCCGCTGATGACAGGCCGCGGCACCGGCCAGACTGGCCGCAAGACGGTCCCCCACGTCGCGCCCGGTCAGCTCGCCCAGCCAGCGCTTACGGGAAACTCCCAGCAACAGCGGACGGCCCAACTTCCGGAAACCCTCCAGTCCCGCGAGCAGTTGAAGATTGTGTTCCAGAGTTTTGCCAAAGCCGATGCCGGGATCCAGCACCAGTTGATCCGGGTTCACCCCCGCGTCGACCGCCGCCCGCATGCGCCGGCGCAGAAAATCCGACACCTCCCGGATCACGTTTTCATACTGCGGATACTTCTGCATGGTGCGGGGAGTGCCCCGCATATGCATCAGCACCAGCCCCGCGCCCGTCCGGGCCGCCAGCGGTAAGAGATCCGCGTCTCCGCGGCCGGCGGTGACATCATTGATGATATCGGCGCCCGCGGCCAGTGCGGCCTCCGCCACCTCTGCTTTGGAGGTGTCGATGGACAGCATCTGATCCGGCAGCGCGTCCCGCAGCGCCCGGATCACCGGTTCCACCCTGCGGATTTCCTCCCCGGCGGATACCGCCTCCGCTCCCGGACGGGTGGATTCACCCCCGACATCCAGAATATCCGCGCCCTCCCCCGCCAACCGCAGGCCCAGCTCAATCGCGGCCCCGGGAGTCAGGTAGTGTCCTCCGTCCGAAAAGGAATCGGGGGTCACATTCACAATACCCATTACCCGGGATCGGGACGCCAGATCCACCTCGCGACCGCGAATCCGCCATCCCGCATTGAAACACGGTGGGGAACTGTCGGTGGAATCGGGCATAGAACGGGGGTGATTGATTTTTGTTTAAATACCATGTCCGCCACTGCCGGGCAAGGGTGATTGCCCCATGAAACCCTTCTTTTTTTAACTGAATTCGGGAATTCCATCATCCCAACAAAAATTCCAGATCCTCGGGCTGCAGGGCGGACAGGAGGCTGTTGTTGCGGGTGAGGATGGCCTCGGCCAAATCGCGTTTTTTGTCCTGGAGCTGCAGGATTTTATCTTCGATGGTGTCTTTGCTGACGATGCGGTAGGCAAATACTTTTTTGGTTTGGCCGATGCGGTGAGCGCGGTCGATAGCCTGGGCCTCCACCGCCGGGTTCCACCAGGGATCCAGCAGAATCACGTAATCGGCTGCGGTCAAATTCAGGCCCACCCCTCCCGCTTTCAGACTGATGAGGAAGAGGGGACATTCCGGATCGGACTGGAATCGGTTGATCTGCTCCTGGCGGTCACGGCTCTGCCCGTCCAGATAGGCGTAGGGCAGGGAATGTTTGTGGAGGTGGGTTTTGACCAGGGCCAGCATGCTGGTGAACTGGGAGAAAATCAGCACTTTGTGTCCGGAGGGCAGTATATCCTCCAGTAATTCCTGCAGCACCAGTAATTTCCCGCTGGTCAGCTCCAGATGCTCTTTGGAGATAAGACCCGGGTGACAGGCGGCCTGGCGGAGGCGCAGCAGGGCCTCCAGCACGATGATTTTGGATTTGTTGAGGCCTTTTGACTTTACCTGGCCGCTCAGCAGATGCTGATAATACACCTTTAAATCCTGGTACAGTTTGTGTTGTTTGGGCGCCATGTCGCAGAAAATGGTTTCCTCCACTTTCGCTGGAAGTTCCCGGGCCACTTTTTCTTTGGTGCGGCGCAGAAGGAAGGGCCGCAAACTGTGTCCCAGCATTTCCAGAGTGTCGGGTGTGAGGTGCTTATCCGACCATTTTCCTTTGCCGAGCAGTCCGGGGTTCAGGAATTCCAGTTGACTCCACAAGTCGTCCAGCCGGTTTTCCACCGGGGTGCCGGTCATGGTCAGCCGATGCCGTCCTTTCAGTAAACGACAGGCCTTGGCGGTTTTCGTGTTGGCGTTTTTGATGGCCTGGGATTCGTCGAGGATCACATAATCAAATTGCACATCCTTGAGCCATTGAATATCCCGCATCACCAGCGAGTAGGTGGTCACGTACAGATTGGCGGGAGGGAGTTCCTCCGGCGTTTTGGGGCGGTGGGCGCCCCACAGTGCCACCACGTTCAGTTCGGGCGTGAAGGTCTTGGCCTCCTGTTGCCAGTTGTATACCAGAGATTTGGGGACGACCACCAGGGAGGGTCCCGCGTCCAGCGGCCGGCGTTCCTCGAGGAGGGCCAGCATTTGAATGGTCTTCCCCAGACCCATATCGTCGGCCAGGCAGCCGTGAACCCCCAATTCCTGGAGATAGCGCAGCCATCCCAGTCCTTCTTCCTGATATCCCCGCAGGATGCCCCGGAATCCCGCCGGTGCTTTTGCGGCTTTCGGCGCGGAGAGATTGCGCAGTTTTTGTTGCAGCGACAGCGCTTTCTCGTTCCAGTCCACATCGGGAAGGGATGAGAGCATAAAATCCAGAATCAGGCTTTGCGCCCCGTTGAAACGTAATTTGCCATCCCCGCCCGAGGCATCCCCCATACGCTGCAGCAGGGAGAGTTGTTCGCGCAGATTCCGGGGAATCCATCCCCGGGAGCCGTCGGGCAGGTCCACGAATCCGTCATTGGATTTCAGAGCCCGCAACAGTTCGGGAAGCTTCACCTCTGTCCCGGCGAAGGTCATGGCCCCCTCCACATCGAACCAGTCGATGGTGGAGGAGGAGACCCGGTAGGCAATATCGTTTTGGACATGCAGCTTTAACCCCTCCCAGCTTATGCCCCAGCCCTGATCGCTCAGAGTCTGCATCAGGGCGTCCAGATCCGCGATGGGAATCCGCCACCGGGTACTGTCCGAAAACACTGAACCTCGGTGTTCCCGGATTCCGTGGTGAATCAAATCACCCCGGTAACGGTTTTCCTGATCCTCCAGCCGGTCAAAATAGACTGTGCGCACCCGGTCGAAAATCGGATCGCGTTCGTCGTCGGCGGCGATCCGTGTGTCTCCATAGTCAAACAGCAATTGACCCAGCACCTGTTTGGAGCGGTCGGGATCCCGGCTCAATTGCAGGTGAGGGACGGGGGTGCGGTGATCCCGGGTGTAGCGATATTCCGCGGGAAGATGCAGGGTGGGCACCTCCCCGGACAAATGGGCGTAGGCCAGAAAATTGTGGATCTCATCGAAGGGGACGGAGGTCGGCCCTTCCTCGATCAGTCCACCGGCCCAGAGGGCGTCCGGACCCTCGGCGATGCGGGTGACGGCATCCACCATGAACATGTAGCCGCCCTCCAGGATCAATGCCACCTCTTCGAGGGGGAGCTTCCGGTTGCCGTGGCACACGGCGGCCTCCAGGAGAAGCCCGTCCCCGGTCTTGACCGCGGTCAGTTCGGTTTTCCATATCTCATCCAATCGATTTTCGAGGGGACGGACCGGTTTGACTGTATCCGATTCGGTTTGTGGGTGCAGATAGAGACGCTTGCTGTCGAGCAGACCGGGGAGACATCGTAAAAACAGAAACAAAGGCAGAATAAAACAGTTCGAATTCGCCACCTGGGTTCCGGGATCGTGTGCCAGATGGATCTGTTTCAGCCAATTCGCATCCTCCGGTCCCCACTTTTCCCGGAGGGTGTGCTCAATGGTCAGGGATTTAAGGGTCTTCCCCGAATCCCCGCGTACCGGAATCAGATAGATTTTTCCAGTTTCAAAGTGAGGTCGCGGATCAAAAAGGAAGCGCAAACGGTGATCCTCCACCGGCTCCTGAATGGCGGGGAGGGCCATTTCCAATTCGGTTTTAAGTTGTTCAGGTTCTTTTCGATGCATAGAGGGGCGGGACTGTACTACAACCGTCAGGCCCTTCAAACAACAACCTGCAATTATGTGTGTGCGGATCTGCGGATTCAGGGGTGAAGCAGATGGTGGACGGCCTTGAGCAGGATGTCGGACTGGTAGGGTTTCGCGAGAAACAAATCGGCTTCCTCGGGAGGATGGGACATGCCGCCCAGGCTCGAACTCAGGCCGCTGGTGGCCAGCAGGGGCGTATCGGGGTTCAGCTTTTTCACCTGCCGCATGGTGGTGCGGCCATCCATCATCGGCATCATGAGGTCGGTAATGACCAAGCGGATCTCCGGATCCCGCTTGAACAACTCGAGCGCCTGAATTCCGTTTTCAGCGGTGAGGACTTCATAGTTGTACTTCTCCAGGATATGCCGGGTCACATCCCGAATATCTTTTTCATCGTCGACCACCAGTATGCGTTCCCGGTTTCCTTTGGGAAGCGGAACGGGTTCCTCATTTTGCGGGCTCACGATATCGATTTTTCCGTTTACAGGCAGGAAAACGGTGAAGGTGGTCCCGTTCCCGGGTCGGCTGGAAAGCTTTATCCAGCCTTTATGACTCTTCAGAATGGCCAATGAGGTGGAGAGACCGAGGCCGGTTCCCTGCCTGGACCCTTTGGTGGTGTAGAAGGGTTCGAAAATTTTCATCTGTGTCTGCGGGGTCATGCCCACTCCCGTATCCGACAGGGTTGCCACCAAGTGGGGGCCGGGAATGAGCAGGTTTCCCATGGCCTCGAACGGGGGGGTGTACAACTCCTGCAGGCGCACGGCGAGATGAAGTTTGCCCCCGTTCGGCATGGCGTCCCGGGCGTTCACCATGAGATTCAGGAACACCTGATGCAGTTGGGTCGGATCGCCGGTCAGGCGGGGCAGGGAATCCGGAATGTCGTTTTTCAGCTCGATATTCCGGGGCAGAGTGTTCCGCATGAGGTCCAGCAGGTCCAGCAGGACCTCCTTGAGGTCCACTTTTTCAAATTTTCCGTCCATCCCCTTGGCAAAGGAAAGGAGTTGATAGGACATATGCGAGGCCCGCAGGATATTCTTTTCCATCATGTCCAGAAGGGTCAATTGGTGCGCATCCTCCTTGTTCTGAAGTTTCAACATGTCCACGGCCATCATCAGGGGAGAAAGAATATTGTTCAAATCGTGGGTGATCCCGCTGGTCAGGGAGCCGATAGCCTCCAAACGTTGAGCGCGCAGCAGTTGCGCCTCCAGGATTTTCTGCTCGCTGAGATTGATGTCGAATGTGAAATACTCCGGATTTTTCCCGTCTCGCTTCAATACCATAAAACTGCTCAGGGCCGGGATCAAACGCCCGTCTTTATGCCGATACTCCGTTTCGATGGGTGTGGATGGTTCGTCTGTCTTCAACACCAAAAACAGA
The DNA here is from genome assembly GCA_040905625.1 of Kiritimatiellia bacterium. GTDB lineage: Bacteria > Verrucomicrobiota > Kiritimatiellia > SS1-B-03-39 > UBA6053 > UBA6053. The sequence continues at coordinate 12,262 of JBBDRC010000176.1, forward strand.
TTCCGGTACTGCGGTATCGATTCGGGGGGAAGCAGGAGATTGAAAATATCTTTACCGAGGACATCGGCGGAGGCGTATCCGTACATGTTCTCCGACGCCTGGTTCCAGAACGTGAGGGTTCCGTCCTCCGTGAAGCCCTGGACCGCAATAGCCGGATTTTCCGTGATGACTTTGCGAAAACGCTCCTCTTCGTCCCTCAGCCCGCGAAGGGTTTTCTCCCGGCCCATGGCGGAGCCGATCACCGCCGCGATGGTTTTCAGGAGCGCTTTGTCCTCCTCCGGCCACCGGTACTTCCCGCAGCAGTTGTCAAATCCGATAAAACCCTTCAGTTGGTTTGTATCGAACACCGGGACCACCAACAGGGACTGTATCCCCAAGGGAAGCAGCAGGGCCTGTTCGCTGACGGGAAAGTCACTGACCGGACCCGAGATGAACTCCCCCCGTGCAAAGGCGTCCAGCCAGCGGGGAAGCGTCTGTAAAAAATCCTGTTGAATCCACTCCGAATTCTGGATTTCCGATGAGAGGCCCTCTCTGACCCATTCACAGCTTTGCGATATCAGCATGCGATTGGATTTCGGGTCATGGCACACTTCAAACATATACGCGCGGTCCTGATGCGCGGCTTCCCCGATTATTCGAAGGGATTGCCCGATCGATACCGCTAAATCCTCTTGACTGCACAAAAGCTCAATTGCATGGGTGACCGCCTGCAGGGGGGTGGAGTCGGGTCCAGGAGTGTCCGGTTTTTCCATGTGGAAACTTTGCCGTGTGGATTCGGGGTATTCAAGCGTTATGTCTTTAAAAAGGGGGGATGAGTTCCGGGGTGTCTTCGAACTGGAATTGTTGGAATTTTCATGATACACCGTGAGTATGGCAAAAGATAATGTCGATCTAATTTGTGATATCAGTGAGTTGGCCGGACTTTTTGAGAAAAGTCAGAGTCTCTCTGATTTCCTGCAGTCCGCAGTCAGTATTGTGGCGTTTCACATGCGGGCGGCGGTGTGCAGTATCTATTTGTACCAGGAAGCGGATGAGTCACTGACCTTGGCGGCGACTCAGGGCTTGAATGCGGATGCGGTGGGCCGGGTGTCTTTAAAATTGGGCGAGGGCATCGTGGGGACCGCCATGAAGGAGATGCGGCCCATTTGCGAGGGACACGGATCGCTGAATCCGCATTTTAAACGAATTGAGGGGATATTCGAGGAGGAATACGAAGCCTTTCTGGCCGTGCCCATATTGCTGCGGGGGGTGATGAGGGTGGGAGTCCTGGTGACCCAGGATCCTCAGCCGAATTATTTCCATGAGAATGACACCAAGGCGTTGAAAGCTATTTCCTCCCAATTGGCGGTGGTCATTGAGAATGCGAAGCTGCTGATGAGTCTGCACGAGTCGGAACAGCGGCAGTCTCCGCGCCCCCGTGCCGAAGCGGAACCGGAACACCCTCCCGCGTTTATTAAAGGGATCACGGCCTCCTCGGGTATCGTTCACGGAACGGCGGTGATCCTCAATGGACATGGATATGATGTGCTGACGGCTCCGGCTGAAGATGATGATCACCCCTATTCGATGGATGATTTCGAGTTGGCCCTGCAGGAATCGATCGCCCAGCTTACGTTGCTGCAAAACCGGATGGAGGAGCGACTGGGTGATGTGGCCTCCCTTATTTTCAATGCCCACCTGCTGATTCTGAAGGATCATGGGTTCAGCGGGGAGATGCGGAAGATGATCAAGGCGGGAACTCCGGCGGACCGGGCGGTCACCAGTGTGGTGAATGATTACATTACGCTGTTTTCCAAAAGCAGCAATCCGAGGTTGCAGGAGAAAGTGTTGGATGTGAAGGATCTGGGACACCGTCTGTTGCGGAATATTCAGCAACATGGGGAGGACGAGGGGGATTACGCGGGGCAGATACTGGTGGCCAAAGAACTGGTGCCCTCCGATGTGCTGAAATTCGCGGCCCAGAATGTGGAAGGCATTGTGATTGTGCAGGGGGGCGTCACCGCCCATATCAGTATTCTGGCCCGGTCACTGCGGGTTCCCATGGTGTTTGTGGAAAACGAGGTGATTCTGGATTTGGCCGAGGGCACGCTCATTTTGATTGATGCCAATCAAGGCACGTTGTTTCTCGATCCCGGAGAATCGGTGCTGAAACAATATGAGGGTCTGGTAAACCGCCAGGAGGCTGAACGGCTGTCCGTTCAGCCCGAGACGTTCACGATGGACGGAACCAAAATCAAATTGTTGGCCAATGTGAATTTGTTGAGTGACATCGAGTGCGCGGTGGAAAATCTGGCGGAGGGCATCGGTCTGTACCGCAGTGAATTTCCGTTTATCATCCGGAATGAATTTCCCAGCGAAGAGGCGCAGCGGCTGATCTACGAAAAAATATTCAAAGGCATGCCGGACAAAGAAGTGGTGTTGCGCACCCTCGACGTGGGCGGGGACAAAAAACTGCCGTATCATCAGCATGACGAGGAGGCCAACCCGTTTCTGGGATTGCGGGCCATCCGGTTTTCACTCAAGAATCTCCCGATTTTCAAGCAACAACTTCGGGCCATGCTGAGGGCGGGGGTGAACCGAAAACTGAAAATCATGTTTCCGTTTATTTCATCGGTGGATGATTTTCTGGAGGCCCGCGAAGTTACAATGGAGTGTATCCAGGAACTGGGGGCGGAGGGGATCCCTCACAACGCCTCTCCTCTGGTGGGGCTGATGGTTGAGCTTCCGGCAGCGGTTGAAATTATCGATGAATTGGCCCGGGCCGCCGATTTTTTCAGCATCGGCACCAACGATCTCATCCAGTATTTATTGGCGGTGGACCGCACCAATGAATCGGTCAGCGGCATGTACGTCTGCCATCACCCGGCGGTGTTGCGATCTGTGTATCGAATCGTGAATTCGGCGATCAACAACGATGTGGATGTCTCGGTGTGCGGGGATATGGCGTTGAACGAGGAGATGTTGAAATTTCTGATCGGGATCGGAGTTCGGAAAATCAGTATTGATCCTCAACAGATTCCGAGAGTACAGGCTTTCCTCAGCGGATTACACACGGAAGAGGCGAGGCATCACGCACGCAAACTGCTTCGCTTCGGGACCTTGAAAGAGATCAACCATTTCCTGGAAGGTCTGAAAGCCGACGCTGTTCCATCGTGAGGTGATCGCTGAAGACGCGGGCCTGTTCCGCCCAGGCGCTGTCCGGAAAATCTTTCTGAATCTGTTCGTACAAGGCGAGTGCTTTTTCGGCATTTGACTGTTTTTCATGGATACGGGCCTGTCCAAGCAGGGCCTGCGGGTAGAGCAGTTGCTCCTCAGTAATCGATTGAAATCCCTGCAGGGCGGCATCAAGATCCCCGAGGGCTTCGGCACCCATCCAGACCCCCCAGGTCGCATGTTCAATCAGGACATGGGAGGGATAGAGGGATTGGAACCTCATGTACAGTTCCTGAGCGGACTCGAAATCACCGTCGTTATAGTGAAGTGACGCCGCCTGCAGCAGTGCCAGAGGAGCTTCGGGCTGGTCCGTATACACTTCGGAGATCGCGGCCAGGGCCTCCGCTGAATCGGCCCGGGTATAGGCGTTAAGGACTTCGGTGCGCAAAGTGGTTTTATTTCCCTGTTTCCACATAAACAGGGTGAGCGCAATCAGAAACACCGCCAGCAGGGGGGCCCCCCAACGCAGGTGTTTTCCCCAGTCGACGGGGGGTGAATCAGGAGTAGAAGTGGATGGGGAGTGAGTGGGGGAGGTTGATGCAGACATAAACAGGGTTCCAATCGGGTAAAACGAGATTCCTCTATAGTGGAGTGAGACGGGGGTCGGCAAGCCTCAAATGATAGAACTCGGTTCTGGACACCACCGGAATTTCCCGCAACAAGGGGGCGATGAGACTGATTCTATTGATTATCGCCGGCTGGTCCTGGACGCGGAGTGTCGCGGATGAATTGAAAACCCGCCTGCATTCATACGAACATGCTCCGGCTGCACTGGTGGAGCGTCAATTGCGGGCTCTGATTCCCGAGGGGCCGCGGGTCTCCATGAATCCGCGGGCCAAACAGGTGATCGTGATTGCGGATGACGCCACCCACGATATGGTGGCCTCCATGCTTCGGGAGTTGGGGCGGCCTCCGGTAACCTTGCACTTCAAGGTTCGCCATAATCAGGACGTCCGGACGTTTTCATTGCTGGACGGGCTGTCGTTTTCGTTACCTGTCAGCCGAACTCCGCCCGGGGAGGTGGTGGAACAGGCCAGAAGCCGCCTGGATCCGGAGAAACAATCGCTCCCGGTTGTGGGCAGCGCGCTTCAGATTCAAGCAAAACTGTTGAGGGAAAATCCGGAGGCGGCGCGGTTGCGGGTGCTGCCGGCGGTGCTTTTCGGGTTGGCTCCTCCGTACGAGGTGGTGGAGTATCACGAGCTGGCGACAGACATTTTGATTAACTCCGAATTCTTTCTGGAATTGCAACAGTCTCTGAATAACCACGATTTTTATCGGGGATTTCTGAGGACCCGGCCGGAGCCTGAAATGGCGGCCCGCCCGGTGAGCCTGTTGATCTCACTGGAAAAGATCAGCTTCGGAACCGAAGCGGATTCCCCGGGGCAGTCGGAAGAGGATCCGGACGACTGAGTTCGCGTGCGGGAGGGCCCGCCGTGATGCAAATGGAATCCGCAGTTGAAAGAACTGGACCCACAGCGGTTTGATGGGTAGTATCTCCAAATGACTTCATTTGACTTTACCAATTCCGATGTGCCCGTTGTATTGACCATTGCCAGCTCCGACAGCGGGGCCGGCAGTGGCGTGCAGGCGGACCTGAAAACCTTTTCGGTGCTGGATGTTTTCGGCACCTGTGCGATCACTGCCGTGACCGCGCAAACCCCCACCGAATTACGCCACGTATACCCGCTGCCGGCGAGCCTGGTATTGGAGCAGATCCTGGCGGTGAGCGACGGATTTCCCATTTCAGCCGCAAAAACCGGACTGCTCCCCACCCGGGAGTTGGTGGAGATCGTGAGTCAGGCCGATGAAGTCTGCGGGATTCCCATACTGGTGGTGGATCCGCGGATGATTTCCTCCGGGGGGACACGCTTGATGGACGCGGATGCGGTCGAGGCGTTGAAATCGCATTTATTGCCGGTGGCCCGGGTCGTGACACCGAATGTGCACGAAGCCGAGATTCTGGCCGGATTCCCGATTGGCAACGTGGAGGATTTGCGCAAAGCGGCCATTGCCATTTCTGAGAAGTACGATATCGCCTGCGTGGCCACGGGCGGTTCGCTGCCGACGGAGCAACTGGTGGATATTCTCAGCGACGAGGGCGAGGTGTTTGAATTCAGGCATCAGCGGGTCAAAGCGGTGCAGACCCACGGGGCGGGCTGCACCTACAGCGCGGCACTGACCGCCTATATCGCCCAGGGGATGCTGTTGTCCGAAGCGGTGGTGAAATCACGGGAACTGGTCACCGCCGCCCTCGGTCATGCCTGGCATGTGGGACCCCACTATCCCCTCCATCTTTCAGTGCGCTAAACGGATGTGACCTTATCGGGAATGGCCATCTGCATGTTGCTCGCGGCGGCACTGATGCCGTGGCTGGCGGGGAAATGGCTGTTGGTTTCGGGGCTGATCTCCCTTATCCTCGCCTGGAGGGTTCCCCGACATCGACGCGCCCTCTTTCTGCTGTTTCCGATCTGTCTGCTGTGGGTGGTTTTCAGAAGCGTTCCTCCGGCGGATGATCTAAGCCGTTTTCGTCCCGCCCGTCCGCAATCGGTGCGGTTACGGGTGCAGGTGAGGGGGGATGCCCGGGAAGTGGAGGGGTTCCGAGGTGAAGCGGAAATTCGGGTGCCGGTTCGGGCCACCGGGATGTATTCAGAAGGGGGCTGGCGAAACACCACCGCCCGCATTCAACTTCGAATCCCGGCGGAGAGCGCCCCGGATTTTCTGACCGGGAGTCATTGGGAGGCCGCCGGGGTGTTGAAACCCCGGGACGCAAGTTATGTCGGCCTGCACCGTGCCCAGTGGCACTTCGAACCGGATCCCGGTTCTGTGATGGAGTTGCCCGGGCCGCCCGCGTCGGGAATCATTATATCCTTTTTCGCGGCACGGGCCTGGTTGGCGGAACGTATCGCCCTGTGCGCGGCCGACAGTCCGGAATCCGTTCCCCTGCTGCAGACTCTGCTGCTGGGTCAGCGAAGCGAACTGGATGAAAACACCCTGGCGAGGTTTGCCCGGACCGGCATTGTGCACGTGTTTGCCATATCCGGGCTGCATATGGGCCTTTTGGCGGGTATGTTGTTTTTTTGCTGCCGGATGCTGCGGGTGCCCTATCGTTTTGCGGGTTTTGTGATTCTGCCACTGCTTTTTCTCTTCACCCTGTGCACGGGCATGAGGGCCAGTGCGCTCCGGGCCTGCATTATGATCGCCTGCATGCTGCTGGCTCCGGTGGTGTATCGGCGCCCCCAACTGAAAAACGGTTTTGCGTTGGCCATCGTGGTGATACTGGGAATCGCTCCGGGACAAGTGCTGGATTTGGGATTTCAATATTCCTTTCTGTTGGTAGCGGCGTTGCTGGCGTTCGGGCGTCGGTTGGGCGACGCGTTTCTGGAGTGGACCGCTCCCGATCCCTGGGCTCCGGAGCGCGTACACACCCGTTTGTGGCGCAACCGGATCGCCCCCCGCCTGGAGGGGGCTCTGATGGTGACGGTGATTTGCTTTGGGGTCTCCGCTCCGCTCACGGCCTATACCTTCAATCTGATCTCTCCGATCGGACTTCTGGGAAATCTGTTGGCGATACCGCTGGTGTTTTGGATATTGGCAACCGGTTTTCCCGCGGTGGGCGTGTTGTTTCTGCCCGTGGAAGTCACCACGATTCTCTTCACTCCGGCCCGTCTGGGGGCGATCTGTCTGATCGAGTGGGTGAACGGGTTGGAGAGCATTCCCCGCGGATATTCCTGGGTGCGGGCGCCGGAGGCTTGGCAGCTTTGGCTTTTTTATGGATGTTTGGCGGTGTGGTGGCGGTTTCCAGCCCACAAACGGGTCAGCCAGGCACTTCTCCTCGGGCTGGCCGGATACGTAACCGTGGATGTCTGGCAATTTGCGAATCGGACGGAGGTGGTGGTGGTGGATGCGGATCGGGGGCAAATGGCATGGCTTCGGGCGGGACACCGCGGGATTGTGATGGTGGACACCGGTTCGGACTGGTCCGGTTGGGAGGGGGCGCGGGCGTTGAAACAACGGGGAGTAAACCGTTTGCACACGCTGTTTCTCACCCATCCCGACCGTCATCATGTCGAAGGCTATCGGCATATCAGGGACACACACGTTCCCGCGCGAATTGTGGTGGCCGCACCTGATCAGGATCATGCCCTGTTCCGGGATCTGGACCCCGCAGCTTCCGCCGTCCATCGGGGAGCCGTTTTAGAAGCCGCAGGCTGGAGGGTGGAAATACTGCATCCCGAGGAAACCGCGGGTCGCGGGAGGGCGGATGATCGAAGTCTGGTGTTACGATTCAGCCGGGGGTTTCACTCGATCCTGGTCATGGGGGGGAGTGGCGGGGCTGTTGAAGGTGATCTGTTAAAAGCGTCGGCACCTGTGAGCGCCCGGGTTCTGGTGGCCGGGCATCCCCGCTCGGGTGAACGGCTTACCCCTCCCTTTTTGGACCGGGTGCGGCCGGAGCAGGTGATTTTTTCCGGAGAGGGATTTGGAGGTCAGACCCCCGGACGCGATTCCGCCGAATCCCGGGTGGCGGGACGGGAAATCCGAATGTTCCGCGCCCGGTCCTCCAGCCCTTTTGTGCTGGAACTGAACTAAGTTTCCGGATTGGATTTCTTCTATAAAAACGTTTGAATTATCTGAATTTAGTTATTAGTATTGGTTGAGTCCCAAATTAGGCTAAATTATATCCTATATAATGTGTTAACAATATTTTTAGTGTATTTCAGTGGACTCCCCCTTAGTAGGATACTATGAAACACGCAATGAAAGCCTCCCATCAAACCCTCATGCTCGGAATCCTTATGGGCCTGGTGGCATGGGTGGCGGACGCGGTGATCAGTTGGCATTTTTTTCCCGGCAGGACCTTTCAGGAGATGCTGTTTGAAAACGACCCTTCCCGAACCCTGTATGTCCGATCAACGGTCGTCATGCTGTTTTTTCTTTTCGGATTTCTGGCGGGAGATCTTCTCCGGCGACAGGAACATATCGAATTCCGACTGTCAGCCAATCTGAGATTGCTGTCCGGAATTCGAAAAATTCATGAGTTGATTGTGAAAACCAGGGAGCCGGACGAATTGGTCCTTGAGTCTGTTCCGTTAGTAAAAGAGACTTTTTTACTCGAAGATGTGTTGATATGCCAGTTGGATCCGGACCGCCATGAGTCCTTTAATTGTCACTCCACTCTCGGCCCGGAACAGCAACAGACGCTTTGTGCCCGACTGATAAAGGAATTTCCGGACGCCTCGCGGACAGAGGAGTTGATACGTATTCCCGCGCAAAACGCCGAGGAATCGGGTGCGGGATTTTTAGTCCCCATTCGACTGGACACCCGTGTGTACGGATTTTTGTACGGTTCCATTGTGAGTAAACCTGAATCTTTTGATGATAATGTCCATCACCTGCAGGCGATTTGCAATGACATCGCGTTCGCCTTTTCGCATATGGAGGATCAATCCAATTTAGCCGAGAATGCCCGGAAATTGGAAAATCTGTATCAGACCGCTCCCATCGGAATTTTCACCAGTACGGTCGGAGGAAAACTTTTGTTTCTCAATCAGGCCATGGCTCACGTGTTGGGCGCCGACACCCCGAAAGACGTAGTGAAGGCGGATATGCCTGTCAGCCGGTTTTACCTGGATCCCCATCGACGGGAGGTGTTGTTGCACTCCCTGTATGAAAAACAGGCGGTGGTCGATTTCGAGGCGGACTTCAAGGGGCTGGACGGTAAAATTCGAACCCTGATTCTGGCGGTCCGACTGGTGCCGTCAGTGGATGAAAACGAATCCCGTTTGGAAGGATTTGCCATGGATATGACCGTCAGCCGCTCAGCCGAACGGGAAAACCGCATTCTTCAGCAGGAATTGAACAAATCCAGATATTACAAATCGATCACGGTGCTTGCCGGTGGAATCGCTCATGAATTCAATAATATCCTGCAGGCGATGATGGGAAGCGCCTACCTGGCCCAGATGAAAATTCATGACCGGGACCATGACATCTGGGGGTACATGCAGGACATCCAAAACAGTGGAAAGCGGGCGGCGCGATTGTGCGATCAGATGTTGAGTTATGCGGGGAAAAAGGCCATGATGCTGAAGGTGGAATCACCCGACGAGGCGTTGCGGAATGTACTCAAAATCGTGCGGGGCGATCTGGAAGAAAAGGTCCACCTGGAGGAGCATCTGGACGCCCCCTACGCGCAGGCGCGCATGGATATCCCGTCATTTTCCGAAATTGTGAACCAACTGATATCGAATGCGGTGGAGTCGTTTGAAACCGGTAAAGGGGAAATCCGGATCACAACCGGTATTCGTTCCTGTGAAGACGACTTCCTTCCCGGGTATGAAATGACCCGAAAACTGAACATCGACGACTATTGGTACGTGCGAATCAGTGACAATGGCAGCGGTATCAGCCCAAAAGACCTCCCGCACATTTTTGAACCGTTTTTCACCACAAAATTCCAGGGACGCGGACTGGGACTGCCGGCGGTCGTGGGAACCGTACAGAAATTTGACGGCTCTCTCGGAGTGAAAGCACTCCCGGAAGGGGGAACTGAATTCATTCTGTTATTGCCGCTTGCCAATTCCGTGTTGGTCGATTCCGTTGAGGAAGCCCCCACATCCACCGAACCTAAAAAAGAACTTCAGCAGAGAGAAGGCAAAATATGGGTGGTGGATGATGAACCCCTGATTTGCATGACCATTGAACGCTTGTTGAGTCGGTACGGGTTTGAAGTGATGACCGCCGGTGACGGGGTTGAGGCTCTGGAGCAATTGCGGGGTGTTCACATGGATGAAGTCGCATGCCTGTTGCTGGATGTGACCATGCCGAAAATGGGCGGCTTTGAAACCCTTACCCAAATCCGCACCTTCGCACCGGATGTGCCTGTGTTGATTATGAGCGGTTTTGATGAATCCGACAGTCTGGGAAAATTGAAAGAGCTGAACGTGGCCGGGTTTATTCATAAACCATTCCGCATGGAACAGCTCGAAGCCAAACTGGGTAAAATCCTGGAATTTTCAAAAGCCTAACCGGTCAGGACCAACGGATGGAAGTTGCGGAACGCCCCGCACAGAGTTGTTCCCTCACGGTGCGGGTCCCCATCAACTGATCAAAAAAGAAGGGACGGGCACCCGTGCGTGTAAACAATCGGTCGGGTCCCAGGTGATCCCGCAGCCCACTCAACAGGTGCACCGCCGCGGTGACCGGGCGGAAGGATTCTTCGAAATTCTGTTCGAATTGAAAGCCATGCCAAACTCCTTGTGGTGTATCAAATGCCCGGGGGGTGATCGTGATTCCGGGAAGCGTCAGGGAAGCGGAAATGCCTTCGACCCCTTTTTCTGTTAAATCCGGCATGGCCCAGCATTGAAAGGAAAGGGGTCCGCCACGGTCCACCCACACATCGGCAATCGCCTCGCTCCAGACGGTAAGGGGATAGAGACGCGCGGCTTCAACGCAGACAATGGCCGGTGAGGGAGGTATCCAGACGAACGGTGTGAGCGGGGCGATTGTGTCCAGCACCGATAAATCGAGCGAAGCCAATTCCGGTTCTATATTTTTCAGGGCTCGGGCCAGTTCACCCTGACTCAGCCCGTACACCAGGGGCAGGGGAAGTTGTGACACAAAGCTTTTCAGTTCGGCGCTTGGCATGGGCCCGTCCTCAATCCCCGCCAAAGGAATTTCCCGATCCAGAACCAAAACCGGAAGTGAGGCGGCCGCACAGGCATGCAGCATATTCTGCAGCGTGGAGCCATAGGTGTAGCAACGCACGCCCAGATCCTGCAGGTCCACCACCATCAGATCCAGATCCTCCAACCACTCCGCATCGGGGCTTCGAGAGTTCCCGTATAAACTGTGTACCGGCAGCCGCCGGCGGGGATGCAGCGAATCCTCCACCCGTTCACCTGCGGCGGCTTTTCCGAAAAAACCGTGCTCGGGCGAAAATAACCGGGCAAGGATCCATTCGGATCGCCGTGACAGGGCATCCACCGCGTGGGTTCCCTCCGGGGTGACGGAGGCGTGATGACCGAGAAATCCGACCCGGGCTCCGGCCATGGGCAACGTGTCCAGTTGCAGCAGTCGGTGGAGTCCGCTCATGATCCGCTGAGGGCTTTTCGGACCAATTCCTCCACTTCCAGGTTGTCCGGAGATGTCTGTTGAACCTTTTCCAGCAGTTTCCTGGCCTCCTGTTGCTTGTACCCAAGTGCGACCAGAGCCAGGATCGCATCCCGCAGATTACTTGAGAGGCCGGGATCGCCGGAGCGCAGTTCAAGGGTTTCGGCGGCACCCAGCTTGTCTCTCAATTCAACCACCATCCGCTCGGCCATTTTCTTCCCGATTCCGGAAATGCTGCTGAGTCGTTTCACGTCTCCATCCGCAATCGCGCGTTTGAGATCGCGAAGAGGGAGGCCACTCAATGCGGTCAGAGCCAATTTGGGGCCGATGCCGCTGACCTGTATCAGGCGCTCGAACATTCCGCGGTCCTCCAGACCGGCAAAACCATACAGGGTGAGGGAATCCTCGCGAACCACCAGATACGTGAAGAGCTTCACCTCCTCGCCGGGCAGGGGGAGGGCATCATAGGAGGACAGGGGAATCGGCAGATGAAACCCGATACCTCCGGTTTGAATCACGGCATGGGTCGGAGATTTCTCCACTAAACGTCCGGATATGCATTCAATCATACGCGACAGGCTGGATGGTTTGTTGCGTTGAGGTGATCCAGTCCTCGAGAACCACCGCCGGCATCCCCCCGATTCTTCGATCTATTTCCCTTCCCCGGTAGAGTAACACCACGACGGGGATCCCGGAAACGTTAAACTGATTGGCGATCCCGGGCGCGTCGTCCACATTGACGGCCAACACCTTCAGGGAGTCCTTAAGGGAGGCTGCAACCTGATTGATGGCGGGTTTGTACCGAAGGCAATTCGGACACCAGGGGGCCCAGAAATCGAGAAGCACCCAGTCGCCGGAGGCGGTTAACTTTTCCTGAAAGGTGTCCTCGGTGGTCTGGATGAGAAGAGGACCGACCTTGTTACCGGTCCCGATGCCAACGGAATTGATACTTTGTATCAGCGCGAACGCCCCCACAATCACCAATAAAATCAGTACGTCTTTTTTCATGAAAATTGAGTCGTCCGGAATCGGGCGGGCTTACCCTCATTCCGTTTTTTCCAGATGACCGTTCTCCGGGATTTCACCATTCAGGAGTTTGGCGGATGCGGAGAGGTCCTCCGCGGAAAGCACCTCCACCAATCCCACCACTTCTCCTTCGGACACCAGGATCTGTTCGCCGGTGCCCGGAAGCGCGATGATCTGTGGCGGATTTCTGACAAAAAGCCTGTCGCCCGCTTTTAAACCGCCCGCTTCTTTCAAGGTAATGTGGAGAACCTCGTTTTCGTACGCGCCCAACTGAAAAAGGCGCTCATCTTCCAACCGGGCAGGGGGGGAGACCACAGGCTCGGGGCGTCCAGAGGAGGCGGTTGTTTCCGTTCCGTTCTCTTCTTTTTCAGCGACAACTTCCTGAGAAATGCCGGATGTGGAATCCGGCCCGGCGGGTTCAGACTCAGACTCAGACTCTGTGGATTCGGGGGATTCCGGAGTGGAGACGACCGATTTGGGCTGGCTGCGGCGAAAAGCTTCCAGGGGCTTGATGATGCTGCTGTCCACCGTGCGGGCCAGGTGTTGCAGCCGCGGGTCGTCCGACGCCATTTCGAATCCGTGGGTGCAAAGATCGGTCGCCAGCGGGATCTGACTGTCATAAATGATGGTGCCGGTTTGCTGGCGAATGACCACCACGCGGTAATCCTCCATCTCCGGCTCTTCAGACGGAGTGCAATGATAGGCCACCCAGCCGGAGGCTTCCGGAACATTCAGCAACACCAATTCGGATCGGATTTTCTCCGGCTCCCGATCCGGTGTGGGCCCGGGATCGGAGTAGGAGTTCGACCTGCATCCCGAACTGAACATCAGACCGGTGCCACCAAACAAAACCAACAGGACCCCTTTCAGGAAACCTGCGTGTGAAACCCGATAGCCCATTGGATTACTCCGATGTTTTGGGGGCGGATTTTTTGCGTTTGATGCGGCGGTTGCGTGCTTTGCGTTTAGAGACTTTTCGTAGTTGTTGACCCATAGTGCCGCGTATCTGACACGAAACCGGTTCGGGTGCAAATCAAATATTCAACAATCTTACACACGATCCAATCCGAACTTCCGCTGAAGTTCCCGCAGGCCCATATGCAGGATCGTGGGACGGCCAAACGGGGTCGTGTAGGGCATCTGGCAGTTGGCGAGTGTCGTGACCAGCCGTTTACATTCTTCCGGTGAATAACGCCCTCTTTTCTGTGCCGCCGCGTAACAACAGGAGCGGGCGAGCCGCTCCTGTTGCTGCCGGGGCGTCTTCAGCCGCGCGGCCTGCGGATCGACTTCCATGGCCAATTCCCTGACCGTTTGTCCCGGGGCGCAGTCTCCCATCCAGGCCGGCATTGCCTCGATCAGGAAGCTGTTGTCACCAAACGCGGCCACTTCGAAGCCCAGCGCATGCAGATCCTCCAGACGCTCCAGTATGTGTTTGGTTTCGGAGGGGTCGCATTGAATCGTTTCAGGAACCAGCAAGGGTTGTGAGTGCACGTTCCCCTGTTCCAGTTGGGCTTTGGCACGCTCAAACAGAATGCGTTCACCGGCGGCGGCGGGATTCATGATCATCATCCCGTCTTCCGTGCGCAGCAAACAGAAGGCATCACCCACCATCCCCAGCACTTCCGCCTCCTTCCAGGGGGTGGGGGGATCTCCGGATGGAGTGGACGGCGGGGGGGGCGGGGGAGGCGCGGTCGGTCCATCCCCGGCGGAGACCGGAAGCGGAGCCCGTGATTCCGGCGGGAGGGTCGGGGGCAGGGGGGGATAGGGGGGAGGTGATGCGGCGGGTTCCGGCAATGTCGATTGACGGTGGTCGGAATGAAAACGTGGCGGAGCCGTTTCCGGGGGCGGCGATACGGAGGTGTGCGGAACGCCCGGTTTCGGGTCGGTGGATGCCTCCCCGCGGAGAGACGAACTCAGCGCGTGGATCACGGCGTCCCGGATCAGGGTGGCGGGTCCGAACCGCACTTCCCGTTTTGTGGGGTGCACGTTGACATCCACCCAATCGGGGGGCATGTCCAAATGCAGGAAGACCACAGGGTTCCGCCCCCGGGGCAGACTGTCGGTATAGGCTTCGCGAATCGCGTAGCCGAGCACGGGCGCGGTGGCCGGTCGCCGGTTGACCAGGGTGACCTGGTCCCGCCGGTCGCTGCGGTGGAGGGAGGGAATGCCCGCGAATCCGTGAATATGCAGGTCCCCCTGCCGATAATCAATGGCTTTGAGACTCCCCAGGATCGCGCCGCCATGGATGTCGGCAATTCGGTCCTCGAAACGGTGTTGCACCGGATACCGGTCCAGTTCCCGTCCGTCCACTTTCAATATCAGGGTGATTCCGGGATGAGCGAGGGCGAATACCTGAAACAACGCGCGGATATTTCCCAGTTCCGTGGATTCCGTGCGCAGGAATTTCCGGCGTGCCGGGACATTAAAAAACAGATTGCGCACCTCGATGCGGGTGCCGGAGGGGCAGCCGGTCTCCTCGACATTCCGCAGGGTGCCGCCGTCGAGTTCCACCCGGGTTCCGCTGAGATCCCGCTCGCGGCGGGTGATGAGCAGGAACCGCGACACCGCTGAAATCGCGGCCAGAGCTTCGCCCCGGAATCCCATGGTGTCAATGGACTCGATATCATCCACATCCCGAATTTTGCTGGTGGCGTGCCGCTCAATCGCCAGCAGGGCGCTCTCCCGGTCCATCCCGTGCCCGTTATCGGTCACGATCACCGCCTTGCGCCCGCCCTGCAGCACCTCCACCTCAATTCGGTCCGCCCCCGCGTCCACTGCGTTTTCCACCAGTTCCTTGAATACAGAGGCGGGACGTTCGATCACCTCTCCGGCGGCAATTTTGTTGCAGACGTGATCGCTGAGAACCTGTATGCGATGTGTGGGATCAGCGGGCATATTCGACCGAGCGGGTCTCCCGAATCACGGTGACTTTGACCTGTCCGGGGAACTGCACTTCCTTTTCAATCCGCCCGCTGATGTCGCGGGCCAGAGTGGTTAATTGCTCATCATCCACGTCGCCGGGCTCCACCAGCACTCTCAACTCACGGCCCGCCTGAATGGCGTAACTGCGGGTGACCCCGGGAAAGCCGTTGGCGATCTCCTCGATATCCCCCAGACGTTTCAGGTACTGGTGGGTGTTTTCGTTGCGGGCGCCGGGGCGCGCGGCGGTGATGGCATCCGCGGCGGTGGCCAGATGTGCGTACACGCTTTCGGGTTCGACTTCCTTGTGGTGGGCGGCCACGGCATTGACCACGATGGGGTTTTCGCCGTGTTTTTCGATGAGTTCGGCGCCAATCAGG
>JBBDRC010000177.1:0-4787 GCA_040905625.1 Kiritimatiellia bacterium
AATAGTCACTGGTCATTGGTCATTAGTCATGGGTCCACCTGACCTCTGACTTCTGACATCCGACTTCTTACATTCATCTCAGAAACTCCGCCAGTTCCCCTTCCTGTCGGGTGCCGCTGCCTTCGCCGCTTTCGCGGCGGGCCTGGGCGACAACTTCCAGGAAGAAGGATTCAAGGTCTTTGCGGGTGGGTTCAAGTGTGGGACGTTCGCCGAGTTGCTCTTCAAGGAGGTCCAGCAATCGGATGCGCTGATCCTCCTCCAGATCCTTGAGGCGGATTTGCAGGTGATTGGCCACCTGCAGCAGATCCCGGATGGGTCCGCTGGCCCGCACTTTACCGCCGTAGAGAATGGTGATCCGGTCGCAGACATCCTCCACATCGGCCAGCAGATGCGAACTGAGCAGCACGCTTTTCCCGCGGTCCGCGAGCGCCCGCACAATGTCCTTCACCTGCCGGGTGCCCAGAGGATCCAGACCGGAGGTCGGTTCGTCGAGGATCACCAGATCGGGATCGTTGATCAGCGCCTGGGCCAACCCGATACGGCGGGCCATTCCTTTGGAGAATTCGCCCACCCGACGGCGTCCGGTATGGGACAGCCCCACCATTTCCAGCAGTTCATCAATCCGCTTTTCCCGTTCAGCCCCCTGCAATCCGAACAGGGCGGCATAGAAACGAAGGGTTTCACGGGCGTCGAGGTAGGGGTATAAATAGGATTCCTCGGGCAGGTAGCCCACCCGGCGTTTGACCGCCACATCCCGGGGCGGCTTGCCCAGCACCCGGACCTCGCCTCCATCGGGATGCAACAGGCCCAGCAGCACCTTGATGGTGGTGCTTTTGCCGGAGCCGTTGGGACCGAGCAGACCGTACACTTCGCCGGGATGCAGGGTGAGGTTGATTCCGTCCACGGCGCGGGCGCGGGGGCGTCTCCAGAAATCCCGGAAGATTTTACTCAGGTCTTTGGTGAAAACAATCGGTTCGTCAGCCATATCAACATACCTCCATGCGATCAAAACATCCAAATGCGATGCACAAAAGCCCGCCGGTCCAGGCCGCCGCGTATATTCCCGCCTGCGCCACATAGCTCCAGGGAACCTGCCCGCCGGCGGTGAGGGCGTCGGCCATCCAAAAATGCTGCCAATTGGGAAGAATCAAATACAGGAGCTTCGCCCACAACGCCTCCACAGCCCGTTCCGCCAGCAGATAGTCGGAAATGAGCCCGATCAGAAAAAATCCACTGCACACCGAAAGGGAAGGCACCACTGCCAGCCGGAGGGCGCAGAGCAGAGCCAGCGCCTGAATCATCAACGCAGCCATCGTGATCAGCAGACAGGCGGGAACCAGACTCCATCGGACGGGAACCGCTTCGGAAGGACCCGCGGTCTCGTGGGTATGTCCGCCATGATCGATAATCGTCACTTCCCCTCCCTGATCCCTCAGAAAAAGGGTCCAGACAAACGCCAGCACCAGCAACCCGGCCATGCACCAGAACGCGGTGGAGGCGAAAGGACGGCGGGTGGTGAAATTGAGTATTCCGGCCAGCACATAGGCACCCAGCAACGCCAGATAAAGAGGAATGAGATACCGCCAGCCCACCGAAAATTCGATCGCCGCCGCCCGGTCCGCCAGCAGTATCGCCACCATGCACATGCCGGAGAACACCACCATCACCATGGATACCCCGATGAACTTCGCGGCCAGAAAACGAATGCGGCTGACCGGTTTGCTCAGAATCGCCCCGGCGGTGCCCCGACGGATTTCGGTGCTCACCGCGTTGCAGGCCGACGGCACCGCCAGGAGCAGGCTGCCGAGGAACATCACCGCCATCGCGCTGTCCCGCACCAGTTTTCCCGCCTCCCCCAGATTATGGGTAATCAAAAAAGGCAAACTGCCGATAAACAGTATCAGCGTGGTGCTCAACAGCAGCAGGGCCGGTTGACGGGGAATTTCCACACAGGTGAGGCGGGCCAGCGGAAAAAAACTGCTTCTCGGTTTAATCATCTTTTGCTCCGATTCCGTGAGGCGTTTTGTAAAAAGGTCCGTTCCCGTTCACTCAGACTTTGGATTCCCTGCTTGGAGACTTTATCCAGCAGGGCGTCCACCTGCTCTTCGCTCCGCTGATGCTTCGATTGCCGATGCTGATTCACCATGCCCCGCCATTGAAACCTCCAGAATCCCGGCACCCGGCCCGGATTCATGTGAAAATAATAGATCCCGCCCAGGCTGACCGCGAGAATGAACAGGATCAGCCAGGGCTGACGTCCAAACAGCGACGAATCATGTAACAGGGTAATCAGTACTCCCGTCAACATTCCTCCCAGATGCGCCTCGTGACTGACACCCGATCCTCCCCGCAGAGAGGTCAGGGTATAAAAAAGAAAACCGATCGCATACAGCCAGGCCGGAATCGGGATGGGCAGGGGGAAAATCATGATCCTCATTCCCGGCATCATCAAAATCGAGGCGAACAGCAGTCCCAGCGCCCCCCCCGAAGCTCCAACCGCGCGATAATCTCCGTGCTTGTGCAGCAACATGCACAAGCCGTGCCCCCCCGCCACCGAACAGAAAAAGAGCCCGAGCAGAAATCCGGGGCCCAGATTGTTTTCAATTCCGCGGCCGAAAAAGAACAGAGTAAGAGCGTTACCCGCGAAATGCCCCCAGCTTCCATGCAGGAAGGCGGGACTGACGAGGCGGAACCACTGACGGCGGAAGCGGATCGCGTCCGTGCTGAACAAATACGCCTCCATCACCCCGGGACGGTTCAGCCCCTGCCAGGTGGTGAACCCGAGGATGATCAGAAGCAGAAGAGTGATGGTTTCGCCGTGCATACGATGTGCTTAGACAATTTCCGCAATTACTTCAATTTCAATCGCCGCGCCCAGCGGCAGCGCCGCCACCTGCACCGTGGACCGGGCGGGTTTATGGTCACCGAACGCCTGGGCATAAATACCGTTCACCAGCGAAAATTCAGACAAGTCTGTCATAAAGATGGTGGTTTTCACCACATGTTGCAGAGTCAGTTCCTGTGAATCCAGCACCGCCCGGATATTCCGCAGCACTTGTTCCGTCTGTTCGCGGATCCCCCCGGGAACCAGGGCTTTCGTGTCCGGATCCAGCGGAATCTGACCACTGCAAAAGAGCAAATGGCCGACTTTGACTCCGTGGGAGTAGGGGCCAACCGCCGCCGGGGCCTGATTACTGTTAATCGCTTGCATAAATAGTCTCCTGTAAATCAAATGGGGTTTAACCATACCCTCTCAATCTTATTGGTCAATCCTGATTCAAGCAGGACATTTTCCAAACACCCGGATTTGAGGTGAAATAGGTTGTTTTCGTTCCATTTCATGATTCAATTCGTTACCTGAGAATTGAAACCCTAAAACCAAAGGAAACTTCATGGACGGCAAAGAACTGGTGGCATTAAGAAATAAGGTCTTGTCCGAAAAAAGAGGAATGTCCCGGCGCATTCTGCTTGACGAATCATCGAAACTCTCTATGTTGCGCGACTCTAGTTAAACCCCCAGATTCACCGAGGAACATCGTGAGCACTCTTTTAGACAAAATTGATTCAGAAAACCGCAAAGCGGAAATGCCCGAATTCGCCGTGGGCGATGCCGTGAAAGTGCATGTGCGCATTCAGGAAGGTACCAACGTTCGTATTCAGCTTTTCAGCGGCACCGTCATTGCCCGTGACGGTCATGGCGCCACCGAAACCTTTACCGTCCGCCGTATTTCCTATGGAGAAGGGGTTGAACGTGTATTCCCGGTCCACGCGCCGGTGGTGGAAAAAATCGAAGTGGAGCGCAAAGGCAAAGTCCGCCGCGCCAAATTATACTACGCCCGTGCTCTCAAAGGTAAAAAAGCAAAAATCACCTGAGTGGTTTCCGCTTCGGGAAGGGCTGTTGGCCCCGGAACGCGCCGCTATTGACAGCGGCGTTTTTCGTATCGCGGGCGTGGACGAGGCCGGACGAGGCCCTCTGGCGGGTCCGGTGGTGGCCGCGGCGGTTCAGTTTCCGCCGGACATCTTCCGGGAAACGTCCGACTCCCTTTTGTCCGGACTCACCGACTCCAAATGTCTGTCCGCAAAAGCGCGCAACCGCTTGTTGCTGGAAATGCGGGAACTCCCCGGCATTCACATTGGAGTCGGTATCTGCTCCGTCATTGAAATTGATGAACTCAATATTCTGCGGTCCACCCATCTGGCCATGCACCGGGCGCTGCTCGAATTGAACTCACTTCCAGAGTTGGCCCTAATTGACGGCTTGCCCGTACAGGGACTTCCCTGCCCCAGCCGCTCCATCGTGAAAGGAGATAAACGATGCTTCTCCATCGCCGCCGCCAGCATTGTGGCTAAAGAATTCCGTGACGCTCTGATGCGGGAACTGGATCTCCAGTACCCCGCCTACGGATTCGCCCGCCACAAAGGATACGGCACCCGACATCACCTCCAGGCCCTCTGCGACCACGGTCCCTGCCCCGTTCACCGCCACAGCTTCGCTCCGGTACGCGCGGTGACCCGCAATGAGTCTCGATAAATTTGTCGGGTGCTGATAAAAAAACGATGATGAATTCGAACGTCGAACATCGAACTTCCAACTTCGAACTTCAGAGATTTCTATTCCCGTGAATCATTTATCACAGGAACGTTCGACGTTGGAAGTTCAATGTTCGATGTTCAACGTTCGCATACTTACTTCACAATTTCACTGAATGTTGTACCGAAGGGGCGAGTTTTGGGAAAGCTGTAGCTTCGCTGAGCTCGCTACTGCACTCCAAAGCGGCTTCGCCGCG
>JBBDRC010000178.1:0-27574 GCA_040905625.1 Kiritimatiellia bacterium
CAATGATGAACTACCGTGGCCGGAAAGTCAATATAAATATCACCTGTTGTTATAATAATTAATAATTTAAAATCACCTGTTGCTTTACATTATCCGCCTGGCCGAAAACTATCAGTATCAGAATAATCAAGATGCCGATTTGAGTCGGGCGTATTTTCGCTTCTTTCGCCAGAGTCGGAATTTGATCAGGGGAATGGCGTATTTTGAGGTCAGGTAGCCCATGACCGCCATACGGAAGGGTTTCCACTTTCCGGCGCGAAGCATGGAGGATCCCAGAAATTCGATGATACACTCTTTCGCGGTCACATCCTCTGGCACTCCCCGGTCGTAGTCGGGAACATTTCGGCCGGCCTTTTTCCATCGCTCGATCCGGATGGGGGCCAGGGACCCTTTGCGCTTGGTCTGCATTTTGTGCGTGGAATAGCTCGGGTCTTTTGTGACATCCGTGAGCACCAAGTCGCCGTTGTCCACCGCCGATTTCACTAAATCCAATCCCGCCTGCGTGCGGATGAGCAGCCGTGAATGCTCTTTAAACTTATATTCACCATCCTCATTTCTCGTCCAGGCATCGCTTACGGACAAGTCCGAGAATTCATTGGATCCGTCCAAACAGGTCTGACAGCGCTCGGGCATGTACAACGAAGTGAAATAATTGTAGGCCCCGTCTTTGTAATTCGAGTAATGAAGAGGGCGGGGCGGACGGTCATCCTTGAACACCGCCCGCATCTGACCCGGCCACTCCCCTCCCCTGAATTGAAAATTGCTGATCTCATCTTTTTGGATTCCCCGCATGGTCAACATTTCCGTGGTCAAATTCGGCTCCAAAGAGCCTCCGCAAAACAGCCCGATCACAATGGGGATTTTAGCCGCCAGTACGGGATCGTGGGTTTGCAATTTCCGAAAGCCATGGGTCTGGCAGGGCAAAATCGCCGCCGCGAATTTTCCGTCCCTCTCCCGTAAATCCGCCCACAAGGTATTCATGGGCACAATCGAATACCGGGAGCCCTGACTTTCACATAACTCCTCGTAGGTGGTGGCGATGAACGGTTCGGCGTTCCAGGGTTGGTCTTTGTTCATGCGGGTGACCAGACAGCCCTCCACCTGACCTGTTTTTAAGAGATGATGCAACAATGCCGTCACCATCCCCCCTCCGGCACCCCCTTTTCGGAAACGCTCATCCGTGGCATAGCCCACATAGGTCTTCTCGACCTGCCCGTCGAAACCTTTGTCCACAAAGCGCTCTCCGAACACCTGCTCCGCCAGATCGCCGTATTTTACCTCTCCTCCCGGACACACGTCCCCGCACAATCCGCAGGCAATGCATTTCTGCGGGTCCAACACCGGATATCTGTCATCGCCCACGGTGATGGCGCGGGTGGGACACACACCCGAACAACTCCCGCAGCGGGTGCAAAGTTCCTTTGCCGAAAACGCGATGCTCAAGAAGGGAGAATTTTTTGTGACGGGCTTGAGCGGCTTACCGTCGGGACCTTGATACGAACTTTGTTTCATAGCTGCTCCAGCTACCCTCCCGATCTCGTCCAGGCAAGAGCTAAAAAGGAATCTCATTTTTCTTGCCTTCTCCTCTGGACCTTGTATCAACCCGTATATCCGGATATTCGAATATACACTAAAGGAACAAAATTATGTCTTCAAAAACCCACGTTTTCACTTCCGAATCGGTGACCGAAGGTCATCCCGACAAAATCTCCGACGGCGTATCGGATTCAATTCTCGACGCTATTTTTCAGCAGGATCCCGAAGCCCGGGTGGCCTGTGAAACGCTGGTGAACACCGGCCTGGTGGTCATCGCCGGCGAAATCACCACCACTGCCGTGGTCAACTTCGCGGACGTGGTTCGCCGCAAAATCACCGATATTGGCTATACCCATTCCGACATGGGCTTCGATGCCAACACCTGTTCGGTGATGGTGGCACTGGATAAGCAGTCCCCCGATATTTCCCAGGGCGTAAGTGAAGGCAAAGGCAAATACAAGGAACAGGGTGCCGGCGATCAGGGGATGATGTTCGGCTACGCCTGTGACGAGACTAAAGAGCTGATGCCGGCCCCGATCATGTTTTCACATAAATTAACCCGGGCCATGTCCAAAGCCCGCAAATCCGCAAAACTCCCCTTCCTGCGACCGGACGGTAAATCCCAGGTGTCGGTGGTCTATGAAAACGGCAAACCCTCCTACATCGACACCATTGTCCTCTCCTCACAACACAGTGCGGATGTGTCCCAAAAACAGATCAAAGACGGTCTGATCGCGGAAGTGGTTGAAAAAGTGCTCCCCAAAAACATGGTCATCGGCAAAACCCGTTACCTGATCAACCCCACCGGCAAATTCGTGGTGGGCGGCCCGCAGGGCGACTGCGGTCTCACCGGACGCAAAATCATTGTCGACACTTACGGCGGCATGGGCCGTCACGGCGGCGGCGCTTTCAGCGGAAAAGATCCCAGCAAAGTCGACCGCAGCGCGGCCTACATGGCCCGCTATGTGGCCAAAAACATCGTGGCTGCCAAACTCGCCTCCCGCTGCGAAGTGCAATTGGCCTACGCCATCGGTTTCCCTGAACCGGTCTCCGTACTGGTGGAAACATTCGGCACCGGCACCGTGGATGAAGTCACCCTGGCCAAAGCGGTCCGCAAAGTCTTCGGACTCAAACCCCGCGAAATCATCGAAGGCCTTGATCTCAAGCGCCCCATTTACGAACCCACTTCCGCCTACGGTCATTTCGGACGCAACACCAAGAAAGAACTCGAAACGTTCACCTGGGAACGCACCGACAAAGCCGAGGCCCTGGCCGCAGCCGTCTAACAGATGATCAAGGCCTGCATCTTTGATTTTGACGGTATCCTGGCCGATACCGAAGAGCTGCACTTTCAATCCTTCCAAAAGGTGTTGGAACCGATGGGTGCGGGTTTTGACTGGGATCGATATGTAAAGGACTACATCGCATTTGATTCAAGTCAGGTGTTCGCCGCCGCTTTAAAAGCGGCAGGAATCGAAGATACGCCTGTCAGCCTCAGCGGACTGATCGATCAAAAAGTCACCGCCTTTGCGGATTTACTTCGAGCCGCCAACGTCCCCCCCCTTCCGGGAGCGCTGGAGGCGGTGCGGTTCGCTCATCAACGCGGTCCGCTCGCTCTCTGCACCGGAGCCGAACGCAAAGATGTGACTCCGTTGTTGGAAGCCTTCGGCATCATCGACCTCTTTCAGACTATCGTCACCGCCGATGATGTGAGTATCAGCAAACCCGATCCTGAATGTTATACCCTGGCAGCATCACTCCTTCACACGCCTCCCGGAGAATGCCTGGCGATTGAGGACACCCCCGGAGGTCTGCATGCCGCACGGGGAGCCGGCTGCCAAACCCTGGGGGTCACCACCACCCACCTCGAAAGTCAACTGCGTCCCCACGCCGACCGGGTGGTCGATTCTCTGCTTGGTTTTTCGGATCTTTTGCAGTAGTCCCTGAATTATGAAATCTCTACGTCTGCTTCCCCTCCTGTTGATTCTGCAAGGCTGCTGCACTCCACGTGCAGGACAAAAAGCGGAATACGCCGGCAAAGTGGACACGCCGATCACGGTCTTGGCGGAAGAAAATTCAAAACATCATTGAAAAGTCCGGTTTGAATTTCTAGACGGAAATATGGACGACATGACACCTGCCGAAAAAGAGACCTGGATGCGGCAGCGCATCCGGCAGTTGCGCAATCAATTGGACGAGATTTCGGGCGGTGAGGCGATGTTCGGATTTCCTGAGGAGGAAGGCGAAGGGGCGCCGCTGGAGATTGAACTCCAGTTTCTGGAGCAGGTGGTCGGCTTCGAGACGGCTGCGGAAACCACCTGGCGGAAAAAATTAAGGGAGACCGGCTACGAAATGCCCCCGCCGGATTCGTTGAACGACGAGGCGGTATCGCTGGAGGTGTGGCAGGTGATCCAGCGGCTGGCGGAACTGCAGGCGCACCTCGACTCCACCAACCACCTCTCCGACCGGGAACTCTACGAAAAGCTGTATGAACACGTGGATCATCCCATGATGGACGTGTTCATGGGCGAAGGAGCGGCCTATCATTTCGAGATGCTCGCGGCGGGTGACGAGGAGGACGACCTGATCTGGCTCCGGTATTTCGCCGACGAGGAAACCAGGCAACGGTGGCACCGTGAGTTCGGAATCGACCTGCCCCCAAAAGAGGATCCGCCCTATGACCGGGACCAATACCTCCCGCAGCGGGTGATCCCCGACTCACCGATATTGATATTCGCGCGGAGGCTCGCCGAGACCGCCTGGGATCCCGTGGAAAGTCCCATGCGGTTCACCGGGACACCGCATCCGCAGGACCTTGAGGAGATGGTGGCGGTTCAACTGGCCCGAACACTGCTGGAGGTTCTCGGTGCGCGGGGCAAGGCCACCGCCACCGCCAAGGGCGGCTTGTTGCCTCGCGCGGTGGTGAAGAAGGTGTTCGAGTCCCAACCCTTTCCTCCGGATCGGATCGAACGCCACCACGACATCCTGCGGACCTTCGACGAGGACCAGTATCCACGCATTTATTTTGTGCGCGAGGCCTGCAGGCAGGCGGGATGGCTGCGAAAGTACGCCGGGGCGTTTCAACTCACGAAAAAAGGTGCCCGCATGCTCGCCGCCGACCGGGCTGGTGAGTTGTATCTGGAACTGCTCCGGGCCGGATTCTCCAAAGTGAACCTGGCCGCGTTCGACGGGGTCGACGGATGGGAATCTCTGCAACACGGATTGCCCGTGGTGCTGTTGCGTTTGTGGGAGGAGGGCGAGGAGTGGGTGCCGATGAAACAGGCGGGCTACACCTACCTCCTGCCGGAACCGTATTTTGAAATGCTGGAAAAAGAAGGGGACGAAGACCGAATCGCACACATCCTGTGGCTGCGGCTGTTCCGCTGGCTGGACGACTTCGGATTGATCGAGTGCGCGGTCCACGCCCCATCGGTTACCCGCCGACACCACCCCGATGTCATACGAATCAGCAGCTTGGGCAAACGACTGCTCGATTTTGATCGACCGCAAACTCCACCACTCTTTTGACTTCGGACAGGAGCCCTCACTACATACGTTCACCCCAGCCAGGGATAGTCACGGTTTCGCTCCAACACCTCTCTCTCTTTCCGGAAAAGATCCAGCATCAGCGCATCGGTGTCGGCCAGGCTGTTGGTGAGCGGATCGGTGAAGAAGGCGCGGCGGAGCAGGTCCCGATCACGTTTCACAATGCCCTCGACAGTGAGTTCATGGGTGTCGAGCACCTGTTCACTCAAACCGCGCACGCCCCGGGGCATGTCGCCGACGGGCAGCGGACGCGGTCCGTCCATGTCCAGTTCGCAATACAATTCGAGAAATGCGTCGTCGGCCATGTTGCTCACCGCGCCGTTGTTCCAGGTGTTCATAAAGAAACGCTTTCCGAGCCCCCCCCACATGGATTCAATGATGTCGGTGGCGGGATCGGGGCCGAATTCGGTATCGAACTCGGCTATGGGTGCCTCGCCGGACAGATACGCGTCCACCCTTTCCCAAACATCATTCGTCCATTTCACCCTGGCCTCAGTATCAAACAGCATCAGCGGCGGAATGGCATCCTTCATCACACCGTGACCCTGCCAGAAGCGGACGTATTCCTTGGTGTGCCCGACCACGGTGGGCAGGGCGCCGAAAGCGCGATACAGTTCCAATTGGATGGCGGTGTTGAGATGCCCCTTTGAGCCCTTGTAGGCGGGATCCTTTTCGTCAACCGCCAGTTCCCCGGCCGCCCGTTCCTCCAGACGTTCAATGATCTTCGGAGTCATGTCCTCCCCCCGATAGTCCGCCTTGAGCATCCAGGTGAAGTGATTCACACCGGCAGTGAGCAGTTCAAAGTCCCGGTCATGTTCCGGCGTCCACTGATCTTTGGACTCAATGATCCCCGCCAACTCCGCGAAATTCTTTTTCAGGCCGTGCTGGGCATCGCAGAGAGCGAAACTCTTCAGGTCGGGAAAATTCCGTTTGATGGCGATGCCCAACACCGAGGTGGGATTGATGTAGTTGACCATCCAGGCCGCCGGCGCCAGTTCGCGAATATCCTCCGCCACCCGCATCGCCTCGGGAAGTTCCCGCATCGACCGCAAAATGCCTCCCGGACCGATAGTGTCCCCGGAGCACATGCGAATGCCGTATTTCGCCGACAGCTCACAATCCACCCCGCGATAGTGGGCGTTGCGATGGGCGAAACTCAACACCACAAAATCAGCACCCGCCAGCACCTCCCGGCGATCGGTCGAGGCCTCAATTTTCAGAGAAACCCCGTTGTGGGCGACGACTTTTTCGGCCAATCGCTTCATTTTATCCAGCCGCTCCGCATCCGTGTCCACCAGCGCCAGCGTGCCCTCCCGCAGATGCGGTGAATGCACCATTTGCCAAATAGCCTTGCGACCGAAAAACAGACTGCCTGCGCCGATAAGAACAATTTTAGGGGATGACATGAAGGACTCCTGGTTGGATATGAGGTGAACAGTACACGTAGAATATAAACGCTTTTTCATATTGAATAAACCGAATTCACATGGATAAATACCTAGTACATATGGAAAATAATGATATTTATCTGAAATCCACCACAAAAAGTCTGTTAAGGAATCCCGGATCACACGCACACACCCCCTTTCGCATCCGCACCCTGGGCAGAATCGACCGTCAGCCCGCCCACCTCACCCGCGGAACCTATTTTGGTGACGCCATGCTGACCTGGATTCACGCGGGGGAAGGCCGGTACATGTGGGGAACCGAGAGCCTCCGGGTGGGTCCCGGCATGTTGGGAATGGTGCTTCCTGAAGAAGATCCTGGATTCCTGCGCGCGGATCCGAACAATCCCTACCTCCACCTCTACTGTCGCTTCGCCGGAACGGAAGCCCTGCGCATGGCCCGGGAGATTCGAAGCGGGATGCCCGCCGCCTTCGCGCCCCATCCCGGCGGCGCGGAGGCGGCACGTCTGTTGGAGAACATGCTGACGGAGGAGCGTCAGCGCCGACGCCGATCGGAGACAAGCGCCTTTATGACCCCGGCGGAGGCGGGATTAGCCCGGGTGCTGGCGGTGTTGCTGCAACCTCCCGCCTCCTCCGCCGGCCACCGACGCCTGGGACGGGAGGAACTGTCGACCCACATCCTCGACCATCTGCACGAACCGGTGTCCCTCGACCGCGCCGCCTCACGGTTCGGACTCAGCCGGGGCCATTTCAGCCGCGAGGCGAAACGGCTGCTCGGAACCAGCTTCCAGAAGGCGGTCGAGCGGGAAAAAATGATCTGGTCCACCACCCTGCTGAACGATCCCGGTATGAACCTCAACATCGCCGAAGTCGCCTACCGCCTGGGCTACGCGGATCCGCTCTACTTCTCAAAAGTATTCAAACGACACCACGGCATCCCCCCCTCCGCGTTCAGGATTTAGGCATCACGCATAATTAACGTTTGGAGAACTGGAAGCGTTTGCGGGCTCCGGGCTGACCGGGCTTTTTACGTTCTTTCATGCGGTCGTCACGGGTGAGGCAGCCTTTGGCTTTGAGCACATCGCGGTATTCAGCGTCGATCTCAACCAGTGCACGGGAAATTCCGTGCCGCAGGGCTCCGGCCTGTCCGGCCTTTCCACCGCCGTCCAGTCGGGCCTGAATGTCGAATTTGTCGCCGACTTCCAAGTAGGAAAGCGGTTGTTCGATGTAGGTGCAGAGCACCGGGTCGGAAAAATACTGGGTGAATTCCTTGCCGTTGACAAAGATTTTGCCCACTCCGGGGCTCATGCGCACACGGGCAACCGCGGTTTTACGGCGTCCGGTGGCGATAGTGGGTTGATTGGGGGTAGTTGTGGCCATAAATGGAGGATTCCTTCAATTAAACTTCAAGAGCTTCCGGCTTCTGCGCCGCGTGGTTGTGTTCGTCACCGGCATAGACTTTCAAGCGGCGAATCACCTGACGTCCCTGACGGCTGCGGGGAATCATGCCCCAGACGGCCTGACGGATCAGACGCTCCGGATCGCGTTCACGCACGAACGCGGCGGGTTTCTTGGTCAAACCACCGGCAAACCCGGAGTATTTTTGATACATTTTCAGTTTTTCTTTGTTACCGGACAAATGCACCTTGGACGCATTGGTCACGATGACAAAATCACCGTTGTCCACATGCGGGGAAAACGTGGGTTTATGCTTGCCGCGAAGCACATTTGCGACTTCGGTGGCCAAGTGGCCGAGAGTTTTACCGGTGGCATCCACAATGTGCCACTTGCGGTCAATGTCCGCTTCTTTGAGAAAGGTTGTCTTCATTACGTGTTTTCCTTAAAAAAAATGAGCCCCCGGGACGGGGAATGAAGGCGGGAAAGTAGTGATCCGACCTCAATCTGTCAACTACGATTTGGAACTTTGTTTAGGTATCTGCCGGGTTTCTTTCCTCTTGTGTTTCCGCCTCTCTTCCATATCAGGCGTCAATGCACACACTTAACCTGAATCAGAACTGGTTTTTTCACAATCGCGCTGACCGCTCCACCTCCCTCCCCGCAACCGTTCCCGGCTGTGTTCATACCGATTTGCTGGATCATGGATTGATCCCCGATCCCTGGTACCGGGATCAGGAAAAGGATATCCACTGGGTGGCCCGGGAAGATTGGGTATACGAACGGGAGTTTTATCCGGAGGATGAGCACCTGCGGCACTCCAATCTTCTGCTTTGCTTTGATGGACTGGATACCCTCTGCACCCTGGAAATCAATGATCGCGACGTCTGCCGCATGCACAATATGCATGTGCGGCACGAGATCGATGTGAAAGAATTCCTGCGGCCGGGCCGCAATCAGATCCGCCTGACCTTCGACTCCCCACTGCCCCATATGCGTAAAAAGGATGCGGAGCTTAGGATGCCGTCCTGGAACATTTTCCACGAGGATTTTTACGGCAAAAGTTATGTGCGGAAAATGGCCTGCGCCTTTGGTTGGGACTGGGGACTGATGGCCCCCACCGCGGGGATCTGGCGGCCGGTGTATCTGCTGGCATTTGAAAACCGAATCCGGGATTTCCGGGTTGATCAGACACACAACGACGACGGTTCCGTCCTCCTTACCGTGGCGCCGGACCTGCATGCGGAAGCCGACTATACAGTCACCATCTCCCGCAACGGAACCCCGGTGGCTTCCACCGCGGGCGCCGTCCGGGATCCGGAGGTCTGTTTATCGATACCTGCCCCGGACTGCTGGTGGCCGAACGGTATGGGAGGTCAACCCCTCTACGATGTCTGCGTATCTCTGGCCGATGGGCAGACCTGCCGCAAACGCATCGGACTGCGGAAACTGGAATTAATACGTCAACCGGATACCCACGGCGAAAGTTTCCGTTTTCGGGTGAACGGCCGGGATATTTTTATGAAGGGCGGCAACTGGATTCCCTGCGATGTGTTTCCCTCCCGCATCCAGCCGGAGACGTATCGACACCTCCTCGACTCCTGTGCCCGGTCCGGCATGAACATGATCCGGGTGTGGGGCGGCGGGATCTACGAGCACGAAACCTTTTACGATCTCTGCGATGAACTGGGTCTGCTGATCTGGCAGGACTTCATGTTCGCCTGCGCCTCGTTTCCAGGATTCGACCCGGAATTTCTTGAAAACGTCAAAGCAGAGGCCGTCGACAATGTTCGCCGTCTGCGCCATCGACCCTGTCTGGCTCTGTGGTGTGGCAACAATGAACTGGAACAGGGCATAGTACAGTTTGACCAGACCGAATGGACCGCGAAGGCCATGCCCGCCAGTGCATACGAGGCGATTTTTGATCAATTACTGCCGGAAGTGGTTGCCCGCGAGGATGGGCACACCCCCTACTGGCCCTGCAGTCCGCACTCTCCCCATGGAGACCGCGGCCAATTCAACAACCCCGCCTGCGGCGATGCCCACGCCTGGAGCGTCTGGTTTGGCGGTCAACCCCTTGAGGCGCAGCGGAACTGGTCCTATCGCTTTATGTCTGAATTCGGATTCCAAAGTTTTCCGGAACTTCGCACCATCGAAAGCTTTACCGCCCCTGAAGACCGGAGCCTGGTTAACTGGGTCATGGACTACCACCAACGCTCCGGCCCCGGAAACATGACGATTTACAAGTATCTGCTCGACTGGTTTCGCGAGCCGGTGGATTTTGAATCCTCGTTGATTCTTACCCAGCTTATTCAGGGGCTTTGCATTCAGGTGGCCGCCGAACATGCCCGCCGCATTCAAGGTCAAATGGACGGGTTGCTGTACTGGCAGATCAACGATCTCTGGCCGGGCGCCACCTGGTCGTCCATCGACGTGTATGGCCGTTGGAAAGCCCTTCAGTACCTGGCCCGCCGCTTTTTTGCGCCGGTGATGGTGAGTCTGCTCGAAGAGCAGGAGTCCGGCACCATGGCCGTCCATGTCTCCAATCACCGCCCCGACACCTTTATCGGCGACGTGCAATGGACTCTGCTCACTTTCGCAGGTGAAGTTCTGGCCTCCGGAAAGGAAACCGTGCAGGTTCCCTCTCAAACAAATTGCGAAATCATCTCCCTGGAGTGCGACAAGCAGCGTCGGCTGGGAGGCGAATCCAAATTACCCCTTGAAATCGGGAAAGGGTCCGGTATTCCAATTGCCGGTGACCGCGATCTCCTGGTGCTGGCGGTGCTCACGGAAAATGGCGTTGAGCAGTCCCGGAACCTCGGCGCGTTCGCCAAACCGAAATATTGGAAACTGACCGAACCCGATATCACCGCCACCTTGACCCGGGATGAGCGCGGCAGCTTCATCACCCTCTCCTCCACGGTCTGCTCCCCCTGGACCCGGCTCCATCTGCAGGACGCGGACGCGGTGTTCAGCGACAACTACGTGCATCTGATTCCCGGATTCCCCCTCACCGTCCGAGTGGAATCATGCAGCCTGGAATCACAGGATCAATTGGAGTCGGCACTTCGCATCACGCCCCTGGTGGACTTGTTCCGATAAGCGGTAAAACCGCTTTTCAGTCAGGTGGGGCATCCTCCTACGCCTTCAGCTTGGGGCTCCGCCGATTTGATGGAGTGGTACAGATTGAACCCGTCCACGAAAAAGGCGACTCGGTTTGTGGTGTTTGTCATGACGAGGAGAATGAAAATAAAAAACCCGTAGGCCTCAGCCTACGGGGGGCTGCGGGGCTTTCGACAAGCGAAAGCGTACCGCAGGGGGGATATTTATCATATGAGGGATCACGGGGCGAATGTCAAAGGAGATTTTCGGGAAATTGGGTGGGGGTGTGCGCCCGTTGGGCGCGAATAAAGGATAAGGGATAAGTGTTCCGCAAGCGGGATTGGATATGGGGAAATCTCGGACAGGGTCGGAGTGAGCGGAAGGAAAAAACCAGGAAATTCCTATCGAAAGTAGTGGACAAGGGACTGGGATTCCTGCAAAATGTGTTTGTAAAGAGACGGCGCTGCTGCCAGGGACAAACCCAACTATAACTTATGTAGCCATGAAAGCAATAACTTCATTTCGACTGGGAAATTCTATAATGGCAGCGTTCATTTCCGCCCTCGCTGCCGCGTCTACTTCGCACGCGATCATCATCAGCACCTTTGACACCGATACTGATGGCTGGACAAAACTATCCGGCAGTGATGCCTCGTCATCCGTGGAATGGATTTCGACCGGAGGCAACCCAGGTGGTTTTCTCCGCTACGATGAAGTGGGATCCGGCTTTGTCGATTTCGTTGCCGCCCCGGTTAAATTCCTCGGGAGCCAGTCGGGGGCATATGGCAAGACACTCAGTTTTGACATCATGACCAACACACTGAGTGACCCCACCAACTTCAACGATCAGGTTAAACTGATCAGCGACGGCCTCACGCTACGGTATCAGTTGCCCAACCCCGAACCGGTCAATGAGTGGCACCATCGTGAGATCGAACTGACCGAAACATCGGGCTGGATCAATAACTCCACCGGTCTTGCGCCCTCACAGGCGGACATGACCGCGGTGCTGAGCAACCTGACTGGTCTGCATCTGTTGACCGACTATCGTAATGGTCCGGAGCAGGTGGCCTATGACAACATCACTTTGGTTCCCGAACCCCCCACAACTGCACTGCTGTTTGTAGGAGCAGCCGCGGTTTTTGTAGCTCTACGCAGACGAAAGAAATAGGGAGGCCGAACCATGAGATGGCGCTAATCCCTACCCGCGTCATGATCGGGCAGGAGATCCCCCGAAGGGGGTCGTCCTCCCACAGAACCGTGCGTACGGGTCCGTACACGGCTCCTCACAGAAGTGATGGATAGGCTATGATGTCTTGCCAGTGGGGGCGCTGCTCGTCCGAAAACGTCAAATGGTTTTAAGCTGACTCGGATACTCGCCCATGGCGTAATATCCCACCCAGCCGCGATACCATTTATTCACCGCATCCATTTGCGCTTCCAGTGGTCCACGTCCTCCTCGGGGAACCAGCTCCCGGAGTTTTGCTTTCGCTCTACTCATCGCCCCCGCACTGATCGCCATCACCCCGCCTGCAAGGATCGTCATTCCCAAGAACTTTACGCCACGACTCAACGCGACCTGACTCTTGGTTCGATTCACCTTCAACTTCAGCTTCCCTTCGATGAACTTGCTCACATTCTCCAGCACACGCAATGCCGCCTTTTCACTGCCAACAAAGATGTTCGCATCGTCGGCATAACGCACGAAGCGGGATCCTCGACAGTCACACCCCCGGAGCTATATCGAAGAGAGGTTATGCGTTCGGTCGCAGCTCCCCGCCTTCGCCCCCCGATGCCCCCGCTACGCCGGACCTTGCTCCCACCTGGTTCACTGTTCGAAAAGTATTCTCCATCGAAAACAGGTGGATTCAACCTTGATCTTTTAATCCGGGGGTGTCTAGAGTCGGAACATGAACGTACTCCTGCTCCTCCTCTCCGCACTTCTCCTGACCGCCTGCGGCGGTTCCGACCGCCGCAGCTTCATCTCCATCGGCACCGGCTCCCAAACCGGTGTATACTATCCGGTGGGCGGGGCTATTAAGCAACTTGTGGAGGAGGCGCCCGGCAAACCGTTAAATGTGTCCACCAAGGCCAGCCGCGGGTCCGTGCAGAATATCAACGATGTGATGAACGGCTCGGTCACTTTCGGCATTGCCCAGTCCGACCGCCAGTTTCAGGCCTTTCACGGGCACAGCAACTGGGAGGGCGATCCCCAGACCGCCCTGCGGTTCGTGTTCAGTCTGCATCCGGAGGTCATCACTCTGATTGCCGCCGAGGACAGCGGCATCCGGGGCATCGCGGATCTCCGCGGCAAGCGGGTGAATATCGGCAGCCCCGGTTCCGGGCATCGGGGCAACGCTCTGGACATCCTGACCACCGCCGGCATTGACCCGGATACGGACCTCCAGGCCGAATCCCTTACCGTCGGAGAATGCGCAAGCATGCTGCAGGACAACCGCATCGACGCCTATTTTTATACCGTGGGACATCCAAACGGCTCCATTACCGAAGCCTCCACAGGACGGCGCAAGGTCCGTTTTGTCCCCGTCACCGGCATGGATAAACTGTTGGAGGAATCCCCGTTTTACAGTGTGACCGAAGTCCCCGTTTCCCTCTACCCCACCGCGATCCAGGATGGGAACGTTCCCAGTATCGGTATGAAAACCACTCTGGTCACCCACGCCGACACTCCGGAGGATGTCGTGTACACCCTGGTTAAATCCGTATTCGAGAATCTGGATCGGTTGAAGACCCAGCATCCCGCCCTGGAGGGGCTCAGCCCTGAGACCATGCTCCGGGGCGGAAACGCGCCTCTGCACCCCGGTGCCGAACGGTACTACCGCGAAGCGGGGTTGATAGAGTAACGGGCGGGCAGTCTCACCCCACTCCCAACATCCTCAGTCCCTGATACACCGCCAGGGCCGCCGCATAGGCGAGGATGGACATGTACAACAATTGGAATCCCGCCCACTTCCAGGAACCCGTTTCGGCTTTGGTCACCGCCTGCGTGGGCAGACATTGCATGGCCAGGACATAAAACACCAACAGACTCACACAGGTGGCCACGGTGAACACCGGTGTGCCGTCCCCGCGGGTGGCCTGACGCAAATTGTCCAACAACAAGGTCGAGTCTTCGGCTCCCGCCTCGCCGAGTCCGTACACAATAGACAGGCCGGAAATAATGGCTTCACGGGCGGCGAAGGAGGACAAAATACCAATGCCGATCTGCCAGTCAAAGCCCAGGGGACGAATAAGGGGCTCCATGGCTTTGCCCACGCGTCCGGCGATCGAAAATTCAAGTTGTGCTTTCTGAGCCAGTTCCGGAGCCAAATCCGGCGAAAGATCGGCTTTGGGATAGGTCGATACCGCCCACAAAATAATCGAAATCCCCAGGATAACGGTTCCGGCCTGCTTCAGAAAAATCAGCGCTTTTTCACGGGTATGCAACAGCGCGTTGCGGATGTGGGGAATTTTGTAGGCCGGCATTTCCAGGAGCAGCGGTTGACTCTCCCCGGGCAAAAGGGTCTTTTTCAGACCCCAGGCCACGGCCAGCGCACTGAGAATCCCCAACGCATACGCTCCCACCAACATCGCCGAAGCCAGCATGGGACGCTCCGGAAACAACAGGGTGACCATCAGCACATACACCGGAATCCGGGCCGAACAACTGGTCAACGGCAGCACCAGAATGGTCACCAGCCGATCCCGGGCATCCGAAATAACCCGGGTGGACATGATCGCGGGGATCGCACAGGCATGTCCCGAAAGCAACGGCACAAACGCGGTGCCCGGCAGCCCCACCTTCCGCATCACCCGATCCATCACAAACGCCGCCCGGGAGAGGTATCCTGAATCATCCAACAGAGCCAGCATGAAAAACAGCAGGCAAATTTGCGGCAAAAACACCAGCACCCCCCCCACGCCCCCAATCACTCCGTGCCGCAACAGCGATTGCAGATCTCCATCCGGTACGCGTCCGGCCAGCCCGTCCCCCAGGGCCTGGAATCCGGATTCAATAAGATCCATGGGCACGGTGGCCAGTGAGAAAATCGCATAAAACACCAAAAACATCACCGCCAAAAACGCCACGAATCCCCATATCCGATGCGTCAACAGCTCATCCAGAGACTCGGTGACCCGTCCCGGCGCCGCATGCCGGGTTCGTATCACCCGGGATACGATGTGCTCGCTCCAGGTAAACCGTCCATGAAAGGGACACCCCCGGCAGCCCACCCCGCATCTGACCGCCTCGGGCGGAACATGGGGGCGCGGATAGGCATCCGGTCCCCATTCATAAATGTCTTCCACGGCGGATTTCAATGCCTCCAATCCGCTTTTATCGTCAACCCGCACCGGTACCACTTTACATCCCAGGTGACCTTCCAGTGCTTTCACATCCACATCCAGGCCCTCACGATGCGCACGGTCCATCATGGTCAACACGCCCACCATGGGCAAGTCGCATTCAGTCAATTGACTGAACAGAAACAGATTCCGCTCCAAATTGGTGGCATCCATTACCACCAGCACCACATCCGGATGGGGAAACGCCGGGTTGCGGCCCAACAGGACATCCCCCGCCACCCGTTCCTCCAGGGTGGCGGCTTCCAGACTGTACATTCCCGGGACATCCAGCAACTCAACATCGCGATCAGACAAGGTCCACCGCCCGGATTTTCGGGTCACGGTGGTCCCGGCATAATTGCCGGTCTGCATGTGCATTCCGGTCAGCGCATTGAACAGGGTGGTTTTGCCGGCGTTTGGATTACCTGCCAACGCCACTCGATACACGGGTGCGGCGTTATTCGGCATGGAACGCCCTTTTTTCCCAACAACGGGGGGCCTCCGCGCAGGTCTCCACCTGAATATGGTCCGCCAGGCGGATCGACAAGCCGATTCGGGTCCCGTACACCCTCACGATCAGGGGATCGCCCGCTTTGACCACCTCCAGTGTTCTTCCCAGACATATTCCCATGGACTTCAAACGATCCAAATCCGCAGGCGTTCCCACATCAGTTACCACGCAACAGGTCCCGGGCGGGAGCGTTGACAGCTTTAGCGGACCATTGGATGTGTTTATGTCACAATGCACATTTGCCTATCTACTGATAGGTATATAAAACACAAGCG
Source organism: Kiritimatiellia bacterium (assembly GCA_040905625.1). GTDB lineage: Bacteria > Verrucomicrobiota > Kiritimatiellia > SS1-B-03-39 > UBA6053 > UBA6053. The sequence continues at coordinate 16,116 of JBBDRC010000178.1, forward strand.
GAAAATTTTAGGCTTCTGTCACAGTGAAGATGTCGGGTGTCTAAGAGAGAAGCAATATTGATTTGGCAAGATGAATCGTTCCGATCTCCCCGCCGCGTGAGCCACGTGCCGCGGCAACGCGGCCATCGTGGCAAGCAGGAAGAGCGGTGGTTGAGGGAGGCGGTTTCGAAATGTGAATCATTGCGTCCTCCGCGTAAACGCGAAGTGCGCTTTGAATTCCACCTCTTGCTCAGTCCTCCAGAGGATATCACACTCCAGGGGGTTTACGGTGAAGGCGCCGCGTGCCGTGAGTGTCGCATTCGGTCAGACACATTCCCAAAATAAACCATCAAAAATCAACATTCTCCAATCAGCAATCACCAATCCCTCATCCCTCCCTTTGGAGCCTCCCCACCCAAGGCTCGGGCGATAGTGGTGACATTATGATCGATCATGCCGATGTAGGTTCCTTCGTAGGTGCCGGCTTCCCCCATCGCATCCGAATACAATTCACCGCCAATCACGATCTGGTGGTCCCGGGCCCGGCACCCTTCCACCAAGGCACGGATATTCTTGTCTGAAACCGAGGTTTCCACAAAAACAGCGGGAATCCGTTTTGAAACCAGAAAGTCGATCAAGTTTTCGATATCCCGCAGGCCGGCTTCGGATTCCGTGCTTAATCCCTGTATGCCTCTCACCTCCAGTCCATAGGCCCGCCCCAGGTAACTGAAGGCGTCATGCGCGGTGACCAGTACCCGTTGATTTTCAGGGATACTGGACAGGACCTCACGGGCATACGCATCCAATCGGGTCAGTTTCCGCGTATAGGCCTCCGCCCGTTTTTGAAAATGATCCGCAAGGTCGGGCTTGTATTCCGAAAGGCCCTTCTCAATAACCTTCACCGCCTCCATCCATCCATTGACATCCATCCAGACATGCGGGTCCAGGGCCTTCTCTTCATCCAGAATCACAAAATCGCCCCGTTCGGCAATCTCTTCCGTCACCGCGTACACCGGCTTCCCCCGGCGGGCCATGCGCACCAGCACATCCCCCATTTTGCCCTCCAGCATCATCCCATTATAAAAAATGATGTCCGACTGCTGAAGTTTCAACACATCGCCGCGGGTGGGTCGGTACAAATGAGGATCCACGTCCGATCCCACAATCACGGTGACCCCGGCATAGTCGCCGGCCACATTCCGGACCACATCCCCCACCATGCCGATGGTGGCCGCCACCTGAAAGGTCTCTTCCGCGTGCACCATCTGTATCAGCAAGCCGCAACAAACAGTAATCCATTTCATACAATTTAATTTTCTCATAGCTTATATCCTTTTGGGTTGTTCATGTAATACGATCAAAAATGGATGACAAGGGAGCCCCCTGCAAGCGGGTGATTTTTTAAATCCGCATCCGCCCTTAAGGTTTAATTCGTTATAGTCCACCTGATAGGCACTGCCATACCACAGCACCAAAAACCCGATCCCGGCAGAGGTCTCCTGTTCCATCAACGACATACTGGAGACCAACCCACCCGATTCAAGATTGTCACGGCCTTCGGTGATATAGGCCGACGCATAGGAAAAAGAAACCAAACCGGAACTTGCTTCCGCCCGAATCACCGAAGCCGTCACAAGGGCCCAAACAGAAAAAAGAAAGCGGGAAACAGGTGATACAGGTCGTGTTGTATTCATAATTTGTGTACCCTTACAGATTATTTTGAATACTCAAACTATTTTTACTTCTTTTTTTAAATTGCTTCCACCCCCTCCCTAAATAGGAAATAGAAAATGCCCTCTTCGACCACCGAAAATTATCTGAAAGCCATCTATGCGTTGGCCGAACGTGATACCAACAGCCCGTTGGTGCGCCTGGGCGAGCTTGCGACCGAATTGAACCTGACTCCGGGAACCATCACCACGATGATCCGCAGTCTGTCCGAGCGGGATCTGGTCATTTATCAGCCCCGGGTCGGGGTCAAACTCACCCAAAAGGGCAAACGGGAGGCCCTGCTGGTGCTGCGCCGGCACCGCCTCATCGAATTGTTTCTGGTGGAGGTCATGAAAATGGACTGGTCCGAGGTGCATGAAGATGCCGAAGCCCTGGAACACGCCGTCTCCGATAAATTTCTGGCCAAAATGGATGAAATGATGGGGTATCCAACCGAAGATCCGCATGGAGACCCGATTCCCGTGGCTGGCGCGGACATGCCCGCAACAAAAAACCGGGTGTTATCCGATGTGGAGCCGGGCGCCTATCAACTCAGCCGGGTGAACGATCAGGACCCCGAATTTCTGGCCTGGCTCTCCGCGTCAGACCTTCGTCCCGGGACCCGGCTGGTCGTCAGTTCCCATGATCCCCACTCCGGGGTGCTGATGTTGCAACTCCAAGGCGCGGAAACAGAATTCCCCATCGGGGTTGAAGCCGCGAAAAAAATAAGGGTCAAACCTGTTGCCGACAACGAATGACCGCCGTTGAAAATTAACGCGCGGTCGGGAGAATAAAGCTGAAACGGCTGCCGGAACCGGGATTCACATTTTCCATTTCGACGTCTCCCCCCAGGCGGACAACGACCCGTTTGACGATGGAGAGTCCGATACCGTGACCTTCCGATTTCTCACCTCCAATCCGGGTGAATTCCTTGAAGATACGATGTTGTTTCTCCGGGTCCACACCGGGACCATTATCCTGCACACCATACCGGACATACCCGGGACGGGAAGGGATTTCTTCCCAATACAGCTTCACTTCCGGCGGCTCACCCCCATATTTAATAGCGTTGGAAATGTAATTCACCCAAACCGCCTGAATCCAGGAGGCCACACCCATGGGATTCGGCCAGGAATCGGGAAGCGTCAGCTTCGCGTGATTGCGCTCAATGTCCAGATGGAGCCGATCCAGAGACTGCTGCACCACCGACAGCATATCCACTTCCACCACATCCAGATCCTCTTTTCGCATCTGCGCGAGCAACAGCAGATCCTGAATAATGTGGTTCATCTGCTCCGCGCTTTCGATGATGCGTTGTAAATCCTGTTCGGGAACTCCGGTCAATACCCGCTCCTCTTCGATAAACCTGGAAAAATTCAGAATCAGGTTCAGAGGATTTTTCAGATCATGGGCCACTGTGCGGGCGTAGGCGTCCAGAGCCTCGTTCTGGGAGCGCAACTGTTCATTTTGAACCTGCAAATTCCGCCGCATGGTGCGCAACTCCATGTGGTTGCGAATCCGGGCGAGGATTTCCTCGTTTTGAAACGGTTTGGTGACGTAATCCACGCCACCCGCTTTGAATCCGGCCACTTTATCTTCCACCGACCCCAGCGCGGTAATAAAGATCACCGGAATATCCCGGGTTTCGGGATCCGCCTGCAGTTGTCTGCAGACATCAAAGCCATCCATATGAGGCATCATAATATCCAGCAAAATCAAATCCGGCTTCACAAATGTCAACCGCTCCAGGGCCGTGACTCCATCCTCAGCGACCAGCACCTCGTAGCCTTCCTGAGAAAGATACGTAAACAGCACATCAATATTGGTGGGATTATCATCCACCAGCAGGATGCGTTGGATTTCATGTTCCGAAAGATCGTGATGAGTGTTCATAAAAAAAGTTACGCGGGCTCCCCGGCCCGGCTTTCGAGTTCCTGAAGTATGGCATTCATGCGATAATCCGCAGTTAATTCAAGCATTCGATTGCAGAATGTGCTCAAATCCGCGTGATCCTGCTGTAAGGCGACCAGTTTTTCCCTCAATTGTCGGACATTTCCGGCCCGGGTCAGGCTCAGGAGTTCATGGAGTTGATCGTGATCGGGGAAATGTTCAGGCACGGAAACCTCCGCCGGAGATTCACGATCCGATTCAGTGGAGGAATCACCCGAATCTTCAATCCACACCAAATCCAGTTCGTCCCGTAAACCGGACAACAGATCGGCAAATCGAATGGGCGTTCCCAGAAACGCATTCGCTCCGGATCGAAGAGCGCGTTCCCGGTCATCCGGTTTCCGGTGGTCCGAAAACAACAGCACCGGCGGAGCTGAATTTTCCCGGACGCGGTCATAGGCATTTTGCAGTTCCAACATTCGTTCGACCCCGTCCGATTCCCCGAAATACAAATCCATCAGCACCGCATCCGGATGAAACAATTGGCAGGTCTCGACCAGCGTTTCCGGATTCCGCTCGTGCAGGGGGTCAAATCCCACCTTCCGCAACAGGGGGATCAACAACGCGGCGGGTCCCATGTGGTCTTCCGCCACCAGAATCCTGCGGATCTCCCCCTGATAGCCGGTTATGCGGGTCGCCGATTGAACCAGCCTGCGGGATTTCACATCCGGCTGAGGCAAATCAAACCAGAACGTGGATCCCTCCCCCACCGTGCTTTTGATATTCAGACTCGATCCCATGATATCCAGGAGGCGACTGGTGATCGGCAGGCCCAATCCGGTCCCCTGATGCTGACGGTCCAGATGGTCCACTTGTTGAAACGGTTGCAGAATCGCTTCGTGATCCTTCGGGTCGATGCCTATCCCGGTATCGAACACCGCAAACCGGATCCCTCCGTCGGTGGGCGTGACCACAATCCCGATTTCCCCTTCATCCGTGAATTTGATGGCGTTTCCGAGGAGATTCACCAGAATTTGCCGCAGCCGGATTTGGTCCGCCAGAATATCCTCGGGCAGGGACTCATCCATGCGCAATGTAAATCTGACCCCTTTTCGTTTGACCTGCTCCTCATAGCCTTCCGACAAACTTTCCAGAAAATCCCCTAAATAAAACCGGCTCTTCAACACATTCATTTTCTGAGCTTCAATTTTGGTGAGGTCCAGCACGTCATTGATCAGTTCCAGCAGACTCTCCCCGCTTTTCTTCAAGCTTTTCACCACATCCCGGTTTTTGTCGGACAGGCCTTTATCCATTGCCAACATCTGCGAATACCCGAGAATTCCGTTCAGCGGCGTCCTGAATTCATGACTCATGTGCGCGAGAAAATCACTTTTGGCTTTTGCCGCGACCTGCGCCTTCCGTTCCGCCCGGACCCGGTCATCCACTTCACGGGTGATTTCCTCATCCGCCTGTCGAATAGTGTCCACCATGCGATTAAAGGCGGCGGCCAGTTTCGAAATTTCATCTTTCCCCTTCTCGGGCAAGCGCTGAGTGAGATCCCCGGCGGCCACCTGGTCCGCCGCCTTCTGCGCATCCAGCAGCGCGGAGCTGATCCACGACGCCAACCACCATCCCGGCAGCAAACAAAAAAACACGGCCGCCCCGATCAGCAGCAGGCTCAACCGGGACACCCGCTGATTGATCCGCATCACCCGGGCGGTTTGTTCCGACAGCAAGTCGGATTCAGCCTCGAGTGCCGTTGAAATGATTCGGTTTATTTCCTGCAGATGCTGAGTGAAGCGTTCCAGGGGAATTCCGGTGAATCCCTCCTGAACCTCCAACAACTCCCCCCTCAGATCCCGTGCAATGTCCAAACCGGCGGGAGCCCGGGTGGCTTCGCGGTAAGTCAGAATCAGCGATTCCGCATTTCGAAAGACCGCACGGGTAGAGTCCTCGTCCTCCCGCTCCTCCCACAGGCCCCACATCAGTTCCCGGGTCTCGACCAGCGCCTCCATGGCGGGGGCACTCTGCTCTGACATCGCTTCAAATTTCTCATTCATCAGACCGGAGGACATAAAATAGCCCGCTCCGATGGCGATCATCAGCAAGGCCATTAACAGAAAATTCAGCGATAGTTTCGTCCGCAAATACACATTATCTCCACAGGAGTTTTTGAAGAGACGATCATGCGTCAGTCATACTTAAAAAGCAAGCATCAGAAGCCTAAACTCTGATTCACTTTCAACATGGGCAATAAAATCGCCAGTGCCACCACCAGGATGAGAATCCCCACGCTAATGATCAGCAGCGGTTCCACCAACGCCAACGCCCGGACCAATCCCCGGTTCCAGGCCCGCTGGTGGCTCAGTCCCGCGTGTCGCAGTAATCCGGCCAGATCTCCGGAGGCTTCTCCGGCCCGTATCCACCCCGGCAAATCCTCCTTCAGCACCGGCACTTCCAGCACCGCTTCCGCCACCCGCGTCCCCTGCGTCACCTGCTCGGAGGCCCGTGCGCAGCGTTCACTCAGCCAGGGGGAACCGGTGGCCCGTCCCGCCACCCGCATCGCCTCGGGTAATCCCACCCCCCCGTCCATTAACAGGGCCAGCGTGCGGGCAAAACGGGCCCGGGCCAGGGAGGCGAATGTCGTGCCCAAAACAGGAAACCGAAATCGGCGCTCGGGAAAGACCGACTGCGGGCTGCGGATCAGCCTGCGGACGCCCCACACCATGCCCGCGCCCACGGCCAGTACCGCCAGGATTCCCAGCGGATGGCGAAGCCCTTTCCCCGTCTGCAGAATCAGGGTGGTCACGAATGGCAGATCCTGATTCAACCCTTCCAGCAGTTTTTCATAGACCGGCAACAAAAAGCCCACCAACACCCCCAGGACCACCAATGCCAGTATCGAAATCACCGCCGGATAGACCAGGGCCGTGCGCAGTTGTTCGCGGATCTGGGCCTCCCCGTCCAAATAGTCGGCCAATTCCCCCGCCACCACCGCCAGATTTCCCGCCCGTTCTCCCGCCGCCAACACCGCGGCCTCGTCCTCCCTCATTCCCGGAAGGTGTTCGTGCAGACAGGTACTGAACTCCCGCCCCTCCCGCACCAAATCCCGCACCAACGGCAGAACGTCATCCCCTCCGCCCAATTCCGGATGCTCGGACAGGAGTTCCAGACATCGGTCCAGCGGAAGCCCCGCGTTCAACAACGCCCCCAATTCGCGGTAAAACACACTGCGAACCCCCACCGGGAACCGCTGACGGCGCACACTTTCTGAAACCGGGCGCACCTCCCGCGCATACAATCCCTCCGCCAACAATCCCTCCCGGACATCCTTGATGCTCAAGCCTTCCTTACGGCCGCGAACACCTTTCCCGGCAGTCGTGTAGGCATGGTACCTGAACGTGGGCATCCGCGCCTACTCCCCTTCCCCGAGGACCTGCCGCAACTCAGCCACCGAGGTGACCCCCGCCCTCACCAGTTCAGCGCCCGCCTGCCACACTCCCTGGAAGCCCTTGCCGACCGCCTGTTGTCGAAGTTCCTCCACAGTGGCGTTCCTCCGAATCAGCCCCCGCAGATCCTCGTCCATCCGCAGCAGTTCAAACAGCCCCTTGCGTCCGCGGTATCCTTCACGACACCGCCCGCAACCCGCTGCGGTTTTCGAGCCACCCAACTCCATTCCCCTCAATGGAAGGGGGATATCTCCGGCTTCGGCGGCGGAAATCGCGCACTCCGGACACAGACAGCGGACCAGACGCTGGGCCATGGCTCCCCGGGTCGCCTCCGCCACCAGAAAAGGTTCCACCCCCATGTCGGTCAACCGCAGAGAGGCCGAAATCGAATCATTCGCGTGCAGGGTGCTGAGAACCAGATGACCCGTCATGGAAGCCCTCACCACAATGTCCGCGGTTTCCTCGTCCCGGGTTTCGCCCACCAGAATCACATCCGGATCCTGCCGCAAAATCGATCGCAATCCCGCTGCGAAACTGAGTCCGATGCGCGGCTGAACCGCCATTTGCCCTATGCCCGGGAGTTGATATTCCACCGGATCCTCAATGGTCAGCACATTCTTGCGCACGGTGTCCAGTTCCTGCAGTGCCGCGTACAGGGTGGTGGTTTTCCCGCTCCCCGTGGGCCCGGTCACCCAGATCACCCCGTGGGGGCTGCGCAGCAACTTCCGGAATTCGCCCATCACCCCCGCGGGCATTCCCAGTTCAGACAGGGAAAACAAGGTGTTTTCCCGACCCAACAGGCGCAGAACCAACCGCTCCCCGTCCACCACCGGCAGACTCGACACCCGGATATCCACCTCCCGGTTTCCCACCCGCACCCGGGCATTGCCATCCTGGGGCAACCGGCGCTCCGCAATATCCAGACGCGCCATGATTTTGATGCGGGAGGTCACCGCGTCCTCCAGACCCGCTTCGATCTCCGACTGCACCACCAACACCCCGTCCAATCGAAACCGCACCTCCGTTCGTTTGCCCCGCGGCTCCAAATGAATATCCGACGCGCCCATCTCCAGTCCGTCCAGCAACAGCCGGCTCACCTTCGCCGCCACCGGCGCGTCCGAGGAGTGTCGCAACAAATCCTCGCGATCATCCGCATGCATTCCCGATTTGCCCGAAGGCTCCGCTTTAAGCTCCGGTTTCGGCTCCGCTTTCGGGACCGGCGCATCCACTTTGATCGAAAAGCATCGATTGATCGCGGACATCAGCACGCTCTCCGGCACCAACACCGGCTCCACCTCGCCTTTCAGCACCACCCCCAATTCAGGCACCCGCATCTCCACTGCGGGGTCGGTGCAGGCCACCAGCACCTGTTCCCCGTCGCGCACCGGTAAAAAGGGGACACTGCGCACAAAATCCACCGGCAGGCCCGAAGTGAGGGACACATCCAGCCAGGACTCGGGAATTTCCTCCATCACCCGGCACTGATATTGATCGGCCAGATCATGCAACCGTTCCATTTCCGGGGAGTGGCTCATGGCTGAAGCAGTTTGTCGGGGTCAGTCGATTGCAGACCCGTGCGTATACGCCACCGTTCGTTGGTTTCGTCGTTCTCGGCCTCGTCGGTGACAATGTACGGGGTCACGAAAATCAGCAGATTCGTCTTTTCCTTACGATTGGACGTGCTGCGGAACAAGGCGCCCAGCAACGGAATCCGCCCCAGAAAGGGAACGCTGAATTCTTCTTTGACCACATCCTCCCGCATCAACCCGCTGATCACCACCGTGGAGCGGTCCGGCATGGTCAAAGTGCTTTTCACCTCGCGTCGCGCAATGGTAGGAGTCAGGGGGGTCCCCTGCTCGGTTTCCTGAATCACCGCCTCAATACTGGGATTGAGCTGCAATGTGATTTCCCGGTTGGGATTCACCTGGGGTTTCAGAGTCAGTTTAATTCCCACATCCATTCGCTCGATATTCTGAATCACGTCCCGGTTCGCCCCGGTCCCCCCTTCGATGGTTGATTTTAAAATCGGAATATTATTCACCACGCTCACACTCGCTTCCGCGTTGTTCTGAGTGCGAAGGGGCACGTTGGATAAAATATTCACGTTCCGTTTTCCCGCCAACGCCCGCAACAGAAAGGGCAAACGCGCCACTTCGGTGCCGTTCGGCAGTGTGATGGTGCCACGGGCCAGGCCAAAGGTCAGGCCCTGCGGGAAGGTGTTTTCCGTCAGCAGTTGATTGATGACATCGTTTTCACCCGGACGACTGCGTCCGATGACGGTGGTGCTTCCTTCCTGTGGCTGGTCGATGTTGTCCCATTCCACTCCCAGATCCAGAGCGTTCATATCCGTGACCTCCACAATCATCACTTCCACCAACACCTGTTGCAGGGGACGGTCGATCTCCATCAGCAAATCCTTGACGGATGCGAACGCCAGAGGACTCGCGTCCACCAGTACCGCGTTGTTGGACACATCCGCCTCCACTGCAATGCTGTCGCGGGGGTCGGGGTCTTTCCGTTTTTCCAGCAAAGCGGTCAGTTGCCTGGCGGCATCCTCCGCGTTGAGGTAATTCAGAAACACCGCCCGCAATCGACCGGAGGCCACGCTTTCCGGGGGCACATCCAGTTGCTCCACCATTTCCTGAATCTGCCGAAGCTGCAGCGGACCCGCCGATACAATCAGGGAATTCGCCTGTTCCGCCGCCACCAACGTGAAATCGGAGGGCACATTCCCGGCCCCGGCCACCACCTCCTGCACCCGGCGCGAAATCTGTTGTCCCGAGCTTTCCGCCCCCAGCAGAGCCTGCGTGATTTGCCGGGCCAACTCGCGGGCGGACGCGTATTTCAACGGAATCACCGTGAGATGGGTCGACTGCCCCGGACGGTCCAGCTCGGCGATCAGCTCCTCAATCCGCTTTAAATTCGATGCGGTATCCGTCACAATCAAATGATTGGTGGGCGCAAAGGCCGACAAACTCCCCTGTTCCGCCTGACGGACCATCGGTTCCAGCAAGGGGCGCACATCCGAGGCCCGGATATGCTCCAGCTTGATCACCCGGGTGATCAGGCCCACGCCGCTCAACGGAGATTCCGCCCCCACCACCGGTGCCTCCAGCGGATCTTCGCCCAACAGCTTGCGGATGTGATAGACCCCGTCCCGGTCCACCACCGTGAATCCGCTCCCCTCCAGAACCGCGATAAAAAACGGAAACACCTCCGGCAACGGAATTTTTTCCCGGGTAATCACCGACACCCGGCCCGTGACCGAGGAATCCAGCACAAAGCGCTTGCCGGTCTGTTGTCCCACCAGATTGACCAGATTCTCGAGTTCCACCTGTTCAAAATTAAAATTCACGTACTGTTCAGCGGGTTCGGTCTGACCCCACAGCGGTGCCCCCGCCCACAACAGGAAACCACAAAGTAGAAGTGCTTTCATCGACTGATTCCCCGCTGAGAGTTTTCAACAAATTGTTCCAAATGTTCCAGTTCCGCGATTCGCGACAGGTGTTTCCGGCTGTGGGCCACCATTTCCTTCGCCCCCATTTTGCGGCGGTAGAGCAGCCGGTACGCCTCCAGTAAATTGCGGATGGTCTCCTTGGAGGCACCGTGCCGTTCCAGCCCGATTTTATTGATGCCGCGCACCTGCAGCGGATTCCCGTCGGCGGTCATGAACGGGGGGATATCCTGCACGACCTTGGAGCAGCCGCCGGTTATGGAGAGTTTGCCAATTGTGACAAACTGATGCACCCCGGACAATCCACCGATAATCGCCTGGTCCTCCACGATCACATGCCCCGCCAGGGTGGCCGCATTGGCCATGATCACCTCGTCTCCCAGGCGACAGTCATGCGCCACATGTGAATAAGCCATGATATGACAGCGTTCGCCCACCACCGTGAAATCCCCGTCGAAGGTGGCCGCGTTCACAGTGACATATTCCCGCAGCGTGGTTCCGTTCCCGATTTTCACTCCGGGTCTCCCCCCCTTGAACTTCAAATCCTGGGTCCGGGTACCCACGGAGGAAAAAGGCCACAGGGTGCACTTTTCGCCAATGCGGGTGTATCCATCCACGTTCACATGCGATTTCAGGACCGTGCCGTCACCCAGAGTGACATCGGGTCCCACTGTGCAAAAAGGCCCGATTTCCACGTCTTCGCCAATCCGGGCATCGGGATGAACAACGGATCTGGAATCGATAATCGGCATGGTACCCTCAGGAGCGCTCAACATGGAACATCAATTCCCCTTCGGAAACCAGTTCGCCGTTCACTTTGGCGGTGGCCTGAACTTTGGCCAGATTCAAACGCGCCCGGATCATGACAATTTCCATAATCAAGGTGTCGCCCGGACGCACGATTCTGCGGAACCGGGCTTTATCGATCGAACTGAAATAGGCAATTTGACCATCCCGTTTATTGCGCTTATTCAGCA
>JBBDRC010000179.1:0-4746 GCA_040905625.1 Kiritimatiellia bacterium
GTCCAGCCGTATATCGTAACAGGCCTTCACGCAGATCCGCAGCCGTTCCTCCAGGCTGCCTTCATCGGAAAGAGACACTGCCGCATTTTCCGGTGCGGGCATTAAGGGTTCCGGATCCCAGACCGGAACCTTCAGCTTCATCACGTCACAAAGCTGTTCCCGAATTTGACGGGTGCCGTTGACTTTCCCTTCCACCGAGTGTCCGGCAATGTGCGGCGTTGCCAAATCCGCCATCCCCAGCAGTTCCGCCGGAATCCGTGGTTCGGGATCCCATACATCCAGCACCAGCCAGGCGATACGACCCGAACGCCTGGCCTCGACAAGAGGAGCCGTGTCGATGGCCTCTCCCCGACAGGCGTTGAGCAGGATCACGCCGGGTCTGAGCAACGCCAGTTCGGCCTCACCCAACAACCCCCGGGTGGGAAACGGACCGTCTTCCACCAGGGGAACATGCAGGGTCACCACATCCGATTCCCGCAGTAACGTCTCCAGTTCCACAAACGGCCCCTTTCCTCCCGCGGCCTGTTTGGGGGGGTCATGTCGCAATACCCGGAATCCGAGCGCCTCCGCTTTTCGGTCCATCCGGGTTCCCACCTGACCATGCCCGATGATTCCCAGGGTTTTTCCCTTGAATCGAAAATCCAGCCGATCAGAGGCCTCCAACAGGGCCGCCAGCACATATTCTGTCACCGCATTGGCGTTGCAACCGGGTGCGGAGGCGAAATGCACCCCGAGTTCCGCCAGGGTTTCGGGATCCGCATGATCAATCCCCGCCGTGCAGGTTCCCGCGAATTTCACGCCCGTCCCCTGAAAAAGCGACCGGTTCAGACGGGTCTTCGAACGCGTAATCACCGCGTCCGCCCCCTGAATCCGCCCGGGCGAAAAATCCGTCTCCGCCAGTTCCACCACCTCCCCGAGACCTGAAAAGGCGTCGTACCCAAGACTCACGCTGGTTGCACAAATACATTTCATGCGTTGCAAATTCCCAAAAAGATGTTCATACTCATCCCCTATGGTTACGCTTACTTCACTCGACGATCAAATCCAAATTACCATCAAAGAGGGTCAGAACCTGCTTCTGGGCCGTTTAAAGAAATGTGATGTTGTGCTCTCGGACACGTCCATCTCCTCCCAGCACGCCCGCCTGAAGTTACAGGATAATCAACTCTGCGTTGTCGATATGGGGAGCACCAACGGCACCCGCCTGAATTACGCCCTGATTTCGGAGCCCGGATACGTATTGGACGGCGACACCCTTGAGTTTGGAAATGTGAGTTTCGTGGTGGATGGTCCGGAATTGATCTCTCCTCAGGATCAGGATCCGTTCTCCAAGGTTTTCACCTCCCTGGAGCCCATCGAGGCCTCCCAGAAGCTGGAGGACACCATGATCAATCTCGATCTTGACGAGGAGGCATTGCGGGAATCGGCTTCCGCACGCCCAGCCGGGGGGGACCCAAACGAGCCTGAAGACGAATTCGTACAGGTAAATCCGGAACGCTGCGCGTTTAGGACCGCTCTGTTGCTGCTGCTGATTGGCGGGGGATTGATCATCTGCCACATTTGGCAAAACCCGCCGCTGTAACCATGCGACATCCTGCACGAGTTCGCGACCATGGATTCAGCCTGATTGAAGTCCTGATCGCGCTCGCACTGGTCAGTGTGGTGGTGGGACTGGCATGGATCATCCTCGACAGCGTGAGCAAGGTCGCCTCGGAAATCAGCAAACCGATCATGGATCCGATGGATCCGGCATGGGCGCAACTCGAACGCGAAATGGACGCGCTTTTACCTGCTCCGGTGGGGGTGGACACTCCCGCCCTCCGGTTTTCAGAGGAGGACGGGCTGGAGTTTGTCAGTCTGCTGAAAAACGCCCGGGAGATTCACCTGCAGACAGAAGTGCACTATCTTCTGGAGAATCAAAACCTGCTCCGAATTTCCCGAAGCGGATTTCCGCCCCTCACCCAAACCAATCGGGTGGCGTCCGGAGTACAGCGATGGACCGTCCGGGCCGTCCATCAGGGTGAGACCTTCACGAACTGGCCACCGGATGAGGAGGAGGCAGAGGAGCATCCCCCCCTCCCCGCACGCCTGACGTTCACCATGGAGCGGGAAAATGGCAACTCGCATGATTATGACCAGTATCTCCCCGCCTCATACCGCATTCCGCTTCCTTACGCAGAATAGAAAATTCAAATTCCCTCTTGTACGAGTACACGGTCACAGTGAAAGTATCGGGTACTTGTGTGAGACCTCCTAATCCTGAATTATTATGACATTTGGATTTGCGGGAAAAATAAACGAAAGTATCATTCAAACTGAGTTCTGGAAATCACCCCGGTCTGCCGAACCCCTGCCGATTTCATACCGGATAAATCAGACCGCTTTCATTTTCATCTCCTTCCCTTCTCAAACACGCGAAACCCCTTTCGCCTGTTCGGTAATGGCGGCCCAGTCCTTGTCGGCGATCTGTTGGCGGGTGGCCAGCCAGGAACCGCCCACCGCGAACACCGATTCCAGACTCAGATAGTCATCCATATTGTCAGGGCTGATACCGCCGGTGGGACAGAAGCGAATTCCCAGATGCTGATAGGGGGCCGCCAGATTCTTGAGCATTTTCACGCCTCCCGCGGCTTCCGCCGGGAAAAATTTCATGCGGGTGCAGCCCAGAGCATAGGCGGCCTGCAAATCGCTGGGGGTCATGATGCCGGGAATGAACGGCACCTGTTTTTCCTGGAAAAACCGAACCGTCTCCGAATCACAGCCGGGAGCCAGCGCGAATTGACTTCCGCTGTCGAGAGCCCGTTGCGCGTGTTCCAGGGTAATCACGGTGCCGGCGCCCACCTGCATTTCGGGAAGCGACGATGCAATGCGGGAAATGGATTCGGCGGCCGCCGCGGTGCGGAAGGTGATTTCAATAATCCCGATACCGCCCGCCAGCAACGCCTCCGCCAGCGGCAGCGCGTCGTCGGCATCATCCAGCACAATCACCGGAATCACTTTGTTTTGGTCAAAATCAATCATCAGCGCTGCACCCTCCCCGAGGCATTGCCATCCATCAGCGCCATCACCTCGTCCCGGGTGGAATAGTTCACATCCCCGATCGTGGAATGGGCGAGACAGGAGGCCGCCACCGCGTAGGCCACGGCGGATTCCGGGTCCTTCAGATCCGGATCGTTCAAGGCGTAGATCAGACCCGCCGCGAACGAATCGCCGCCGCCCACCCGGTCCACAATGTTTTTGATGGGATACGGCTGATACTCCCCGTTCACCATCGGGGCAAAAAAGGCCTGCTCCTCCTCCGCATCATAAAACATCGCGCCCCAGTTGTTGTGACTTGCGGACAGGCTCTCCCGCAGGGTGATGGCCACCTGACGCACATTCGGGAATTGCATCACAATGGACTTCGCCACCTCAGGGTAGCGGTCGATCCTCAGGCTGCCCGAATGAATATCCTGCTCTTCGATTTCAATCCCCAGCACATCCGACGCGTCCTCCTCATTGGCAATAACCACATCCACGAACGGCAGGATATTGCGCATGGTTTCTCCCGCCAGTTTTTTGGCCGGAGTGCCCGGTTGCCAGTCCCAGAGCTTTTTCCGGAAATTCAAATCGCACGAAACCGACAACCCCGCCTTTTCGGCCTGTTTCGCGGCCGCCAGCACCGCATCGGCCGCGCAGGCCGACAGCGCCGGAGTGATTCCACTGATGTGCAGCCAGTCCCCGCCCTCGAACAATCGTTCAAATCCATACGCCTCCCCCGGAGTCTGACTCACCGTGGAGTGTGCGCGGTCATAGACCACTTTGGAGGCCCGCTGATTCGCCCCCGCCTCAATAAAATACAACCCCATGCGGCCCTCATTCCGTTGCAGAATGCCCGAAGTGTCCACCCCCACGCTGTTCAGATACCCGACGCAGGCCTCCCCCAGATCATTCGAGGGCAACGCGGTGATAAAACCCGCTTTTTTTCCCATAATCGAGATAGACGCGGCCACATTCGCCTCCGCCCCCCCGAAAGTGAAGTTGAGTGCGCCGGGCATCACTTGTTTCAAACGGTAATGGCCGTCCGGCTGCAGACGGCCCATGATTTCGCCAAAGGTGAAGATTTTCGTTGTCATCAATCCTATATGATCCAAAATCCCCCCCGATGCAATCATTTTCAGGCGATGGTGATTCAGATGGGCGTATGCCCTTTAGGGACAGGGATAAACCGGTTTGACTAAGGGTCCGTTCAGAAATTAGTGTCGCAAGATGGCGCTATCCGAATAATCCTCTTATCCTGTCAAAAACTAAATGGTACCTTGGCAAACTTGATCCCGTCAAAAAATGGGGAAGGTCCTGGAATAGAAATTTCTTGTCTATCTCCGGCACCCCTGTTACCCTCACCAAATGATGCGCTGTCTCTGTTGCCTGACGCTTTTGCTACTGCTACACCTGTCCATTGGAATCATGGTGCCGGCCCACCAAACTGTAAATTCAAGGCCGACTACACCTACAACGAAACCACTCAACCCCTCAACAACTGAACAGCACCCTCTCCCCCAACAACTTCCGTTGGCACTTACCCTCCTACCCCTCGCCGCCCTGACCCGCAGGACACGTCTACGACGCACCCATACTCTGCTTCCATCCCGGACAGGCCTCTATGCCTACGATGCACCCGCACTCCCCTCCACCAAACAGACAAACCCAACCACCACCTACAGCTACGACGACACCCACACCACCTGCACATTCACATCCAACCCG
>JBBDRC010000180.1:0-4736 GCA_040905625.1 Kiritimatiellia bacterium
GAGTCGCTCTCCACCCGCAAAGCGGTGTTGGTGCATGCGTCCGGAACCGAGCTGGTGATTGAATCCACCACCCCCCGTAACGGAAAGGGAGAGCCACCCGCCTTTACTGCGGGCACGGTCACCCATCCGTCCAGAGCAGAGGTGCTGGCGCTGGTTTTCGATACCCCCGGGTTCAAAGCCAATCCCTTCCGCCTGTCTTTTGAGACCGAGCCTCGCGGACCGAGCCGCATGGGTAAGGCGCATTTTGACGTGTACAGTTCGGACGACCCTGCGGATTTCCCCCGCGTCTCCGGCGGGGTGGCCACTTTCGGGGTGGTGAATCCGGAGTACAGCCCCGATACGGAACTGGACTACGGATTCGTCTTCGAGTGGAAAGGCCCGGAACCGTTCGAAGGACACGCCGAGCTGGAGGTGATCCACGCCTACAGGACGCCGCATTATTTTGGAAAAGTGGATCTGAGCGGGAAGGAGCCGGGGCAAATCACGGGAAAATTCAACCCCCAGTTCACCCTGCCCGGGGTCAGCGAAGTCTGGCTGCGGATTGTGGACGGGGAGGGGAGAATGCTGTGGAACGACCGGTACCGTATGATGTACGACCGGGAGAACTTCGAACCGAACCTCCTGGTTGAGGATGATTTTGAGTCCTTCTGGAAAGAAACCCTGGGCACGTTGGCGGAGATTCCATTGGAGCCCGAAACCGTCCGGGTGGAGAAATACAAAGACGTGCCGGATTTTGAGATCTACGGCGTCAGCTTCACGGGTTGGGAAGGGAAGCGTTTTCATGCCATGATGTACGTGCCACGTGAGGGGGAGCGTCCGCTGCCCGCGATTGTCACCGCGCATCCCGGCACCCGCGGCTTCCGGATCAATAAAGGAAAAGACGGGGTGTTCGGTTCGGACATCCGCGAGGACAAACGTTTCGTGACGATCATCCCCCTGATTCGCGGTCATGAAATCGATGCCCCGGATGTTCCCTTTAATCCGCCCTGGTGGGGTCCTTTGGAAGACCGCGACACGTATGTGGCCAGATCCTGGTACACCGCCATGGTGCGGGCGGTCGATTATCTCGCAACCCGGCCGGACCTGGTGGATATGAACCGTATTGTGGCCGCCGGCGGCAGTCAGGGCGGTGCGCTGGCAATTGTGACGGCGGCGCTTGATCCCCGCATTCTTGCCTGTTTCGCAGACTGCCCGTCCAATGCCCAGCCGCACGAAATCATGCGCTATTACGAAAGCTTCGGACCCTCCTTCGGGGTGATACCCGAGGGAAGCAGCCGGGAAGAGGTCGAAAAACTGCTGAGTTATTACAATCCGGCAAATTTTGCACCGTTGATTCAGGTTCCCACGCACGTGGGGATTAACATCGGTGATGTCACTGTGCATGCAATGGGACCTTTGTCGATCTACAAAAATCTCACCGCTCTGGACGAAAGCCAAAAAGCTTTTCACCCCGGTTTCTCCCATTTTCACGGCTCCGGTCCGGGGCTGACCCGGGAGCGCAACGCATTTTATAAACAGATAACGAAATAAGCCCTCTGCCGAGAATGGCACTTAAGCCTTATAGGAGCCAAAATCCTGAGAAAAACGCCCCCGAATGGGGGCAACGCAGGTAGCCCGGGGTAAAGCAGCCCCGGGCACACGGGAGATGAGTTTGTGCGCCCCGAAGGGGTGCGGGCGACTGGTAACTGCACAGCACGATTGGAACGTGTTCACTGAGGACCAATTGATTGTGAATGCCGTAGATGATCTGGCCATAAAATTCGTCAACAAAGGGGACCATGACCCCGATGCTTTTGGTGCGGCCGGTCTGCATACCGGTGACCAGCATGTTGGGTCGGTATTTGTGTTTTTTTGCGATAGACAACACACATTTTCTGGTGTCCACCGCACACGGGTCGGTTCCTTTGAGGATACGTGACACGGTGCCTTCGGCCAGACCGGCTTCTGCTGCGATAATTTTGAGACTGCTTTGGGTTCTGCTGGGTTTCATACGCATTATTTATAGGCTTTAAATTGTCTAAAGTTAAAAAAACAACATCTTATACAAGGTTATAGCGTACTTAAAAAAAGTCAGTATTGACATTTACTTTTAATGTCGCGTACTGTTAGTTGCTTATTGCTCACATTAGATTTCCTGACTGTGGTCGTGCAGAACACCTGGCGGCCCGGGCATTCGGACTCTTTAGCCAAAAAACGCTTATTCTGACTCTTATGAAAACCCATACATTTAAAACTCCTGTCTTTCTTTACGTCCTGTTGGGATGCATCGCCTTTTCTCCTTTGCTCCAGGCGAAAACGGACGTTTTTTTTAACGGGCAGGGCCTGAGTTCCATTCAGGTGGAGGGGGTGGAGCGCCTACACAGTATCCCGCGGACAATATGGCTGGTTAAACAGGCGTCGGGTTCGGGATTGAGGGCGGATCCCTCCAGCCGTTCCTTTGATCCCGGGAGCCGTACCTTGACCGAAACCTACCCCTGGGGCACCATCCGGCAGGTCTATCATGTATTGCCCGAAGGCCTGCAGATTCATATGACGGTGGAGAATCACTCGGAGGAGACGATCACAGAACTGCGTCTCAACAGTTTAAAACTGACCGGATTGGGGCAATACACCAAAGGGGGAGGCAGCACCGCCGGAGTGGCCGGTCCTCCCTTTCTTCCTGTGGTCGGCCCGGAGGGATCGATCGTTTATTCTCTGGATTCTGAACCCCGGCGCCCGGTGAAGTTATTGACCAGTGTCGAAGCGGATGCGATTCCCGTCAAAGTGATTTTAGGGGGCGAGGAACTGCTGGTGGACAATGTCACCGCCGAGCACCGGATTGAACCGGGTGCGGGCACCGGCTTCCGGCTGGGTTTCCGTTTTGGCGGTCCGGGTTCCGATCCTTTTGTGGTGGCCGAGGATTTCATTGAATCCTGTCGGAAGGAACACCCCATGGTTCTGGAGTGGCCGGACCGCCGCCTGATGATACGGCTTTTCTTCGGTGGAGGCGTTTCCAGGGAGGTGGCCGATCATAATCTTCAGCATCCGGACGATGTGGTTCCCCCGGAACCGGATGAAAAATTCCGTCAGCGGATCCTGTCCACCATGCGGAACACGGTGGAAGCGGCGAAAGCCGGCGATGCACAGGGCGTCATTGTCT
This sequence comes from Kiritimatiellia bacterium, assembly GCA_040905625.1. GTDB lineage: Bacteria > Verrucomicrobiota > Kiritimatiellia > SS1-B-03-39 > UBA6053 > UBA6053. The sequence continues at coordinate 3,140 of JBBDRC010000180.1, forward strand.
GGGATCTGGAGGGGGGGACCTATCCCCATGCCACCACGTATATCGGCGATCCGCGCCATATCCGCCTGCTGAATCCGCAGATGGATCTGGTGATCGACGAGGCCTTTCAGATTCTGAAAGACGCCGGACTGAAGATCGGCATCACCCTGCGGACTTCACGGGTGGTCTATAACGAAGAGAAGAAAACCACCGCTCATTCCCATACTGTGGCTGAGGATCCATTTCGTGAGCTGGATGCCAAAGTCGCCTACGCCAAAGAGCGCTGGGGCTGTGAAATTTTCTATGTGGATACGAACTATTTCTGGCGGCCTTACGGACCCAAACAGGAATGGAAAGCCGGCCGGGTGCCGCCGGAACTGTGGGTGCGTCTGGTGGAGAAATATCCCGACACGCTCTTTATTCCGGAATTCGGCAATATTGGCGACTATCAGGCCGCCGCGATTTATGGAGAAGCGGATATGGGCAATTACAAGACCCCGGAGCTTGCCCGCGTCCTCTGGCCGGAATCCTTCCGGTTTATTGTGATCGAGGACGCCGACCCCTATCTGCAATTCGAGCGGTTTGTGGAAACGGTGCGGGATCGGAATGCCCTGATGACCTTCGGGTCCAACCCCGATGCAAAAAATGTTCAGGCATCGGTCCTCATCTACCGCGAAGCGGGCTGGCTGGACGAGGGCATGCCGCGGGCGGTGGAACGGGCCGATGCGTCCGAGCTCACCTCTCTGCTGGCTTCCGACGAAGCGAAGGTTCGTTTTTACGCGGCAAGGAAGCTGAGAGAACATCCCGCGGATGCCGCTGCCGCCGACCTGTTTGCCCTGGCCCGCAATCCGGAGGAAATCTGGAATGTGAGGCGGCAGGCCTTGCATGCGCTGGGGGAGATATCCTCTCCGGCCGGGATAGAGGACATGATTGCGATTTTTTCGGAGTCCGGCTCCGGCCTGCAGCCCGCGGTTGCGGTTGCGCTCAAAGGGCAGGGGGAGGCGGCAGCGGAGCCGGTTCTGAACCTGTTGTCGGAACAGGTGGCGGTGAAAAGCCGTGATCTCAACCGGCTCCCCGTTTTGACCCGGCTTCTGCTGGATGTGGCACCGAAAGAGGCGGGACTCCGGTTGCATGACCTGGTGGCGCAGGTTCCTCTTTTTCCCTCCACCTACCATCAGCGGGTCAATCAGGCCGCTTTGATCGAGGCCATCGGCCGCTTCGGCCATCCCGGGTCTGAAGACTATTTGGCCTCGCTGCTCAACGATGATTCGCTACAGGAGGCGGCTGCGGAAGCCCTGGTTTCGCTGGGAACCGAAAACAGCAGAAGCCGGGTCCAGGCCGCACTGGAATCAGCCAAAGCGAATAATAACCAGGAAGCCGTCAAACGTTTCACCGCGGCATTGAAGAAAAACTGAATCTCATCACACGAAACCCCCATAAAACCATGAATCCTATCCATAGATCTCCGAAAACCTTCGTCACCCTATTCACTGCGGGGCTGCTGCTCCTGTCCACTCTGAACCTGTCGTATGCGGATCCCGTCGATCCGGCGGGGACCCTTTTGGTGGACGACAAGGACACGGCCTTTATCGAGGTGGTGCCCGAAAGCATGCCGCGT
>JBBDRC010000181.1:0-4725 GCA_040905625.1 Kiritimatiellia bacterium
CGGGATCGACTGCGGTTGGGGGACCGTCTGCGGGGGCCGCTGCGGGTGGTGGAGGTTTTTTCCACTCTGTTGATACCGGAGGGATGGACGCTGACCCCTGACCGGGTGGGCAACCTGATCGCACAGCGGGAGGCGCCATGAGGTCGGATCCTGAAATTTCCCCCACCGAACTGTCGGTGTTTCACCAGCTATATACTTCGATTGCGGACGAGATGGGCGCGGGGCTGGCACGTACCGCCTATTCGCCGAACATCAAGGAGCGAAAAGATTTCAGTTGTGCTCTGTTTGACGCGCAGGGATACCTGTTGGCGCAGGCCGCGCATATTCCGGTTCATCTGGGCGCAATGCCGCGGAGTGTGGAGGCGGCGCGGACGGCATTTCCGGAGTTGGCGGACGGGGATGTGGTGATGCTGAATGATCCTTTTCAGGGCGGAACCCATCTGCCCGACATCACCCTGGTCAGTCCGGTGTGGCGGGCAGGGGAATTGCTGGGTTACACCGCCACCCGCGCGCATCATGCCGACGTGGGCGGCATGACTCCGGGATCGCTTCCCAACAGCACCAGTATTTATCAGGAGGGACTGCGGATTCCGCCCGTGCGGGTGGTGCGGGGCGGAGAGGTGCAGGAGGATCTGCTGCGCATCCTCTACGCCAACAGCCGGAATCCGGCGGAGCGAAAAGGGGATCTGCGGGCCCAACTGCACGCTCACCATATCGGGGAAACGCGCTGGCGGGAACGCCTGGGCGGACGTGATGCGGAAGAGTTGAATCAAATTCACCGGGCCCTGTTCGACTATGCCGACCGTCAGATGCGCGGCGCGCTGGCCGGATTGCCGACGGGATGCTGGGAGGCGGAAGACTATTTGGAAAACGCCGGGGCGGATGCGATTGCCGCCACGCTGCGCGGAACGCTGCGGATCACTGAAAGTGGAGTGGAGGTGGATCTCCGGGACAGTGATGATTCCATCGAGGGCAGTCTCAACGCGGTGCGTGCGATTACCGAAGCTGCGGTCTATTATGTCTTCCTGTGCTGGTTGTGCAGGAACGATCCCGGGTGTCCGCCACCGGTGAACGCGGGCTCCTTCCGTGCGATCACCCTCCACACCCGTCCGGGGTCTGTGGTGGATGCGCGACTGCCCTCGGCGGTGGCGGGCGGCAATGTGGAGACCTCGCAACGGATTGTGGATTTGCTGTTGACCCTGCTGTCACGGGCGGTGCCCGGAGAAATTCCCGCGCAGTCCCAGGGAACCATGAATAATGTGACTCTGGGCGGACGTGATTTTGCGTATTATGAAACCCTGTCGGGCGGGGCGGGCGCAGGTCCGGATCGGCCCGGTGCCTCCACGATTCAGTGTCACATGACCAACACCCTCAACACCCCGGTGGAAGCCCTCGAATTCGCCTATCCCCTGCGGGTCCGCCGCCTCGAACTGCGGGAGGGAAGCGGCGGAGAGGGTGCTCAACGGGGAGGGGACGGACTGGTGCGCGAATGGGAGGCCCTGGTGCCGATGGAAGTGACCCTGCTCACCGAACGCCGCCTGCTCGCTCCCAAAGGCGCTGGCGCCGGCGGGGACGGTCACCCCGGGAAACAGCTGCTGATCCGCCCCGACGGCCGTCCTGTCCGCACTCTTCCCGGAAAAGGAACTTTCGCCATGCAGCCCGGCGACATCCTGCGAGTCGAAACTCCCGGAGGGGGCGGGTTTTCGCCGAAGACTGAATAAAAGCCAATTTTTTGGCTGAAATTCACAGATATTAATTGAAAATTCCCGTTTATGGGTCATTTATATTGTTATGACAACTATCGAAGCAGAAGTTATGAAACTTCCCAAATTACAGAAAGTCAGCCTCATGGAGAGAATATGGGCTGATTTTTGCCAAGAGGAAAATTCGTTTGAACCTCCTGAATGGCACGCGCTCGAACTGGAGGAGACCGAACGTCTGCTTGAAGAAGGAAAAGAGCATTTTGAAGACTGGAGCGATGCAAAAAAAAGACTTCGTGAGTTATGAAACTTCGGATACTCTCGGCCGCCTCTCGTGACCTCCTTCGAGGGAAACGTTTTTATGAGAAGCAGGGTGAGGGACTCGGTGATTATTTCCTGGACTCTCTCTCTTCGGATGTTGATTCCCTGATTGTATATGCTGGAATTCACCGAAAGTTTCGGGGATATTATTGCCTTCTGTCCAAACGATTCCCATATGCGGTTTATTACAGGATCGAAGCAAAAGAAATCCGGGTTTTCCGAGTTATCGATTGTAGACAAGATCCTTCGAAAACCGCTCGTTCCTTATCAATTTTTGAGCAAGCCGATGAAGATAATTCCACGTAATACCGCCGCCACATTCTGCGGGATGACCGAGTATGGCTGGGGAGCTTTTTCTCCAGACTTCTTATATGAGAATAAGGTATGAACATCAACCAGCGACAAAAATCCACTGTGAATGAGATCCGCGAACGTTTTGACGCGGACGTGGAACGGTTTTCCAATTTGGAGACCGGTCAAAGCGCCACCATTGACGCTCCCCTGGCCATGGAGTTGATCACCCGGGCCGCTGTCGCGTCGACCTCTCCTATACGCCGGGTGTTGGACCTTGGCTGCGGTGCTGGGAACAATACCTTGAAACTGCGGGAGGTGTATGGACAGGATTTCGATGTGGATCTGCTCGACCTGAGTGGTCCCATGGTGGAGCGGGCCGTGGAACGGGTGTCCGCCGTGAACGGGGGCGTTGTCCGTCCGGAGGTGGGGGACTTCCGCACCGCCTCATTGCCTGAGAACGGCTACGATGTGATTCTGGCCGCCGCAGTTTTGCATCATTTACGGGATGATCACGATTGCCGGGAAGCCTTTTCTAAAATCCACCGTCTGCTCCGGCCCGGCGGCAGCGTCTGGATTACCGACTTGGTCACCCATGAAATCCCGGCGGTTCATGACCTGATGTGGCGACGTTACGGCGAGTATCTGGAATCGTTGAAGGGCCCCGGCTACCGCGATGAGGTCTTTGCGTACATCGAGGTGGAAGACTCCCCCCGGCCCCTGACCTATCAACTGGATTTACTACGTGAGACGGGGTTTACACAGGTGGACATCCTGCACAAGAACTCCGTGTTCGCGGCCTTTGGCGCGATTAAAGGATAGTGCCTCCCGGTTCCATATAGAGGCTGTCGTATTTTTTTCGGCGGGGACTGCCGAAGTACAGTTGCGCGGCAGTCCCTTGCCGCAGAAATCTTGATTTCTTGCTGAGTGCGAACCAGGGGGTGGGACGGTTGAGTTGATGGGATCGCCACGTTGCGTGGATCATCCATCGACCAACCGAAGCAATGCAACGGGGATAGGAGCTTTGGGACTTGATGGGGCCTGGAGGTTTTCAAGGAGTCCTGTATTCGAGTCGCAATCTCCGCCTTCGGTGAGCCCGGGGCGGCGGGGATTGAAGGCAAGGCAGCCGTAGGGTTTGTGGGTGGGGGCGATGGTGCAGCCTTTGGGGCCGGGTTGATGGAAGGGGCAGGTGTAGGTGCGGCGCAAAAGGCTGCGTCGCCCATCCCCCAGGTCGCGGTCGAGGCGGAAGCGGGTGACGTTGGCGACCAATTGATCAAAGAGTTCCGGGGTCCAGCGGCCTTCCTGAATGAGCCAGTCCCGCAGATCTTCCGCTTCGAGTGGCGTGATCTGCATGGAATTGGCAAGAAAGGTGCAACAGACTCCGCAGCAGGATCCGCAGTGGGTTCCTTGATCCGCCTGCTCCCGCATCGCGGTCAGGAGTCCGGCCCGGCGGGCGGCCGGGGAGAGGGTTACTTCTTGCCCTGTTTGCTTTTCCACGCTTCGTATTCTTTGAGGGTGCCGGGATAATCGATGATCTGTCCGTCCCGGATATCCCAGATGCGGGTGGCGAGGCTGACGATGAATTCACGGTCGTGACTGACGAACACCACGGTGTTTTCAAACAGGCTGAGGCCGTAGTTGAGGGATTCGATACTTTCCAGATCGAGGTGGTTGGTGGGTTCGTCGAAGGTCAGCACGTTACCCTGTTGCATGATCATGGCCGCCACGATCAACCGGGCTTTTTCGCCCCCGCTGAGGACTTCGCAGGGTTTGAACACCGCTTCCCCGCGGAAAAGTATGCGTCCCATGGCGGAGCGGAGTTCGGTTTCTTTCTGTTGCTCGTCCGTGCAGAATTTGGACAGCCATTCCATGGCGGTCTTTTTGGGGTCGAGTATGGTCATGGCATCCTGCGGGAAGATGGAAAGGTCGACGGTTTCCCCGCGGGAGACGGTTCCGGTGTCGGGTTTGAGTTCGCCGCAGAGGATACGCAGGAGAGTGGTTTTTCCCACTCCGTTGTTGCCGATGATGGCGATTTTTTCGCCGGGGCCAATGGTTGCGGAGAAATTTTCGTACAGGGTCTCGTCGTAGGATTTGGAAATGTCCTCGACATCGATCACCCGGTCGCCGAGCCGGTTGGCGGAATCGAAGCGAATGTAAGGAGAGACCCTCGAGGAGGGTTTCATTTTGTCGATTTCGATTTTCTCCAGTTCTTTCTGGCGGGAGGTGGCCTGTCGGGCTTTACTGGCGTTGGCGGCGAAACGGTTGATGAAGCTGCGGAGTTCATCGATGCGTTTTTCTTTGGTGGCGTTTTCGCGGGAGCGCTTCTCCATCAACATGGCGTTGGTGGTCATGAAATCGTCGTAGTTCCCGGTGAACATGCGGATTTCCTGGTAATCCAGGTCGGCGATGTGGG
>JBBDRC010000182.1:0-27290 GCA_040905625.1 Kiritimatiellia bacterium
CCTCGATGAGTTCGTTTAAATAGTCCAGGTCACTGCCCAGAAAAATGGGTTCCCACAGAGCCTCCATTTTGCCGGATGCGGTTTTTTCGAGTCCGGGCAGATATTCCTGACGTGCCACCAGACCGCCGGCAAAGCGCATGACCCAGGTCCAGAAGGTAATGTCGTTTCCCCCCATCACGCCGGAGGACAGGAGTTCTTTGCCCACGAACGCGGCCAGAAACCCGATGGTGCCTTCCAGGGGAAGGGTGAGAGTGGTTACTTTCCAGGCTTCAAACTTCACGTCGCGGTGCGCGACCGGGTTTTTGCTCAACAGGGGGCTGGACGCGATGGCGGTCTGGCCGGACGTGGGAAGCCACACTGTGCGCATTTCCGCTTCCTGACGGCGAATGGATCGATCGAACAAGGTTTCCGAAAGAATTTCCTTGAGCGTGTCTTCCCCCGCGTCATAAGGAAAAAGTGCAGGAGATTTTTTTCCCTTGTTTTTAGAGGCGCCCTCAAGGTCGTCGACGGGTTTTTCGCCCCAAATATGTAGTTGGTGGTCCGCATAGCTCGCGTGCAAAATTATCATGCCGGGTAGTACCTCTGTTTGACTTAAAAACTGTGGGTTTCCTTTTGGAATTCAGGCTTGGCATGATAACAGATTTTTCTTTGAATGCGATTCAATTTCTTACATATTTTTGTCGGTTATGGCATAAATTAATTTATTTAACTTAATCCTTTCATTATGAATCACAAAAACAGGAGTACGCATTCGGTGAATCTGCAAACCAAGGGGCTGTCGGCGGACGGGAAGAACCGGATGCCGCGGCTTCACTACGGCATCCTGGCCCGGGATAATTACGGGTATTTTGTGGAACTCAACGGCGGGATCGTGATCGCGGTGGATGTGCCCGTCGGGGAGGTGATGATGGATTGCCTGGAGAGGAGGGGATGGACCTTGTCGACCCTCCTTCTGACTCATACCCATTGGGATCATGTGGTGGGGTTGGAGGATCTTGTGGAGCGCACGCGTTGTACACTGATCGCGCCCGGGGGGGCTTCAAGCGTGTCCGCGGATCGTCGGGTGAAGGACGGAGAACAATTCGTCGTGGAGAACCTGACCGTGGAGGCGATCGACACTTCGGGGCATTCGGAGTTGGATTTTTCGTATTGGCTGCCGGAGTTGGGGATCTGCTTTTGCGGGGACACCCTGTTCGCCTGGGGGTGCGGGCGCATGTTCGCGGGACCGCCTGAGCGGCTTTGGGCCTCGATTCAACGGCTGCGCGCGTTGCCGGGGGACCCCTGGCTGGCCTGCGGACATGAGTATGCGGATGACAATCTGCGGTTCATGGAGCACCATTTGTGCAGTTTGTCCCGTTTCGCCGAATTCGCAGGCCGCGCGGGGGATCTGCCGACGATGCCGGTGCGGCTTTCCGAACAGATTGAGCACAATCCGTTTCTGCGTGCGGACGATCCGGAAGTGGCGGAGGTGTTGGGGATGGCGGGGGCGGATCCGGTGGAGGTGTTCGCAAGATTAAGAGAACTGCGGAATCGACTTTGATCTTTCCGTGAATTACGATTTGTGTAATGTGAACGATTAAACCACTGATGGACACTGATGGACACTGATGCAACCGGATCGATAACCCAGAATCACACAACTTTACAAAAACTGATTGTTAAAGGGGTGCGGATGCCGCATCCGGAATCCGTTTTTGTGGATGACTCGGTGGATCCGGAACGGATTGACGCGTCAGTTACCCTGCATCCGGGAACCCGCCTGCAGGGGATTGCGCTGTCGATCGGACCCGAATCGGATATTGGCGGGGAGAATCCGGCCACGGTGATCAATTGTCAAGTGGGCAGGGGGGTGGCGTTGAAGGGAGGTTATTTCGAGGGCTCCGTCTTTTTGGATGGAAGCACGGCGGGATCCTCCGCGCATGTGCGGCCCGGCTGTCTGTTTGAGGAGGAGGCGGTGGCGGCCCACGCGGTGGGGCTGAAGCAAACCATTTTATTTCCGTTTGTGACCCTGGGCAGTTTGATTAATTTCTGCGATGTGTGGATGATGGGCGGGACCAGCCGCAAAAATCACAGTGAGGTGGGGTCATCGTTTATTCATTTTAATTTCACCCCGCACGGCGATAAAGCGACCGCTTCATTGATTGGAGATGTGGCCAGGGGAATATTGCTGGATCAACCGCCCGTTTTTCTGGGCGGGCAGGGGGGAATTGTGGGGCCGGTGGAAATGGAATTCGGGGTGGTGCAGGCGGCGGGAAGCCTTTCACGGAAAAGTTTGCTGGAGCCGGATCACCTGTATCAATCCTCGGTTCCGCAGGAGCGCTGGCAGCCTTATCAGACAGGTTCGATTCGCCAACCGGAAGCGAAGCGTCTGTTGAATCTTAAATATATAGGGGCGCTTTCCGCGTTGAAGGCGTGGTACGGGAATTTTCGATCTCCCCTGATGTCGCAGGATGCCTTCACCCGGAATTGTCTGGACGGGGCGGCGACTCTGCTGGATGGGTCCGTACAGGAGCGGCTGAAGCAATTTGAGAAATGGATCGGGTTGGTCTGCGCCCAATTGCCGGAAGGGGGGGGCACCTTTGGGTGGGCGCAACTTCCCGGCCGGGTCCGCAGTCGACTGGCGGAACCGGTGGCATCGGACGCCTTGACGGCGATGGTCTCCGGGCTGAAGGGGGAGTCGATCCCTTACACTCAACGCGTGCAAGCGCTGTCGACGGAGCATCGTTGGGTGGTGCAACACTTTTTTGAACAGGAAATTCAACGATTCACCGCGTTGGCGGATGAGTGAACCCAGGAGCATCTCTATGGCTAGATTATTTGGAACAGATGGTGTGCGCGGCATTGCCAATGTGGGCAATATGAGCGCTGAAAACGTATTGGAAATCGGGCGGGCCACCGCCCAGGTGTGCAAAAACCAGAAACACGCGTCCAAAACCGCGCGTCGACGGATCGTGATCGGCAAAGACACCCGCGCCAGTGGATACATGCTGGAAAACGCTCTTTCGGCGGGGATCTGCTCCATGGGAGTGGATGTACTGTTGTTGGGGCCGCTGCCCACCCCCGGAATCGCGTTTACGACCATGAGCATGCGGGCGGATGCCGGATTGGTGTTGTCGGCATCCCATAATCCCTTCGAAGACAACGGGATCAAAATTTTCGGCCGCGACGGCTTCAAGCTGCCGGATGAGATGGAGGATGAAATTCAGGACCTGATTGAATCGGGACGGGTAAAGGAATTCCGCCCCACCTCGAACGAAGTCGGCCGGGCCAAGCGGATTGAGGACGCGAGCGGGCGCTACAACGTGTTCTGCAAAAACACCTTTCCCGACGCGGTGTCGCTGGAGGGGCTGCGTATTGTGCTGGATTGTTCGAACGGGGCGACCTACAAGGTGGCGCCGGTCATTTTCCAGGAACTGGGCGCGGAGGTGTTCGCCATTCACAATGAGCCCGACGGCACCAATATCAATGACAACTGCGGTTCACAGCATACCGACGATCTGATTGCCAAGGTCAAGGAAACCCGGGCGGACGTGGGACTGGCGTTCGACGGAGACGGCGACCGTCTGATTGCGGTGGACGAAAAGGGGGAGGAACTGACCGGGGACCATATTATCGCGATTCTGGCCAAACACATGAAAGAACAGGGCCGCCTGAGAAACAACCGGGTGGTGACCACGGTGATGAGCAACTTCGGTTTCCTGAAGGCGATGGAGAAACTGGGCATCGAACAAACCCAGTCGGATGTGGGGGACCGCTATGTGCTCAAAGAGATGCTGGCACACGACGCGGTTCTGGGCGGGGAGGCCAGTGGACATCTGATTTGCCGGGAGTATCACAACACCGGCGACGGCATCATCGCCGCCCTGCAATTGTTGCGCGCGATGCGGGAGCAGAAAAAAAGCCTGTCGGAATTGTCCCGGGTCATGAGTCTGTATCCCCAGAAGCTGATCAATGTGAATGTGAATGACAAGCCGCCGTTGAGCGAAGTGAAATCCATTCAGGAGGCGGTTACGGCTGCGGAGGCGACGTTGAACGGGCAGGGACGGGTACTGATTCGGTACAGCGGGACCCAGTCCATGTGCCGGGTGATGGTGGAGGGTCCGACGGTGGCCATGACGGATACACTTGCATCGGATATCGCGAGAGTGGTATCGAAATCTCTGGGGGGAATTTGAGACGCGTTCGCCATAGTTTGTGGCTGTTGCTGACCCTGGTCGGCACCGCGGCGGTGGCTGAAACGCCCCCGGTCATTTCCCGGGACTGGGGTCCCTTTTACAGTACCTGGACGGATGTGCACGGCAACCAACGGACCCGCTATCTGGGGCCGGTGGGCGAGCATATGGTCAGTCCTGAAGAGGACACCCTGCATGCCGTCCGTCCTTTTTATCACAGTTGGCGGGTGGAGGATCAGGACAAGCGCCGAACCGAAGTGTTGTGGCCTCTCTACTCCAGACGATCCAATGAGGAGAGGGTCTACTGGCGTTTTTTATTGACCTTTTTCTGGAATTGGGATGTTGCGGACCCGGATTCCCGCTGGCGAATCTGGTCACTGCCGTTTTATTTTCAGGGCCGCGACACTGACGGGGAATCCTATCTGGCCGTATTCCCTCTGGCGGGGCGAATTCATGAGTTCTTTTTCTGGGACCGCATCGATTTTACCCTGTTTCCGTTCTATGTGAAGAGTCAGCTAAACGAAATCGAGGCCACTTCCTATCTGTGGCCGTTCTATTCGAGGACCACCGGACCCGGATTGGAGCGCTTCCGGGTGTTCCCCTTTTATGGCTACTCGGAAAAGGAGGGCGTGGGCCGCAAAACCTTTGTGATGTGGCCGTTCTGGAATCAGGTCCGCTACACCCTGCCGAAATCTCAGGGGAAGGGCTGGATATTATTTCCGCTGCTGGGACATCTGAAATTGACCGATCAGGAGAGCTGGTGGTTTCTGCCCCCGATTTTCCGTTACGCGATCGGCGAGGAGCAGAATCGCCTGTACGGTCCCTGGCCGATCATCCAGAAAGAAGAGGGTGAAGTGGATAAATTCTATATTTTCCCCCTGTATGGACGTAAGCAACACGCGGGAGTCGACCGTCAATTTTTGCTTTGGCCCGTGGGCCACTATGAGAAATCCGTGCAGGGAACGGGCATCAAAACCAAATGGTTTGTGGTGCCGTTTGTGCAGCGGTTCAAGGAAACGCCTTCGGAAGCATTGGGCGGCAAAGCGCAGTCGAGTTCCTATATCAAGATCTGGCCTCTGTTTTCGCATTTGTCCAAAGAGGATGGCGATGTCCGGCGGACGTCGTTTTTGGATCTGAATCCACTGCGGGGAGGGCCGGTCGAACGGAATTACGCCCCGTTTTGGCAGATTTATGTGCGGTCCCAAGTGCGGGACCGGGTGGACACCGAAGTGTTGTGGGGGTTGTACCGATCCGCGGCAAGGGGAGACGACTACCGCTATCGAAGCCTGTTTCCGTTGTTTTCCTGGAGCCGCGGGGAGGACGAAGGCCATTTTTCACTTTTGAAAGGTCTGCTGAGTCGGCATCGGGAAGGGGAGAAAAGAGTTTGGCAAGTTCTGTACCTTTTTAAATTTGGCGATAAGGAGACAGACTGAATGTTTATCCGTGAACCATACGAATGTCCCGAGTGCTCGAACTTGTTTGCCAAGTGGGGCCATAACGGGTTGGCGTTTTGTCAGTTGATCGGCCAGGCGGTGATATTGAATGTCAGAGCCTTCGTGCTGATTCCGTTTATGTTTAAAAAACGCATTTTTCCTGAAGTGTCGTATCAGCTTTTCTTCACCGGAATCCGCAGTCTGCCGGTGATCAGCGTGGTGGCACTGTTTATAGGCATGATTTTCGCGATTCAAACCGGACTGGAACTGCAGCGTTTCGGTCAGGAGGTGCAGGTGGGCGGAGCGGTGGCGGTGGTGATGCTGCGGGAAATGGGACCGTTCATGACCGGGTTGATTATTGCCGCGTCGGTGGGCGCGAGCATCGGGGCGCAGTTGGGGACCATGACGGTAAGCGAGGAGATTTCCGCGCTCGAAATCATGTCGATCGATCCGATCCGGTTTCTGGTGATGCCGCGTCTGGTGGGGTTGATGGTGATGATGCCGTTGCTGACCTTGTACACGGATGTCCTGGCGATTGCCGGCGGAGCGATTATCGGGGTCACTCAACTCGGTGTGGAGATGCAGGCCTACATTGACAATGTGGTGTTGTACTCGGAAAACAAGGATTTGTACACTGGATTGCTTAAGGCGGTGGTGTTCGGATTCATCATTAATATGGTGGCCTGTCATCAGGGACTGACCACTACGGGCGGCGCGGTGGGTGTGGGCAAAGCGACCCGGTCCACCGTGGTCATTTCCTTCCTGGTTATTCTGATAACCGGTTTCATTCTCACCAAAATATTTTACGGATGATTGAATTTGTCGATATTCGAAAAGAGTTTTCCGGGAAGCCCGTGCTTCGCGGACTCAACCTCCATGTGGAAAAGGGGGAAACCATTTCTCTGGTGGGCACCTCCGGTGCCGGAAAAAGCGTGACCTTGAAGCACATGGTGCGCCTGATGGAGGCGACCTCGGGTAAACTGCTCATCGACGGAGAGAATATTCTGGAATTGGACAAAGCCGGTCTGGCCAAAACCCGAATGCGTTTCGGCTATCTGTTTCAGGGCGCCGCCTTGCTGCAATGGATGACGGTCTACGACAACGTGGCCCTGCCGCTGCGGGAGAACACCCGGCTTTCAGAGGATGAAATCCACGAACGGGTGGATGCGGTGCTGGAGAAGGTTAATCTGTCGGAGGCTGCGGAGAAGTTCCCGGCGGATATTTCCGGGGGGATGGAGAAGCGGGCCGGCTTGGCGAGGGCGGTGGTGACGGAACCGGATATTTTGCTGTACGACGAACCCACCTCGGGGCTGGATCCGGTGACCTCACGGACCATTGACCGGCTCATCTTTGATTTGCAAAAAGAACTGGGGGTGACGTCGGTGGTGGTGACCCATGACATGATCAGCGCGCTGACGATTTCGGATCGCATCGCGATGTTGCATATGGGAACGGTGTCGGAAGTCAGCGAACCGAAAGAATTTTTAAAATCGAAGAATGAAGTCGTACGCGATTTTCTGGATTCGCAATGTATCAGCCCGAAATTTTTTGAAGAATTCCCCGAGAGGATCCTGTCATGAGTAAACCGAAGAAAAGAAATGATGTGACCACCGAAATTGTGGTGGGTGCCTTTATGTTCAGCATTCTGGTGATTCTGTTGACCGTTACCGTGGTGATCAGTCAGAACAAATTGTTTCAGAAGACGTATACCCTCGAGGCCGCCTTTCCGAATGTGGGGGGACTGAAGGAAGGGGAGCCGGTGTTCGTGCGCGGGGTGCGGGTCGGAAATGTGGAGGAAATTTCCATGGATGATGAAAATACCGGGGTGCTGGTGCGGATGCGTCTGACCCGGGATTTCGAGTTGTACGAAGATTATGAGCTGTACGTCGAGGCCTCCTCCATGCTGGGAGGGATGCGTCTGGTGGTGGACGAGGGGTCGCATCATCTCGAAAAAATTCCCAAGTCGGAGTATGAGAATTTAAAGGGATCCCCCGCAAAAGATATGCTGGCGGAGGCCACCAAAACCATTGAAATGATTCGTGAATCCCTGGTCGAGGGCGGGACTCTGGAAAATATTCAAACCTTGACCGAGAATCTGGCCTCCATATCGGAGAAAATCAATTCCGGCGAGGGCACCATCGGTCGTTTGATTCAGGATGAAGCGTTGTATGACGATGCCCAAGGGTTGGTGTCGGATCTCGGAACGGCGGCTGAAGATTTTCAGGCCGTGGCCCGCGATGTTAAAACCGTCACCGGGCGAATTGCCGAGGGCAAGGGCAGTATCGGAAAACTGTTGAGCGAGGATGAGCAGTTGTACGATGATTTGAGCGAGACCATGGCCTCGATAAACAAAATCACCACCACTCTGGCGGAGGGAAAGGGGTTGTTGGGGAAATTGTTGAGCGAGGATGAGGCCCTCTACGAGGATGTGGCGGACACGGTGGCCTCCCTGAAAACATTCGCGGGTAATCTGGCGGAACAGGAGGGAACCCTGGCCCGTTTAATTAACGACGAAGCCTTGTACATCAAAGTCGTTTCGTTGGTGGATGAGGCCAGAGCCACCATTGATGACTTTCGGGAAACCTCGCCCATCACCACCTTCAGCTCCATATTCTTCGGGGCGTTTTAGAAACCGGTTTAGAAACCGATGTATCAGTTCAGAGGAATGCGATTATGAGAGTGCTTACGGGAATTCAGCCATCCGGGAAACTGCATTTGGGCAATTATTTTGGAGCCATGAAACCGGCGTTGGCTCTGCAGGAGGAGAACGAGGTTTTTTTGTTTATTGCGAATTACCATGCGCAAACCACGGTGAAGGACGCGGAAAAACTGCGGGAATACACGCATGAAGTGGCGCTGGATTTCCTGGCATGCGGGCTGAATCCGGCCAAGACAGTGTTTTATCGTCAGAGCGATGTGCCGGAGGTTCATGAGCTGGCCTGGTTGCTGAGTGTGGTGTGTCCGATGGGGCTGCTGGAGCGGGCCCACAGTTACAAGGACAAAACCGCGCGCGGGGTCGACGCGAATCACGCCTTGTTCGCTTATCCGGTGTTGATGGCGGCGGATATTCTGTGTGTGAACGCGGAGTCAGTGCCGGTGGGACGGGATCAGAAGCAGCATTTGGAAATTGCCCGGGATCTGGCGGGAAAATTTAATCGTCAGGTGGGGCAAGAGGTCTTCAGGCTGCCCGATCCCATGATCCGGGACACGGTGGCGATCGTGCCGGGTGTGGATGGTCAGAAGATGTCCAAATCCTACGGCAATACCATTGAACTCTTCGCTCCCCAGAAGCAGGTGCGTAAAACCATCATGAAAGTGGTCACCGACAGTGCGGCGCTGGAGGATGCAAAGGATCCCGACACCTGCAACGTGTTTGCCCTGTACAAACTGTTCGCCGACGATGCGGAGCAACAGATCCTCGCCGACCGCTATCGGAAGGGGGGAATGGGATATGGCGAGGCGAAAAAAGCCCTGGCGGATAAAGTGGAGGACTATTTTGCCCTCTATCGCGAAAAAAGAGATGAATTGGTGAGGAACCCCGAACAGGTGGAGGCGGTGCTGATCGACGGTGCCGCCCGCGCCCGTAAAGCGATAAAACCGGTACTGTCCGCGGCCCGTAAAGCTGTGGGACTGGAGTGAGTGATATGAGTGATGTAACCGAAGAGTACAATGTGAAGCTGGAAGTGTTCGAGGGTCCCCTGGATCTGCTGCTTTTCCTGATTAAAAAAGAGGAAGTGGATATTTACGATATCCCGATTGAGCGTATTTGCGATCAGTACAATCAGCATTTGAATGTGATGCGGATGCTGGACTTGAATATCGCCGGGGAGTTTATGGTGATGTCGGCCACCCTGATGCTGATCAAAAGCCGCATGCTGCTTCCCGAGGAGGAGCGGCCCGAACTGGAGGAGGACGAGGAGGACCCGCGTCTGGATCTGGTGCGCCAGTTGGTGGAATACAAACGGTTCAAGGACGCCGCCAACACCCTGGAGGAACTCGAGGAGTCCCAGCACAACGTCTTTTTTCCGGAGGGGGACCATGTGGCCATCGGAAAAGATTCAGGCCTGGCATTGCGGGATGTGAGCATTTTCGATTTGTTGAGCAGTTTCAGCGATATCCTGAAACGGGCCAAAGATGAGGAATTGCGCGAAATCTTCACCGAAAAATATACCGTGGCGGACAAGGTCGATTATTTGATGAATGAAATCGTGCGCAAAGGAAAAAAGAAGAGCCTGCATGCCCTGTTCCGCGACATGCGCTCGCGCAGTGAAATGGTGTGCACCTTTCTGGCGATTCTGGAATTGATCCGGATGAAGCAGATTCGGGCCGCGCAGGAACCCGGGGAATTTACGGATATTTTATTGTTGAAAGCGGAGGATGCGGAGTCCGACATTCTGGAGGAACGCCCCATGGCGGATGTGTTGGGAGAGTATGGCGATGCATGAGCCGAACGTGATCCCGGAAATTAAAGAAATATTGTGCGCGATGCTGTACGCGACCCGTGAGCCGCTGACACTTCGGCAAATAGTGAATGTGTTCAAGCGCACGGCGGAGAATTACGAAGGAGTGGAGGCCGGCTTTATTGAAATCACGGTGGCGGATGTGGAATCCGCCCTGGAGGAATTGACCATCGATCTGCGCGAGCATCGGCTGGGACTGGAAGTGGTGGAAATCGCGGGCGGTTTCCGTCTTCGCAATGTGAAAAGTGCGGGGCCCTGGCTGAGGGAACTGCTGGACAAAGGCAAATCGGCCAAGCTGTCCAAACCCGCTCTCGAAACCTTGTCGATCATCGCCTATCGCCAACCCCTGCAGCGCTCACAGATCGAATCCATCCGCGGGGTGGCCGCGGATTCCATCGTGCGGAATTTGCTGGAGATGGGACTGGTGAAAGTGGTGGGACGCAGCGAACTGCCCGGAAAACCCTGGCTGTATGGAACCACCCAGGCCTTTTTGGAGCACTTCGGACTCAACAGTCTGGATGAACTTCCCGGCATGGCTGAAATGAGGCGGAATCTGGAGCAGCGCGAATTGGAACTGCAGGCCAAAACGGAGACCTACGCCGCGGCGCATCCCGTGGAGGCGGAAAGCGACCCTGCGGTTGAAACGGAGAGTTTCGATGACGCGGAGGACCGGGTTCCGGCTGAAGAAGCGGCCGGAGAGGAACCCGATCCCGCTGATGAACTGGAAAATACCGATGTATGACGAGGGTACATTTCTGATTTGGTGTTATTCAGTTGCCTGCCTGGCTGACTGCCTCAACGCGCCCCAACATGTTGATTCTTAAAAATAGTTGGTGCAATAATTTAGCCACCCATCGGTGAACTCAGGGACCCGGTCAAAAAGGCACGATAAAAACGCCTCCCCTATAACCCCGTTTAGGAAAATAATTGCTGAAATCTGCGCTTTTTATGGCACGCTGTTCAAATAAAATTCCCGTTTCAGAGCGGGGTTTTAGGGGCGAAAATTTTTGTGCTCTTTTGTGGCAAAAAAAATGTTTGCCGGGAAGTCGAAAGGCGAAGCTCGGAATGAAAGGGATTTTCCGGTGGTTGTGGCTGATACTGTGGGTGTCCACAGCACATGCACAGGACCGATTAAGCGGATTCGAAAAGAGTTTTTCCGCTGATGCGTCTCCCAAAGAATCGGCTTCCACATCCTCAGGGTCAGCCGGATCCTCAAGCCCCACCCGGTCTGAATCCGGATTGGGGGAGCAATTGATGCAGGGTCTGGCCGAGGGTGTGGTGCTGGGATTGGCGGCGGGAGGAAGGCAGTCCGAAATACAGGCGAAACTGAGGGATCCCGGGCATCCGCTACTGCCAGTGGCAAAAGTGCAGGCCGGCTGGCAATCCATTACCTCCGATCTGCAGGCCGTGGATTATCAACTGTTGCTGGGCCACGGACTGATCGGAGCAGAGTTCCGACACACCCATTTCCGGGAACGGGATGCGGATTCCCATTTGGATTTGTTTCAGGCGCATCTGCTGTATCGCATGGCGGTCACCCACCGCATTCAATGGAATCTGGGTGTGGGCGGCGCGTGGTTGAACGGGCAGGAAACGCAATCGGGCATCTCCTTCGCCACACCGCTTCGCTGGTGGCCTCTCGAGTGGCTGGGACTGGAACTGCAGCCGGCCTGGACCTGGTTTAACAGTGTGCGCCTGAATGATGTGGACGCGGGCCTGGTTCTTCGCTATAGGCGGGTCAATGTGCACGCCGGATACCGCTGGTTGGAATCCAACAATGACGCCGCCTCTCTCAGCGGATTCAGAATGGGCGTCGGCTGGCGGTTTTAAACAATATCACAGTAAAGAGTACAAAGGACACATACGATGATTCAGGATCAAGTGGTGAAATTATTCAGGGATCAATTTAACGGGGAACCGGAGTGGGTGGTGCGCGCACCGGGGCGGGTGAATTTGATCGGGGAGCATACGGATTACAACGGGGGTTTTGTGCTGCCGATGGCGATTAACCGGGAAATGGTGATCGCGTTGCGCGCCCGCGCAGATTCGGAGGTGCATGTGGTGTCGGGTGATTATAACGAACGGGTCCACTTTGATCTGAATCAGTTTGAGCACGTGGAGTCTCACTGGATCGAATATGTGAAGGGGGTGGCCAATGGATTAAAAAAGCGGGGTCTGGACCTGAAGGGTTGGGAAGGGGTGATGCTGGGAAATGTGCCGCGAGGATCGGGCTTGTCGAGTTCGGCGGCTCTGGAACTGGCGGCGGCAAAAGCTTTTTCGGTGGTGTCGGGGTTTGACTGGGATCCGGTGGATATGGCGGTGGTCGGTCAGGAGGCGGAGAATAACTGGGTGGGAGTGAACTGCGGGATCATGGATCAGATGATTTCCGCCTGCGCAAAAGAGGGGTATGCCTACCTGCTCGATTGCCGTTCGCTGCGGGGGGAACATGTAGCTCTTCCGAATGGTGTGAAAGTGGTGATTCTGGACACGGGCACCCGGCGGGGGCTGGTGGATTCGGCCTACAACGAGCGTCGTCAGCAGTGTGAGGAGGCCGCGGCGTTTTTTGGCTGCGAATTGCTGCGGGATGTCAGCCCGGAAACGTTTTTCGCCAAGGCGGACGCTCTGCCGGAACTGACCCGGAAGCGTGCCCGGCATGTGATCACCGAGGATCAGCGGACCCTGGAGGCGTCCGAGGTGATGCGGTCCGGTGATTCGGTTCGTCTCGGCGAACTGATGGATGCGAGTCACGTCAGTCTGCGGGATGATTTCGAGGTGAGCAATCATGCCCTGAACCGCATGGTCGAAATTTCCCGCGAACAGCCGGGATGTCTGGGGGCGCGCATGACCGGTGCCGGTTTCGGGGGCTGTGCGGTGGCGTTGGTGGAGGATGCGCAGGCCGAATCCTTTGCGGAGGAGGTGGTGAAACGCTACGCGGAGGAAACCGGAAACGATCCCGCGGTTTATGTGACCGAAGCCACAGAGGGTGCGTGCGTTGTGGAGGTATGAAAGCGGTTGTGATATTGAATGGCGAGCCGCCCCGGAAGGCCCGCCTGAGGGAACTGGCGGCATCCTGTCCGGTGTTTGCGGCCGACGGGGGTACGGAGGTGTGTGTGCGGGCGGGTGTGAAACCGGAATGGGTGGCGGGAGATTTCGACAGCTTTCCCTTGGAGAACGTGCCGGAGGACTGGGAACGAAAACTATTTCCGGAGCAGGACCGCACCGATTTTCAGAAGGTGTTGGCCTGTTTGCCTGAAGAGGTGGATGCGATACACGTTCTGGGCGGATTGGGTCGCCGCATTGATCATACGCTGACCAATCTGCTGATTGCCTCCTCGCTTCCGGAGACCCTGCAGGTGTGTTTCGAGCAGGGAGGCGAGCGGGTGGTCCGCATTACCGCGCAGGCCCCCTTGCATCTCGAACTCCCCGTTGGCCACACGCTGTCCCTCCTGCCACTGGGTGAAGTAACTCAGGTTCAAACCTCCGGGTTGAAATGGAATCTCACCGGGCACACCATGGGACCCGGCCAACAATTGGGACAAAGCAATCAGGTGGAAGGTCCGGTGACCGTGCAGGTGGGCCGGGGCAGCCTGTTTGCGTGGTGGGAAACCTGAGACACCCGATCTGCCGCAGTTTATTCTCCTTTGAGCGCCTCTCCGGGCGGGATGCGGGCGGCCTGGAGGGCGGGAAGGGTGGCGCAGAGGAGGATCCAGCCGACGGTGAGGCACAGGGTGAGTAGAATATGCAAAGGGTTGAGATAGACGAGAAAGAGTCCCAGTCCCAGCACCACCGGGCAGGCGCTTCCCAGCAGAGCTTCCAGCAGAATCTGATTACGAATGTCCGCCGGACGGGCCCCGAGGGAGCGGCGAAGCGCGAATTCGGATTTGCGTTCCCGAATTTCGGATTGGTAAAAAGACTGGAGCAGGACCGCCACCAGAAGGGCCACCACCGCGGTGAGGGCCGCCAGGGACCGCTTGACCCGTTGAAATCCCGCCGAGGCCTCTGTCCGTTTGGCGCTGTGATCCATCAGAGTCAGGCGATCACGTTGCTCGAGATCCTGAATGCGTTTTTTCACCTCCGCTGCAGGAAGCTGGATGAGCAGGTGATCGGGTTGAACCTGTCTGCCCGGTTGACTGCGGACGGGGAGAATGCGGGATACGGGAAGGCTGAGAGTGCCGACACCCAGTATGCGGAAGGCTTGTCCGCGATGCTGCAGAAGTCCGCCGGGCCTGGCGTCAGGATGTGCGGTCGACGTCACCAGTGCGACGGGTTCGCCGCGTTGAATCAGATCCGGGGGCAGGGAGATCCCGCTGCCCTGGAAAAGGCTGAAAGGAATCCGGCCCTCCACCCAGGCGGTGTCGGAGTCCAGTTTGTAGGCCAGCCATTCTCCCTCCGGCAGGCGGCGAAGCAGGGTAAGATAAAGGTGGGCGTCAACTGGAGCACTGAGGAGGAGCGTGGACTGATCCGCGGGCCAGGCGCTCAACAAGTCATCGGTTTCACGCGCGGTGCGGTCGAGAATGTGGAGGCCGAGTCCGATAAGGGCGCTGACGGCGAGACTGAGTCCGGCCAGAGCCAGGGTTTGCAGTGGACGGGATCTCCAGCCGATGAGGATGTCGCGGAGTGCGATCAAGAGTGATGCTCCACCAGGCGGCCGTGTTCGAAGCGGAAAATACGGCTTGCAAAATCAAACCAGCGGGTGTCGTGGGTGGCAATCACCACCGGAATCTGTTTGTCAGCCACCTGCTCAAAGAGGGTGCGGATGGAATCGCTGTTGGCCGGGTCAAGATTTCCGGTGGGTTCGTCTGCCAGCAGCAGGTTGGGTTCACAGAGCAGGGCGCGGGCAATGCAGACGCGTTGTTTTTCGCCGCCGGACAACACCCGGACGCGTTGGTGGCGGCGTTCGTACAGTCCCAACTGTTTGAGCAACTCATCCGGGGAGGCGACCCTCCGGTTGTGTTTGGGCACATAGCGCAGTCGCAGGTTCACGTTGTCGCGTACAGAGTGACCGGGGAGCAGGTGAAACTGTTGAAACACCATGCCGATTTTTTCGGCGCGGATTGAGCAGCGGTCCTGTTCACTCAGTACACCGCAGTCTTGGCCCCTGAACCTATGATTTCCCCTATCCGGACGGTCCAGAAGTCCCAACAGATGCAGCAACGTGGTTTTTCCGCAACCGGAAGGTCCGAACAGCACGATGCGGTCGCCGGGCTGAATCTCAAGATCGATGCCGTTGAGAACCGCGACATTCGCAAAAGATCGATGCACCTGTTGCAACTGGACCAGGGGAGTGGTCATGGCTTCAGCAGAATGTCGCCGACGGAGAGGCCTTCGGACACATGCACATGCCCGGCATCGCCATCGCGGAGGGTGACGGGCCGCACTTCATGTTTACCGGAGGGGTCCTGAATCTTCACCGCCGGTTGTGAACCCTGATACGCGAGCCATTCACGTGGAATAACAATGGCATCTTCGAGCTGATACTCCAGCACTTCGATTTCGGCGGTCAAACCTGGACGCAGCGCGGGACCGGGATTCTGCAGGTCGAGGATCACCGGATAGCGCCGATTCTGCTCGGTGGGCTGACTGCCCACCCTGACAATCGAGGCCTCGAAGGGGGTTCTGGGAAAAGCGGGGATGCGGACGCGGGCCGGCAATCCGGGAACGATACGGGAGAGGAGGTGCTCGCTGATATCGGTTTGGATGATCAGGTCCGTGAGATTGGCAATCTGCATATACACCTGGTTTTGATAGAGGCCGTCTCCCACCCGGATGGCGCGGCGCTCTCCGTCGAGGGGGATGGAGGGAAGATGAACGGTGCCCGAGACGGGGGCGGTGACAGTGGTTTTATTCAGCCGGTCCTCCACCCGTTCGAGTGCGGTTTTGGCGGCGCGCAGCCGGGCGTCGGCAATTTGCCCGAGCGCGGGATGCAGGATGTCCCGGGTAAGTTGAATTTGAGATTCAAGTGCATGGATGCCGTCGGAGAGTTCGCTCACCCGGGTTTCGTGCAGGAGGAGATCTTTTTCCGACAACAAGTCTTCCCGGACCAATTCCCGGGTGTCCTCGCGCAGAGCCTCCTCTTCCGTCAACTCGGTTTGCAGCGAACGCAATTCGCTGATCAGCCGCTGCAGTTCCAGAGGGTGTTTGGCCCGGGTGAGGGAGCGGGTTTCGGCTTCGGCGATTTCGAGGTCACGGGAGAACGTCCGCCGTTTTTCCTCCAAATCGGAGGGGTCGAACCGGGCGACGACATCCCCGGCATCCACCGGGGTGCCCTCTTCGATGATCCAGATGATTTTGGAGAGGCCGTCCAGTTGCGCCCGCAGCGTGACCGGATTTGCGGCCTCCAGCCGTCCCAGCAGCGGGGTCCATTTTTCGAAGGGACGTTCCTGAACCTGAAAGCGGTCGGGGGGCTCTCCGGTTCGACCCGACAGCCACAGTGCTCCGCCGACAAGGAGTCCCAGCAAAGGAACCAACAGGATGGACAGGGTGCGGAGGCGCATGAATATCGATCAGTTTTGGGTATGGACCTGCAGTTGCGGGAAGGGGATAGACCAGCCTTCATGATTGCACAGGTCCACCAGTGCGGTTTGCACCCAGCGGGGAATCATGACCCAGTGTTGGCCGGCATCGGGTCCGCAGTCCACCATGACCACGAAGTCAATCGATGAATCGGCGGCTTCTTTGAGATCGACGCGGAGGTGCTGCAGGCACCCGCCGAGCTTTTCTTCGAGAAGCGGCTTTAAATGCGAGGTCATCTTGTCGGGGATTTCAGTTGCGGCGATGCTCTGCAGGGCATAATCCAGACCGAAAACAACTTCCCGGCGGAAGCCGGTACTGAGATTTATCGGGGAGAGTTCCATGTAGCGGGGGGTGGGGATGACCATTTTACTGCCCCCGGGCTGCACGACCTCCACGGTGGAGGGGGTTTGGTGGCTGATGCGTCCGTAGGCGCCGTCGTTCAGCAAAACCCAATCCGTGTCGCGGGTGGGGAACCAATTTTCTTTATTGCCGGGGGGACGGGAATGCAGGCCAACCAACATACGGGTGGGAATGACCAGCAAACCTCCGTCCAGCAGGGGGTTGATGAGCTGGGTGCTGAAGCTGATGGCATCCACTTTCCACGGGATGCCGTCAAACCAGAGTCGTTCATCCTCTTTGATGGCACCCATGTTGAGCATCATGCGGAATTGTTCCACGAATTGGGGCAGCGTTTTCATGCCCGCCCAACAAAGGCCGAGCAGAAAGACCAGCGTCAAACTCAGCAGAAAGAGGTCTCCCACGGCATTGAAGACCATAAGGGTGGCGCCCATGGCGAAGATCACGCCCATCACGGTCCAGATCAAAGTGAACAGGCGGGTGTAGAGGCTGCGGCCGCGTTTGCTGACAGGTTTGAATTTACGAATCAGTTTGTAGAAATACCGCATGCCCAAAAAGACGGCGAGAAACGCCAGCACGCCCAAAAACAAATTGCGTCCGCGGGTTTGCACGAAATTGGAGGCGGCGCCGCGGGTGCGGTCGAACACATCTTCGCGTGCGGCCTCGCGTTGTGCCAACTGGTTGTTGACGGCAGTGAGCTGATTGACGGTTTCCCGGTGGCGGGACTGCCAGGTCTCCCGCATTCTCGCGAGGCGGCCGGCGAGTTCGGGCTCGGGAACGGCCTCTAGGAGGCGGTCGATATTGTTCATGGCGCTTTTGGCGGCAGTGCGTCGCCGGGTCAGTTCCTCTTTACTGCTTTGCAGTTCTGCCACTTCCCGGGATTCGGCGGTCATATTTTTGAGTTCATTGAGCACGGGGCGGATGAACTGCACCAGTTCCTGCTGCCAGTCGAAGGCCTCTTCGACGGTTTTTTCAAACATGCTCACATCGCTGGCCAGGGCGATTCGTTGGAACTGTTGGCGGAGGGATTCCACCGCTTCGATGGTTTCCCCCAATTCTTTGCGGATGGCATCGCGCTGAATGTCGTCCCCGGCGGCCTGCAGACGTTCATGGAGGGCGTCCTGCTCTTTTTCGCGGGCGCGCAGGGATTCGAATAACGCGGCAAGGGAATCCAGATCGCTTTCCAAATCACCACCCAGTTCGGTTCGATTGGGGGTTTGGGCTGTGATTGCGACTTCGGGCGCAATCACTTCCACGTCATGTGCGAGACGATTGGAATCGAATTCGGGATCCTCTCCGCAAAGTATCCATGCGACGCCACAGCAGAACAGGAAAAGTATATTTTTCATGGTTCTCCCTTCGCCTGTCCCGGCTGGGGTGTCAAGTTTGCATTTGACTGCACCTTGATTTGTTACCAACCACAGAAAAGGCTCCCCTCACTGCTCCCTCTCCGTTTTATCGTGTGGGGATTTGTGGGACGGGAAAAATCATCCACCGCAATCGGAGCATTTTCCGGTGAGGGTGATGTCGTGCTGGTTGACCTCGAAGCCCTTCGGGAGATCGAGATCGTGTTTGAGCAGGCAGCCATCCAGATCGAATACCCGGTCACATTCGGTGCAGTGGAAATGATGGTGGTGCTTCAGATCCGCTTTTTCGTATCGGCCGGACTGGCCGGGGAGATCCACCCGGCGTAATTGTTTCGCTTCCACCATCTCATTCAAAGCCCGGTATACGGTGGCGATGCCGAGATTGGGTATGTTCACGCGGGCACGTTCCAGCACTTCGTTGGGGCTGAGCGGGCCCTCCACACCCGAAAAGATGTGTTCAATGGCGGATCGTTGTTTGGTATGTCTTTGTGGCATCGGAGGAAAGGTGTATCAGGTGCTAAGGCTTTTGATCAATTTCCTTTTTCGCTTTTTTCGCCTGATAGGCCGCGTCTTTGGCCGCCAGTTTCTCGCGCACTTCGGGGTGAAGCACATCATCCAGTTCATGGCCGGTGGCGGCTTCGATTCCTTTCATCAGTTTAAACAGCGCCACCATCATCACCGCGGTGGTGGGAAGAGCAATCACCGGCCAGCTCAGGGCGGTCATTTTGCCGATTTCACTGTTAAATTCCGGGGTTCCGGAAGGGCTGGTGACCAGCCAGGCGGCCAGAATGTAATTCAGGACGGTGCTCAACAGGAAGGAGCCCACCACCCACAGAGTGCAGGAGGAAATCACCTTTTCAAACTTCGCCCGCGTTCCTTTTTCATCCAGCG
Source organism: Kiritimatiellia bacterium (assembly GCA_040905625.1). GTDB lineage: Bacteria > Verrucomicrobiota > Kiritimatiellia > SS1-B-03-39 > UBA6053 > UBA6053. The sequence goes on from JBBDRC010000182.1 coordinate 19,194, forward strand.
ACTGTTCGATCAGGTCCACATCGAACAATTCCCGGGAGAAAAGCAGCGCCCGGATCAGGGGCTTTTTAGTGAAAGACGAGAGATAAATCGCCACCGCGAACAGAAAGGGGACCGCAGCCTCCTTGACCGCGATCCAGCGGGTGGGAATATCCTCGATCAGACCGATCACCCCGGTGATAAGCACGCTGACGAAGCCGATTACCGAAAAAATATTCACCTTTTTACGGACGATGAAATCGTAGATTCCGTAGATAAGCGGCAGCGACAGGGCGATGATCAGAATCGGGGCCGGAGGGAGAGACAGCCATTTCGCTCCTTTGGTGAGGAGGAGGGAGGGCAGAATCACATTCAGGATGATGTTCAACCAGAGGTTTTCACGTTTGTGTGCGGGCATGGGGGAATTGGTTGAGAGGTTGGGGATTGGAGATTGGGGAATTGGAGATTGGGAATTAGTTGATCCGTCTTCGCTGCGCTTTGCCGGGACAAGGTGACCGTGCTCCGGATAATCCCGGCGAAGCGCAGCGAAAACGGAAGTGTCATTTGCAAGGATTCACTCGCGGATCCACTCAAGGGGTTTAGTTGGTTATGGGGAAAGAAGAAAGCAGGAACTTGCCTGAATTCATGAAAACCCGGGCCTTGAAACGCAGACCGTGAACGGCCTTTGTCGAAGCCTCGTAAACGAGGGGGTCCTGACTCTCCCCGAAAATGCCAAAGGCAGGGTGAAATATTTACCCGCCTCCGGCGGGTCAACGCCCGCCGACCCGTCACGGCGTAGTGAAACGAAGACGGAACACCCGAATGCGCCACTCCCCATGATTTCGCAACCACACGATTGACAAATGGTTAGGTCATACTAGGTGTAATACACCCAATTTCGGGCCCAATTTCTCAAGGTGCATCAGCTTATGAACAAGATAAAACTCAAAACAGCATCCTGGTCTCCGGACCGATCCTCTCCGGTGGTGACCCGTTTTCTGGCCCGCCCGGCGATTGATCCGTCGGCGGAGGCGGTGGCGCGTCCGATTCTGGAGGATATTCGGGCGGAGGGGCTGACGGCGGTACTTCGCTATGCCCGGAAATTCGACAGTCCTGAGTTGCGGGCGAAGGACTTGAAGGTGTCTGAAGAGGATATTCGCGCGGCCCGCAAGGAGGTGGATCGGGATTTTCTGAAGCAGGCACGTGAGGCCGACAAGCGGATTTTTGCATTCGCACAGGCGGGCAAACCTAAGAAGTGGGAGATGAAAACCACCCGGGGGGGGCGCCTGGGAGAGCAATTTGTGCCGCTGGACCGGGTGGGGGTCTACATTCCCGGCGGCACCGCGCCGCTGGCCTCCACCTCGCTGATGACAGCCACTATTGCCCGCGCGGCGGGGGTCCCCGAAATTGTGGCGTGCTGTCCGGCGGATAAACAGGGAAAGATGAACCCTTATGTGGTCACCGCCCTCGATTTGGCGGGGGTTACCGAGATCTATCGTCTGGGCGGCGTGCAGGCGATCGGGGCGATGGCGTACGGGATCAAGGGACTGCCCAAAGTGCAGAAGATCGTGGGACCGGGGAATGCCTACGTGGCCGCTGCGAAAAAGCTGGTGTATGGCGAGGTGTCTTTGGACAGTGTGGCGGGACCCAGTGAAATCGCGATATTCGCGGATGACTCCGCCAATCCGGCGCATGTGGCGGCGGACCTGTTGGCGCAGGCGGAGCATGGAACCGGACTGGAAAAGGCTCTGCTGGTGACCCCCTGCGCGGAATTGATCGAGGCGGTGGGACCGGAACTGATGCGGCAGGCGAAACAGTTGAGCCGCTATGAACGGTTGATCCCGATTCTGAAGTCGGGAGTGTTGGCGGTGCGGGTCCCGAATCTGGAGGAGGGCATGGAATTGATTAACCGTTTTGCGGCGGAGCATTTGGAACTGCTGGTTCGGAACCCCCGGATGTGGGCGGGTCGGGTGCGGGCGGCCGGTGCGATATTCCTCGGTCACTGGACACCGGAATCGGCCGGTGATTTTGCCGCAGGTCCCAGCCATGTGTTGCCCACAGGCGGGGCGGCGGCGATGTTCTCGGGATTGACAGTGGATGATTTCATGCGGCGCTCCAGTGTGATTCAGTTGACCAAACAGGATCTGCTGGGGGTGATGCCGGTGATCGAAGCCTTCGGCCGGGTGGAGGGACTGGACGGCCACGTCAATTCGGCCCGGGTGCGTTTCGGAGATCTCTAATGCCCATCCGCAACGCCCTTCACGCATTGCATGCCTATGTGCCCGGGGAACAGCCTTCGGGAGGGCGGGTATTGAAGTTGAACACCAACGAGAACGCTTATCCTCCATCGCCCAAAGTGTTTGAGGCCTTGGGCAACGTGACTGCGGACACGCTGCGCAAGTATCCCGATCCAATTGGACGTGAATTGTGCGGGGCCATCGCGGAGCTGCACGGGCTGGATCCGGAGCAGGTGTTGATCACCAACGGCAGTGACGAGGGACTTGCCCTGTGCACCCGCACTTTTTGTGAGCACGGGGGGCGGGTGGGGTATCTGACTCCTTCGTATTCGTTGTACCCGGTGTTGAGCGCCATCGCCGAGTTGGAAAAGGTGGAATATGAATTGTCCACTGATTTTCAGTGGGAAATGCCTGCAGAGGTGGACGTGGACCTGTTTTTTCTCACCCGGCCGAATGCGCCCACCAGCCTGGCCATGAGCCGGAAGGAGGTGGATCAACTTCTGCGGCGCTGTCCGGGAATTTTGCTGATTGACGAAGCCTATGTCGATTTCGCGGAGGAGAGCATGCTGCCGTTGATCAAAGAAAGTGACCGGGTGTTGATCTCACGCAGTTTCTCCAAGAGCTACAGTCTGGCTGGAATTCGTATGGGGTATGTACTGGGTCCGCGTCCCTTGATCCAGGCCCTTTACAAAATCAAAGACAGTTACAACACCGATGTGTTGGCGCAGAATATCGCCCTGGCGGCGGTGCGGGATCAGGCCGCGATGCTGAGCAACGTCACCGCGATTCGGGGAACCCGAACGCAGGCGGGCAGGGAATTGACGAAACGCGGTTTTGAGGTATTGCCCTCCCAAACAAATTTTGTTTTCGCGAAAGCGCCCGCCGGGGCCAATGCGGAAACCCTGTTCAACGCGTTGCGGGGCCGTCAGGTGTTTGTCCGCTATTTCCCCGGCAAGTTGACGGGCGACTACCTTCGTATCACCATCGGCACCGATGAGCAGATGGATCGTTTCTTTGCGGAATTGGATGAGCTGCTGGATCGGTGATTTTTTTCCACAGAAACACAAAATCATCCACTCCTTAAAAGATAAACACCAAACTCTGAGCTTGCTCGGAGTGCGGAGAAATTCAATCTAAGGATTTTGCGGCCAACCCTGTTCACCCCCGCCCGACCCGCCGCCGTTTGGGCGGGGGTTAGGTGGGGGGGACGGAGTGTTTCCTGTACTGAATTTCTCCGCACCCCGAGTAAGCTCAGGGTTTGGCCTTTCGAAAGTGAGAACCAATCCGTGAATCCTCAAAATGAATAGGAAAACGAAAACATACTGGTGAAACGGGTGTCGTCGGCCACCAGGGGGCTGTCGGAGTAGACGCTGTCCAGCCATTCGTGGCGCAGGATCAGGGTGGTCACCCATCGGTCGGTGATGCGATAGACGGCCAGAGCACCAATGTAGGGATGCAGGGAGTGATCGGGAGAATAGGCGGGGCGGTCCTCCCGGCTGCGGTCTTCTGGCACGCCCACCCGGTCACGGGTCCAGCGCTTGTCCTCCAGGCGGAGTCCGGCGGTGAGAGTGGCGGAGAGGGGCTGACGCGGGGAGCCGAGTCGGCGGGAAAATCCGGCATTGGCTTCGAGTCCGTCGTGTTGTCCGAGAATGTCCCGGTCAACGGTGAGGTAGCTGTTCCAGTTGGGGGACAAGTCCCGGATGACACCCAGTCCCAACAGCAGGGTGGTGTCCCGGTCGCCCATGCCGTTGAGGATCGCGGAATCGTCCTCTTCGTAGGCACCGAAATCGACCGCACCGCGAACACGCAGGGTCCAGCCTTCGTGGGAAATCAATTTGTAACGCACCATGGGGCCCAACACCTCCAGGCGGGGTCCGCGATAACTGATAAACGGAAACACCCGGACAATACCGTCGGCATCTTTATACGGCTGTGAATCGGTCATGGTGAATACGCCTGCGGACCAGGGTCGCGCCGGGGGCGGCTGGGCGGCGAGGGGGACGGAAATCAGTGCAGACAGTAAAAATAAGGGAAAAATTTTCATAAAAATGGATCCCAGACCCGATTAAAACCCAGGTTTTGGAAGTCTTTCAAATTGCGGGTGGCGAAGTCGGTTACCTGATGTTGTTGGAGGGTTTTTGCAAGGCGGAGATCGAAAATCTTTCGATAGGCGAAGTTCTTTTTGCCTGACAGTTCCCAGATAGACTCCATAAAGTGAGGATCGGAATGCACGTCCACCACGCGCCAATGCGGATTTGACCGGAACCCCCGAATAACAGTAAAGGCCTGCATGGGGGTCAAGGGTGTTTTGCAAACCTTCGGGTTCCGGATTAGGCAATACAGCTCCATCAAAACCTGTTCACAGATGCAGACGGTTTCATTTTCGGCGTATCCAGCCAAAAAACGTCGGGCTTTGAGGTGATACTCGGTATGATGGTCGATGGCGGGGAAAAGGATATTGGTATCGAAGGATATCATCATGTTCTGTCTCGTTCCCCATACGAAGTGGAGGGCTCTGCTGCCTGAAGGTCTTTCATATGAAGCGCTGCCCGCCAGTCATCTTGTTGAAACACATCGGATGAACCCAAATTAAATGCATCGGGAAGCTCCCAGTTTGTCTGCGATTCGGGGAGGGGATATACAGCGATCATGTACTCCAGACCGCGCCGCACGAGTTCCGCCATGCTGATTTCACGGGCTTCTGCAACGGCCAACGCCTGCTGATGCAAGGTGTCAGGAATCTGTATTTGTGTTCTTTTCATGATGTATATTCTACATCACTTCATTATCAATACAAGCTGATTACATGCAAAAAAAATCGGCTATGACTACGCTCTATTTAGCAGTCGACCTGCGCGGTTGAGTCTTCAGATTCAACTTGGAGCGGTAAAAAGCGAGTTCGGCGATGCTGGCCTGGATGTCGAAGTAGGCATCGTGTTCGGCCATACCGTCCTGGATGCAGGCTTCAGGAAAATAGTTCCGAATAAAGGCGGGATCGTCTTTGGGAGGAATGGGTTGCCCCCACCAGTCGGTCCACTGGGTTTTGAGGGTGGAGACGTCGAGCAGACGATAGTGGCTGCGCCGGAGAATGCCGGGAAACCAGCGTCGGAACAGATACCAGTCATTGTGAACGCTGTTCCCGGCGATCAGGGGGCGGTCGGAGGGATCTTCTTTGATGGGGCCCATCACCTGATCGATGTATCCGCAGAGGCGGACTTCCGCATCGTCGATGGAGACGGCGTTGGGGCCCAGACATCCTTTGACGATGTGGGGGATGTGTTCCTTGACCCAGGGGCTGATGCCGCGGACATTGGGCCGTTTGATAAACAGCACCAGATCTTTCTCCGGGGGAGCCAGGCGTTTCAAGTTGGAGTCGGTGGCCATGAGGGCCACTTGCAGGATTTCCGCCTCCTCCAGTTCGAGGCTGGAGAATTCGGCGTCGATCCAGAGATAGCCGGGTGCGGGGTTGACGGCTGATTTGCTCATTCGCTCTCCTGTACAGATACCGGTTTGAGTTTCCAGATGTCCTCGTTGTATTGGCGGATGGTGCGGTCACTGGAGAACATGCCCATGCGGGCTGAGTTGAGAATGGCCATGCGGGACCAGCGTTCGGGTTCGCGATAGGCGGCGTCGACCTCGTGCTGAGCTCGAATGTAGTCGTCAAAGTCGGCCAGCACCAGAAAGGGATCGCCATGGTCCACCAGGCTTTGTTTGATGGGCAGCAGCACATTGTGCTCGCCGGGGGTGAAGTAGTCGCTTCCGATCCATTCCAGCAGGGCCCGCAGGGTGTCGTTTTGATCAACGATGTCGCGGGGATTATATCCGTCTTTCCAGAGTTGTTCGACCTCTTCGACGGTTTTGCCGAAAATGAAGATGTTCTCTTCGCCGACCGCATCCTTGATTTCAATGTTGGCGCCGTCGAGGGTGCCGATGGTGAGAGCGCCGTTGAGGGAGAGTTTCATATTGCCGGTTCCGCTGGCCTCTTTGCCGGCGGTGGAAATCTGCTCCGAAAGATCGGCGGCGGGAATAATCCGCTCGGCCAGGCTGATCCGGTAGTTGGGCAGAAACACCACTTTCAGTTTCCCGTGAATGCGTTCATCATTGTTGACGATGGAACCCACGGCATTGACGGCTTTAATGATGGTCTTGGCCAGTTCGTATCCCGGCGCGGCCTTGGCCCCGAAAATGAACACCCGGGGGTGAATGTCAAAATCCGGTTCCTGAAGCAGGCGACGGTAGAGATACAGAATGTGCAGCAGGTTCAGGTGCTGGCGTTTGTATTCGTGCAGGCGCTTGATTTGCACGTCGAACAGCGCGGAGGGGTCCACGGTTACCCCGCAGTCCTTTTGAATGATGTCGGCCAGAATTTCTTTGTTCCGGTGTTTGATCTCCATAAAGCGCTTGCGGAATTCCGCTTTTTCGGCAAGCGGGGCCAGTTCCCGGAGTCTGTCCAGATCCCGGGGCCAGCCCTCTCCGATGTGTTCGGTGATCAGATCGGAAAACTCGGGATTGCAGGCCAGCAGCCAGCGGCGGGGGGTGATGCCGTTGGTTTTGTTGTTGATGCGTCCGGGAAACAGGGTGTTGAAATCGGAAAACAGATGGCGTTTCAGCAGTTCGGTATGCAGGGCGGCCACCCCGTTCACCGAATAGGCCGCCACCACCGAGAGGTTGGCCATGCGCAGGTGTTTGACATGACCTTCCTCCACCAGGGAGAGATCGCGCAGTTTTCCGCTGTCCCCCGGCCACTGTGCCGCCACCTGTTTCAGGTGATGCTTGTTGATTTCAAAGATAAGTTGCAGGTGGCGGGGAAGCACGCGCTCGAAGAGGGGAACGGACCATCGTTCCAGGGCCTCGGGCAACAGGGTGTGATTGGTGTAGGCGAATGTGCGGGAGACGATGGACCAGGCGTCTTCCCAACTCATGTCCTCCTCATCATGCAGGACCCGCATCAGTTCGGGCACCGCCACCGCCGGGTGGGTGTCGTTGAGCTGAATGGTGGCTTTATCCGGGAAGGTGTGCCAGTCACGGTGTTCCCGTTTGAAGCGCCGGATGATATCGCGCAGGGAGCAGGCCACAAAGAAATACTGCTGAATCAGGCGGAGTTCCTTGCCGTTTTCGGTTTTATCGTTGGGATACAGCACTTTGGAGATCACCTCGGACATATTTTTGTCCTGCACCGCCTCCACATATCCGCCCTGATTGAAGATATCCAAATCGAGATCCTCGGAGGCGCGGGCCTCCCATAGACGCAGGAAATTCACGGTGTGGGTGCCGTAGCCCGCGATGGGCACATCATAGGGAACCCCCACCACGTCCCGGGTGTTGATCCATTTCGGCCGATACTCGCCATTCTCATTAAACTCACTTTGTACTTCTCCGAACAAGGGAATGGTCTGAGCGTATTCGGGGCGGATGATTTCCCAGACATTTCCGAAGCGCAGCCAGTTGTCCGGGTGTTCGATTTGGTAGCCGTTGACGAATTCCTGGCGGAAAAGGCCGAATTCGTAGCGGATGCCATAGCCGATGGCCGGCAGATCCAGGGTGGCCATACTGTCGAGGAAACAGGCGGCCAGGCGCCCGAGGCCGCCGTTGCCGAGTCCCATGTCCACTTCGTCCTCACGCAGTTCATCGTAGTTCTCGCCCAGACCGCTCAACGCCTCCACCATTTTGCTGTGAATCCCGGCATTGTGGAGATTGTTGTCCAGCATGCGGCCCATCAGGTATTCCAGGGACAGGTAATAGACCCGTTTCGCGTCGGATTTTTGATGCGCGTTCTGGGTTTGAATCAGCCGTTGGATCAGTAGATCCTTGACCACGTGCGAAATCGCCTTGCGCCAATCGGTTTTGCTGGCGACGGTTCGGGCCTGCGCCTGAGAGAATCGCA
>JBBDRC010000183.1:0-4665 GCA_040905625.1 Kiritimatiellia bacterium
CAGGATCAGATTCATCAGTAAACGGGCCGTGCGTCCGTTACCGTCAATAAAGGGGTGAATGGTGACAAGCTGGTAATGCGCTTCCGCCGACAGTTCCACGGGATGCAACTTGCCGATTGTGGAGATATCTTTCACGAACGCGGTCATCAGGTCAGAGATCTTGAGCGGATTGGGCAACACGACCCTGGATCCGGAGATTCGTACCGGAATCGTTCTGTACCGCCCCGCATTGCCGTCATCAATCCCCCGGAGGATGGTTTCGTGGATATGCAGAATGTCATGTTCTGTCAGGTTTTTCGTTTTTTCGCGGGCAAGATTCAGCATTGTTTCGATTGCATGGGCGTGATTGACCGCCTCCAGGTGCTCGATCAGAGATTTTCCGCTGACAGTCAGTCCTTTTTCGACCACAACGGCGGTTTCCCTCCGCGTCAAGGTGTTGCCCTCAATCGCGTTGCTCGTGTATGTAAGTTCAATGATGAACCACTGCTCCAAATTCCGAACCAATTCCGGTGGCAATGGCCTGTAGCTGTCCAGAACCTTCTTCTTGTCTGTAAGATTTTCCCAATTCATGTTTAAACCATAAAGCATCACTTCATGGTTTGCAATAAAAAACTGTCATGCGGCCTTTGCGTGAAGTTGAATTCGCCTTGCATCCGGGCGGGGTTGCACTATAAGATGCGGGGAATGGACGATTACCTCTTGTAGAAGGATACAAATGAAGATTTTTTTGAGCGGCAAACTGGTGGATGAAGCGGATGCGAAAGTGTCGGTGTTTGATCATGGTCTTTTGTATGGCGACGGCGTGTTCGAAGGGATTCGCGCTTACCACGGGAAGGTGTTCCTGCTGAAGGAGCATGTGAGCCGTCTGTATGAGTCCGCCAAGGCGATTGCGTTGAACATTCCCATGTCAGAGGAGGCGATGTGCGGGGCGGTGCGCGACACCTGCCGCGCAAATGCGTTGTCAGAGGGGTATATCCGACTGGTGGTCACCCGGGGCGTGGGCACGCTGGGACTGAATCCCTATTTGTGCGACAAACCGGAAATCATCATTATCGCGGCCAAAATTCAGTTGTATCCGGCCGAACTGTACGAGACCGGGCTGAAAGTGGTGACGGTGGGCACGGTTCGCAATCATCCGGAGGCGATCAATCCGCGGATTAAGAGCCTGAATTACCTGAACAACGTGCTGGCGAAAATCGAGGCCATCAATTCCGGGGTGTTGGAGTGCATCATGTTGAACCCGCAGGGACAGGTCGCGGAAGCGTCGGGGGACAATATCTTTGTGGTCAAAAACGGGGTGTTGATGACGCCGCCGGTGTGGTGCGGAGCTCTGGATGGAATCACCCGGCGGGCGGTCATGCAAATCGCCGCCGATGCCGGAATTCCGGTAAAAGAATCAGTTCTGCAGCGCTACGACCTGTTCACGGCGGATGAAATGTTTCTGACCGGAACCGCGGCGGAAGTGATTGCGGTGACCGAAGTGGACCGCCGTCCGATCGGCGATGGCTCGCCCGGTGTGGTCACGGTGGACCTGCAATCCCGGTTCAAAGAATTCGTGAAGGAAAACGGCGTGTTGATACAGGACTCATGAAGTGTGACAAATGCGATAAGCCCGCCACGGTTCATCTGACCCAGGTGATCAACGGCAAGATGCAGAAGCTGCATTTGTGCGGGGACTGTGCGGAAGAGGCGGGGGTGGGGCCCGGAGCCACGTTTTCGATGTCGGATCTGCTGTTGGGGCAGGGGGCGGCGCAGCCGCTGGCCCGAACCGGACACAACCGGAGTTGTCCGGAATGTGGGTGGACCCTGCAACGCCTGCGCAAGGTGGGGCGTTTCGGCTGTCCCGATTGTTACCGGAGTTTTGAAAAGGAGGTGACGGGGCTCCTGAACTCGATTCACCACGCCACCGAGCACGTGGGCAGACATCCGCGGAACCGGGTGAAAAAGCTGTCCGTGCGTCATCGTATCGAGACATTGGAATCGAGCATTTCGGAAGCGGTTGTGGCCGAGGAATATGAAAAAGCCGCGAAATTCCGGGATGAATTGAAGGCCCTGCAGCAAAAAGGCACTGAAGAGGGGAACGCGCATGACCATTGAGGAATTGCTGGATGCCCCCTGCACCTGGTTTATCGACCACGATCCAAGCGAAATCGCGATCAGTTCCCGCATCCGCCTGGCCCGGAATATCGAGGGCATCCCGTTTCCCGCACACGCGGAGGCCAGGCAACGCGAGAGTATTCGCGAGCATACCCTGGAAATGCTGAAGGGCAGTACGCATTTCGAGGGCGGATCCTTTTTTCGGGTGGACGAGTTGTCGACCCTCCAAAAAACCCTGTTGTATGAGCGCAGTTTGATCAGCAAGGAACTGGCGGAGGAGGGAGAGCAGAGCGGATTGGCGGTGAGTCCCGATTTGCGGGATGTGGTGATGGTCAATGAAGAGGATCATCTGAGGTTGCAGGTGGTGCGTCCGGGACTCAGCCTGGAGGAGATTTGGGAAGAAATTTCAGCGGTGGATGACGAGATGGAGGAGATTCTGGAGATCGCCTATTCGGATCGATTCGGCTACCTCACCTGTTGCCCGACCAATACCGGGACCGGGATGCGGGCGGGGGTGATGTTGCATTTGCCGGGTCTGGTGCTGATGGAGGAGATCCGTCCGGTTCTGCGGGGATTGGGTAAGCTGGGGCTTGCGGTGCGGGGATCCGGGGGCGAGGGAAGCGATGCGGACGGATTTTTGTATCAAATTTCCAACCAGATCACGCTGGGCCGCTCCGAAAAATCGATTCTTGAGGATATTCAGGAGGTTGTATCGGAATTGATTCAGCACGAACGCAATGCCCGGTTGCGTCTGGAGGAGTCGCAACCGGCCGCGTTGCGGGACCGGGTGGGGCGGGCGATGGGAATTTTGAAGCATGCCTGGATCCTGTCCTCCAAAGAGGCATTGGATTTGCTGGCGATCGTGCGGCTGGGCCTCTCCCTGGAATTAGTGGAGATGGACCGGGCACATGAAATAGAGCAGCTTATGGTGGAGGTTCGCCCCGCCCATCTGCAGAAACTGGCGGTAAAAGAGCTTTCAGCGGAACAACGCGACATTTTTCGTGCAGAATGGGTGCGCTCGAAGCTTGCCGAATTAAAGAAAGGACGTAAACTATAACTTATGAATAACTTTACCCCCCGCGCTCAACAAGTCTTACAACTGGCCCGCAAAGAGGCGGACCGATTCAACCACGGTTACGTGGGTACCGAACATTTGCTGTTGGGACTCATCGCCCTTGGGCAGGGTGTGGCCGTGAACGTGCTGCAACGCATGGGCATTGATCTGGAAACGGTCCGCCTGGAAGTGGAAAAAGCGGTGGGCGTGGGACCGGAAACCAAAACCATGGGCAATGTGCCTTTTACCCCCCGGGTGAAGAAGGTGTTGGCGCTGGCCGGCAGCGAAGCCCGGGCCCTGAATCACTCCTATGTCGGCACCGAACATATTCTGCTGGGTCTTCTCCGTGAAGGGGAGGGTGTGGCCGCCCGCGTGCTCAAAAATTTAATGGTTGATCTGGAAAAAACCCGGATTGAAATCATGAAGGAATTGGATCCCGGCTACGATCCTTCCGAGGATGCCGCTATGGGAGGAGGAGAAACCGCCGCCGCCGGCAAGACCGCCGACACCTCCAAGGATCCCGCAAAACAGAAAACGCCGGCTTTGGCCGCCTTCGGACGGGATCTGACTGAAATGGCCCGCCGCAACGAGTTGGATCCGGTGATAGGGCGCGGTTCTGAAATCGAGCGGGTCATTCAGATTCTGTGCCGGCGCACCAAAAACAATCCGGTGTTGCTGGGCGAAGCGGGCGTGGGCAAAACCGCGATCGCTGAAGGGCTGGCCCAGGCCATCATCGATGGCGATGTGCCCGAACTGCTGGTGGAACGCAAAGTGATTACTCTCGATTTGGCTCTGATGGTGGCGGGAACCAAATACCGGGGACAATTCGAGGAACGCATCAAAGCGGTGATGGATGAAATCCGCAAATCCGGCGATGTTATTTTATTTATCGATGAACTTCACTCGATTGTCGGGGCGGGAAGCGCGGAGGGAGCCATGGATGCCTCCAATATCATCAAACCGGCACTGGCGCGCGGGGAACTGCAGTGCATCGGTGCCACCACACTCAATGAATACCGTAAATTTATCGAGAAGGATTCAGCCTTGGAACGCCGCTTTCAATCGGTGATGGTCAAAGAACCCAGTGTGGAGGAGGCTGTGCTGATTCTGCAGGGACTGCGCCGGAAATACGAGGAGCATCACCACGCCAAATTCACCGACCGCGCGGTGCGCGAGGCGGTGGAACTGTCCTCCCGTTATCTCACCGACCGATTTCTGCCCGATAAAGCCATTGATTTGATGGATGAGGCTGGATCGCGCGCGCGCATCTCCTGCATGACCCGCCCGGCGGAACTCAAAGCCATGGAAGCACGCATTGAAGAAATTAAAACCCGCAAAGATGAGGCCATCGAACATCAGAAATTCGAAGAGGCCGCCTCCCTCCGCGACGAGGAGCGCGAGGCCCGTGAAGAGTTGGAATCGGCTCTGACCGACTGGCGCAGGGAACGGGATGAACAAGTGGTGGAAGTTGATGATCAGGACATCATGCATGTGGTGTCCAAATGGACCGGCGT
>JBBDRC010000184.1:0-4659 GCA_040905625.1 Kiritimatiellia bacterium
CAAGGCGAATGCCACACGATGTTGTTTTTCAGACATAATTCACTCTATCCCGAAAATCATCCGAAAATCAAACAATGGATTTGATTTTGTCACGGGAGCGCCGGTCTCCGCACCGGCAAGGGTACAGGGGGTCTTCTCCGCGGCTTTGCTCCCTTCGCCCCGCCGATGCGGAGATCGGCGCTCCTGTCCCCTTCGCCCAATGCGGGGATTGAAATCAACTCTGGAGGATCTCCTCCACCATGGTATAAACGATACTGCGGTGCCGGGCAAAGAGACAACAACACAACCTGAACAGTCAGGCCATTGCCGGCATCAAAGGCGAAGCCGAAAAGATTCATACCGATGTGAATGCCCTGATCGCGGAAATGGAAAAATCAATTTCGGAGGCTGATGCCTTTATTTCCAGTATGAAAGGCGCTTAAAAGATGGTGGTGGGGGAAGGATTCGAACCTTCGAAACCATGAGGTGTCAGATTTACAGTCTGATGCGTTTGACCGCTTCGCTACCCCACCACCGGAAATCGGTTTGAGTGTCTACATATGTCTCCGTTTTCGTCAAAAGCAACGGCACCGAAAATGGTACCGAAGGTGGGAGTCGAACCCACACTCCCTTGCGGGAACCGGATTTTGAATCCGGCGCGTCTGCCAATTCCGCCACTCCGGCCTTTGAACAATCGGGAAGCGACTCCGTACGTTATTCCCGCGCTTTTGGCAATCATAGAATCCGGTTTTTTTGACAGTTTATATCCTGTTTATATTTCGGCAAGAGACTGCCGAACCACGACAGCATGGCATACGGTTTATTTTTTGGCAGGGGACTGACGACTTGAGTCTCTCTCATCTTCCTGCAGCACGTCCCGGATGCGCTGTGCCAATTGTGTGACTGAAAAGGGTTTGTAGAAAATGGACCGTCCCATCACTTTTCCATTGGTGATTTTGGATTCGGGCAGCATCCCGCTGATAATCAGGGTCGGTATATGGAGCCCCCGCCGGTCCAGTTCTTTCAGAACGCCTTCCCCGCCCATTCCGGGCATCATAAAATCAAGCAGGATCAGCTCCGGCTTGGGTTCTCCGTCCAGACAGGTCAATGCCGCCTCCCCGTTTTCAGCCATTTTCACATCGTAGCCCAGTTGGTGAAGACTTTCTTTCAACATGATGCGGACTGATTCTTCATCATCCACCACCAGGACCCGTTCCCCGTGTCCCGGGGCAGGTTTTTTGAATTCCAGCCGCTGGTCGGCATTTTCATCACCTTTCCTTTGATAGATCGGCAGATGCACCTCGAACCGGCTGCCCGCCCCGGGTGTGGAGGTGACCAGGATAAACCCGTCATGCCCCTTCACCAACCCCAATGTCGTCGGCAATCCAATCCCCGTTCCCTTTCCCTCCGCTTTGGTGGTGAAAAAGGGATCGAAAATCTTTTGAAGAGTTTCCTCGTTCATTCCAGTCCCGTTGTCCTCCACCGTCACCCGAATGAATTTTCCCGGCACCGCGGGCGGATTCACTTTTGCCCAATCGGCCTTCACTTCCAGATTTTCCGCCTCCAGCCGAATTTTACCGCCGGATTCCGGCAGGGCGTCCCTGGCGTTCACCAATAAATTCGAGAGCACCTGGTGGATCTGGCCCGGATCGGCCCATATCGTCCACAGATCCTGACTCACATGGTCCTCCAAACTGACATTCGGAGGGAACGTTTCCCGATACATTTTATGCACCTCTTTCAAAAGATGAACCAAATTCACCTCGACTTTATCCCCTTCCGCTCCCCGGGCGTAGTTGAGGAGCTGCTGGACAATTCCGGCCCCCCGCGAGGTGCTTCTCAGAATCAGTTCCGCAATCTCCCGGTCCGGTCCCTCGGGCAGGGAGGACTTCAAAATATCGGCGGACATCATGATGGGGGACAGAATATTGTTCAAATCATGTGCGATCCCGCTGGACAAACTTCCGATCCCCTCCATCCGCTGCGCCCGGTGGAACATCTGTTCCATTTGTTTTTTTTCGGTGATGTCCTGTTTAATAGCGATAAAATGGGTGATCTCTCCTGCTGAGTCGACCAGCGGGGTGATGGTCATGTCCTCCTGATAGACATGGCCGTCTTTGTGGCGATTGGTGACTTCGCCAGTCCAGGTATCCCCTTTCAGAATGGTGTCCCACATTCCCCGGTAAAATTCAGGATCCTGTATTCCCGATTTCAGCAACTCACCAGGCTCTTTCCCGATTACTTCGTCCAAACTGAATCCGCTTCCCGCGGAAAACGCCCGGTTGGCCCATTCAATTTTGCCCTCCGCATCCGTGATCAATACCCGGTTGGCCGCCGCCTCCAGGGACGCACTGTGCAGACGCATCATTTTTTCCTGTTCCCGAATCTCGGTGATATCCTGGCAGAAAGAACAAACCCGAACTTCGCCCTCGATCTCAATCGCCCGGGTGCTGATGTCGAACAGCATCACATGCCCGTCTTTATGATATCCACGTCTCTCCAGTCTGGCACCCCCCTGAGACGAAATCAACTCAACGATCTTTCGCAGGCTTTCAGGGTCTTCATCGGGAGAAAAATCCGTCACGTATTTTCCAAGCAATTCTTCCCGTGAATATCCGGACATCTCACATATCGCGTCATTCACCTCTAAAATCCGCCCTTCCACATCCAGCATCTGATACCCGGTCATCGCCGTTTGCAGCACCAACGCTTTTTCCTCAAGTGCCACCCGTAGTTGATGCTCGGATTCCTCCCGCTGATGCTGATCCATCAAAATTCGGGCCACCAGCAGGGTGGCAAGCGGATACAAAACGAAAAGGGGCACCAGCATATCTTCAATAAAATCGTTTTTTGCGTGCGGGGGATACAGGAAAAGCAACAATCCGAACATCGCGGCGTGCGTCGCCAGCCCCAGGGCCAGGCTTTGTGCTGTCGTGGTCCTGTGTTTGACCGGATCGACCCATCGCCGAAACAGCAATCCAATCGAGGCGGCCATCAAAATCACCATGGAACCCGGAAAAGCGCCGGGCCCGCCCAGAAACACCCTCATCCCCACCGCCATCCCCCCCGACACCACCACCGCCCTCCAGCCGAAAAACCAGGCCACCAGACTCAGCACCACCGTGCGCCCGTCAAAAATAAATCCCGCGTCCGATTTCACCGGTATCAACATCCCCGCCACCGCCACCAGGCCGAACATGAAACCCTGCAGCCAAAACTTGCCTTTTTTTCCGGACGCCCAGTGATCCATCACGAACCGTGAGAATACGCACATGGCGACCAGCAGGGACAAATTAAGTAGAAGACGTTCAATCATCTGACATCAGTATCCGTCTTTCGACCCGGAGGTGCAAGAGAAATACGACTCCATGTCACCCGTCACTCAACGTCAAACCAGTCGCCGCACCGCGAAATCGAAATGCGCACGGCCTTTCTGCACAAACCCTCTGACGGAGGCGATACGATCAGAGTACAGACCGAAATGAAGGCCCGCGGTTCCTCCCAAATGGGTTTTCCTCGCGATCGCCGCGTCTGGATCCTCGTTGTCCAGATCGGCCAGATTCGCCTTCACCTGATGATAGGCATCCCGAAAGGGCATTCCCTCCGCCACCAAAGCCAACGCGGCATCCGTGGCGAACACCCCGCCGTCAAACGCCCCCCGCAGCTTGTCTTCGTTTACGGTCAGTCCCGCCACGCAGCGGGCCAGAATCCGCACCGAGGCCCGGGTAGTGGCCAGTCCCTCCAGGAAGGGTTCCTTGGTGTCCTGCAAATCACGGTTGTAGCCCCCGGGTGCCGCGTGCAGGATATGTCCCACCGCACTGCCGTATCCCAGCACCAGTCCGGCCTTCGACCGAATCAGTTCCAGCACATCCGGATTGTTTTTATTCGGCATAATGCTGCTGCCGGTTCCAAACGCTTTGGGAATGGTGAAATATCCGAATTCGGGAAGCGTGAACAGCATCAGATCCTGCGCCACCCGGGACAGGGTGATCATCAGTTGCCCCATCGCCTGCAGAATTTGATACTCCAGCTTGCCCCGGGC
Source organism: Kiritimatiellia bacterium (assembly GCA_040905625.1). GTDB lineage: Bacteria > Verrucomicrobiota > Kiritimatiellia > SS1-B-03-39 > UBA6053 > UBA6053. The sequence goes on from JBBDRC010000184.1 coordinate 4,022, forward strand.
CTGAATCGCATGCGCCACATTGTGCAGAGGCCGCGCAAAACCCAATAGATCACTGGTCAACTGACGGTCAATCGGCAACGGCACCCCGTATCCCGCAGCCGCACCCAGCGGACACTGATCGTTTAGTTCATACACCAGCCGCAAGCTCTGAATGTCCTCCAACACCGCCTCCGCATAGGAGGTGGCCCACAGGCCCACACTCGACGGCATGGCGGGCTGCATGTGCGTCCGCCCCACCATCGGCACCTTCTGATAGGTCTCCCCGAATTGCGTCAGGGCCTCCGCCAGATCCGCGCTGTCCTCGATCAGTTCCAACAACCGCCGCTTCGCGAACAGTCGCAAATCCACCGCCACCTGATCGTTCCGGCTCCGCCCGGTATGAATTTTTTTACCCAGATCCCCCAGAGCCTCCGTCAATTTCCGCTCCACCGTCAAGTGAACATCCTGATCCGCCGCCTCGATTACAAAGGTCCCCTCCAGCACCGATTCCCGAATCTTTCCGAGCTCTTCACACACCGCCCGCGCCTCCTCCGGGGTCAACACCGGAGGCTTCACCGGCATTTTCGAGAGCATCATCGCATGAGCGGCCGAGCCGATACAGTCGGATTCGGCCAGTTGCAGATCCAGCACCAGATCCT
>JBBDRC010000185.1:0-4584 GCA_040905625.1 Kiritimatiellia bacterium
CCGCCAGATGAAGGGGGATTGGTTGGGGTTGGAGGCGTTGCGGCAGGTGGAGTGAGTCGCGAATTCAATTGACTATCCAGTTGACGTAAGGCGAGGGGTGTCGTACTGGGAGCGTTCCCCTTTTTTACCCTTTAACCCCGAGAATCTTGATGAACGTTGAAATTGAAGAACTATCTCCCTGCCGCCGAAAATTGTCGATAGAAGTCCCCGCCGAAGAGGTAATGAAAGAATTTGATGATGCGCTTGCGACCTATGCGCAAAATGTGGCCCTACCCGGTTTCCGTCCAGGGAAAGCGCCCAGGCAACTGGTGAAATCTAAATACAAGAAAGAAATTCTGGGCCGGCTGCGGGATCATTTACTGCCGAAGAGCTATCATGAAACCCTGCAGGAACAAAAGTTGAACGTGATCACGATTCTGGAGATGGACGAGGATATTGAAGTGAAGGAAGGAGAGCCGCTGGCCTACACGGTTACGGTGGATATTCGTCCTGAAATTGAATTGCCCGAGTACAAAGGCATGAAGCTCACGCGTGAGAGCGAAGAGGTCAAGGACGGGGAAGTGGATGCCCGCATTGAAGCTTTGCGTGAGCAACGGGCCGATTTTGACGAGGTGACTGATCGTCCGGTGGCACGTGGAGACATGGCCCAGATCGATTTCAAGGGGACGTTGGATGGGCAACCGCTTGAAGAAGCCGAGCCGGAAGCGAAAGGGCTGGGTGAAGGGAAAGATTTCTGGCTGCAGGCCAGTGACGAGGCGTTTATCCCCGAACTGGGTCTGGGATTGGCCGGATTGTCGATTGGAGACAAAGAAACCATTAAAGCAAGCTTTCCAGCCGATTTTGTTGTGAAGAGTCTGCAGGGAAATGAAGTGGAGTTCGAGGTGGAGTTGAAAGCCATTCGCGCCCGGGTGTTGCCGGAGTTGGACGAGGCCTTTTTCGAGAGCCTGGGCGTGAAGAGTGAAAAAGACTTCCGTAAGCAGATTCTGGATTCCCTGGAGGCGGAGAAAGACCGGGCCGCGAATGGCAAACTGCGGCAGGGGATTGAAGCCGAATTATTGGAAAAGGTCAGCATCGAACTTCCGGAAAGTCTGGTGGCGGATGCCACCCAACAGCAGATTCAGCGCATTGCCGAGGACATGCAGAAGGGCGGCATGCAGGAAGAACAACTGATGGAGCAGAAAGACCAGATTCTGGAAACCGCCAAACAGGTGGCCGAGCGTCAGGTGAAGCTTCGTCTGATTCTTCAGGAAATCGCTGGCAAAGAGGAGTTGAAGGTGTCTGAATCGGAATTTAAACGTGAAATACAGATGATGGCCTATGCGTATTCGATGCAGGCGGATGAACTTGAGCGTCGTTTGAAGCAAAACAATCAGCTTGATGATTTGCGCGGAGACATTGTGTGCCGTAAGGTAATGCAACTGATTCAGGACGAAGCGGTCATTGCGGACTAGGTTAACCAAGGAACACAAGACATGAACGAACAAAATTATATTCCGATCCCGTATGTGATTGAGCAAACCAGTCGCGGTGAGCGGTCCTACGACATCTATTCCCGGCTGTTGAAAGACCGGATTATTTTCCTCGGGACCGAGGTAAATGATGTGGTGGCCAACGTGATTATCGCCCAGTTGCTGTTTTTGCAGAGCGAGGATCCCGATAAGGATATCAACCTTTACATCAACTCCCCCGGTGGATCCGTGACATCCGGCCTGGGCATCTACGACACCATGCAATTTCTGAAGTGCGACATTTGCACTTACTGCGTGGGCCAAGCCGCCAGTATGGGGGCATTTTTGTTGGCCGCCGGCGCGAAGGGCAAGCGCTTTGCCCTGCCGAACGCCCGGATCATGATTCACCAACCCTGGGGCGGCTTTCAGGGGCAGGCCACGGACATTGATATTCACGCCAAAGAGATCCTTCGTTTGAAAGAACGTCTGAACTCGATCATGGCCGAAAATTGCGGAAAAAAAGTGAAGGATTTGACCGCGGATACGGAGCGGGATCATTTTTTGTCCGCGGATGAAGCCAAAAAATACGGTTTGGTGGATGACGTGATCGTGAAACCGATTCCGAAAGTCTGAGGAATTTGATATGGCAGCCAAAAATGAAGAACCCCGCTGTTCCTTCTGCGGAAAATATCAGCGTGAAGTCAATCGACTGATCGCGGGTCCCGGCGTGCAGATTTGTGATCAGTGTGTCTCCCTCTGCAATTCCCTGATCGAGCGGGAAGCTACTGAAAAATCGGTCTCCACTGCCAAGATCCGGGTTCCCAAACCCAGTGAAATTGTGGACATGCTGAATGAGCATGTAATCGGCCAGGACTACGCCAAGAAGATTCTGGCGGTGGCGGTGCATAACCACTACAAACGGCTCAAGGACATTGACCGGGGCGGGAAGTCGGATGCGAACGACTTTGACGATGTGGAAATCGAGAAGAGCAACATTCTCATGGTTGGACCCACCGGCAGCGGGAAAACGTACCTGGCCAAGACCCTGGCCCGGTTCCTGGAAGTGCCGTTCTGCATTGTGGACGCCACGACCCTGACCGAAGCGGGATATGTGGGTGAAGACGTGGAGAATATTCTGCTGCGGCTGTTGCAGTCAGCGGATTTCAACGTGGAACAGGCGGAACGCGGCATTATTTATGTCGATGAAATCGATAAAATCGGTCGCCGCACCGAGAACGTCTCCATCACCCGGGATGTGTCCGGTGAAGGGGTGCAGCAGGCCCTGCTCAAGATTCTGGAGGGAACGATTGCGAATGTGCCGCCCCAGGGAGGACGCAAGCATCCGCAGCAGGAATACCTTAAGGTCAACACCGAGAAAATTCTGTTTATCTGCGGCGGGGCGTTCAACGGACTTGATGAAGTGGTGAAACGGCGCAGGGGAAAAGGGGTGATGGGATATGGATCGGTGGTTTCGGATCATGTGGGTCTCAGCAGCGACACGGTGGTGGATCCCCACGACTTGGTGAAATTCGGTCTGATTCCGGAGTTTGTGGGACGGCTGCCGGTGGTGGCGGTGCTGAACGAGCTGTCTGAAGAGGACCTGGTGCATATCCTGACGCAACCCAAAAACGCGATGACCCGCCAGTTTGCCAAGTTGATGGCAATGGACGGGGTGGATTTGAGTTTTACGGACACCGCGCTGGCGGAAATCGCCCGGATCGCCCATAAACGGGGAACCGGCGCGCGCGGACTTCGCTCGATATTGGAGCGGGTCATGCTCGAAATCATGTACGAGACTCCCAACCAGAAGGGCGCGAAACGGAGCTGTCGAATCACCAAGCCGATGGTGGACAATCGTCTGGCGGTCATGGATGAGGAAGTGGATCAGCGGCGGATCGCCTGAAGTAACCCCCGAATTGTTATGAATACGTTCACCTACATTATCACGGGCGCCGCGGGATTTATCGGGCGAAATCTGGTGGCGGAACTGAACGCACGCGGCGAAACGGACCTGTTGCTGGTGGACGAGTTGGGAACCTCGGAAAAGTGGAAAAACCTGGTGGGGCTCCAGTACGAGGATATCTGGGATCCGGAGACCTTTCGACAGGCGGTTCTGGACGGTGCCACGGGGGTGGGGGTAAAAGCTCTGATTCACCTGGGGGCCTGCAGTGCGACCACCGAGACGGATGCGGACTATCTGCTGGACAACAACTACCGCTTCACCCGTGATTTGTGCGAGTGGTGTCTGGAGAAGGGCGTGCGCTTTGTGTATGCCTCCAGTGCGGCGACCTACGGAAACGGGGATAAAGGGTATTCGGACGCGGACGCGGCCACTCCGGATCTGTGTCCGCTGAACATGTATGGCTATTCCAAGCATATGTTTGATCTGTGGGTGCTGAAAAACGGTCTGCTGGATCAGATTGCGGGGGTCAAATATTTTAATGTGTACGGACCGTATGAGGATCACAAGGGGGACATGCGCTCGGTGGTGTACAAATCGTTTGAGCAGATCCGGGAATCCGGAGGAGTGAAATTGTTCCGCAGTCACCGGCCGGATTATGAGGATGGAAAGCAACTGCGTGATTTCGTGTATGTGAAAGACGCGGTGGACGTGACATTGTGGCTGGCAGAGTCAGGTAATCCGGGAGGGCTGTATAATTGCGGTACCGGTCAGGCAAGGAGCTGGCTGGATCTGGCGAGCGCGGTGTTCGCGGCCATGGGCAAAGAGCCGGATGTTGAATTTATTGACATGCCGGCGAACTTGCAAGCGAAGTATCAGTATTACACACAGGCGGAGATGGGGAAACTTCGGGAGGCGGGGTATGAGAAGGTGTTCACGCCTTTGGAGGAAGGCGTGGCGCAGACGGTGGATTATTTGAAGGGGTAAAGCGGTTAGAAGTCAGAGGGGAGCGCCGGCCACGTATGGCCATTCGAATTTGCAGGCAGAGACCTGTGGCGGCGGTCATTGGTCATTTGTCAACAGGAAGAAGTTTCACTAATGACAAGTGACTTTTGACCAGTGACGTGAGGGTCTCATATAAGCCCCGCCAACAACGGAGTCGAAATGTGAGGAAAGAGACCCCCACTCCTAATCGTAATCGTGCTCGTAATCATAATCGATGTGCCAAGTTCGATT
>JBBDRC010000186.1:0-4546 GCA_040905625.1 Kiritimatiellia bacterium
CAGCTATTAAAAATAAATAATTTTATCTTTTACCCTTTTCGGACAGGGTCTAGCTGACGACTCCGCGTTCTCCGAAGGCAAAAATGTTGTTGCGGACGATGTTTTCGCGTCCGTAGTGCTGATGAAAAATTTCGCGGTTGGTGGAATGGCAGACGTTGTTTTCAATCAGCAGGTGGCTGGAGCCCTCATCCGGATAAATACACCAGGCCCCGTAACTGAGGGCTTCGATGTGGTGGATGTGATTGTTCCGCAGCACCGTGCCCGTTTGCAGACCCAGGGTGTAAATACCGCCCATGTCCGACAGCATGCCCGATCCGGTTTCACCCCGGCCGTTAGAATAAACGGAACGGTCCGGATCATGCCAGGGGGTATCCCGGTCAACCCCCTCTTCAAAAGGCATGGCCCAGTCCGTGTGGTGGAATTCCAGATTCTCAAAGCGCAGCCAGTCCACGGTTTCCCCCTGTTCCGGATCGCCCACAAGTTTCAGCAACTGCAGAAGGCGGGGCGCGACCACGCGGGTGTTTTCCAGCGTCTCGTGTTCATACGAAACTGTGAGCCGGTTTCAGTACAATGGGTTTCGTCAGGGTGTAGGTGCCCCCCCGCACGAAAATTTTCACGTCGTCGGGCATCACCGATTGTCTCTTCAAGCTGGCGAGACGGTCAAATGCCGCCTGCAGAGAGGCCATCGGTCCGGATGCGCCCTTGTTTTCAGGACTCCCTCCGTCCAGTTTATCATTTCCGTCGGGTGATATATAGAGAGAGAGCGTTTCCATGAATAGTTGGGATTAGATATAAAAAGGCGGATCGATGGGAAAGGTCTGTCCGCTCCAGGCTTTGACCGAGGTCCAGGGCAAGGGCGGATCAGACCAGAAGGAATCCTCCTGCGGAAGTCCCAGGGGCAGCAGTCCGACGGAACACAGGTAGAGACTCCCGGTGGAGATATAGGTTTCGCCCACCTCCGGCTGACTGCCGCAGAGCCCGATGCGCAACCACCCGTTTTCGTCGAAGGTGTTGGGGGTTTCAATGCAGCGACGAATCACGGCGGTGAGCGCCTCCCGCACCTGCGCCGGTTCAAGCACCTTGGGCAGGCGGTGCAGCAGGGCCATCTGACCCAGCGTCTGCATGGCGCCAAAGCGGTACGCGATCGAACGTCCGATCGGAGGATAGGTGCCTTCCGGGGAAATCATGCGTTCAAGGATGGTGGCATAGCGCTGACAGCGGAACCAGATGTTCTCCTCCAGGTCCGCCCAGTCGGACTGCCCCCGGAAGTGGGTGAATATATCCGCCAGCATGGGCTGAATGACAAAAGAGTTGTAATAGTCGGCATGATAGTGCGGCCCGTCGCCATACACCCCGTCGCCTTTGTACCACTCTTCGTGCCGGCGGATGGCATAATCAATGGTCTGTGTGTTCCAGTCCTCCCGGTCGAAGGCATGCAGTCCGGTTTCCACCATGGCGCTGAACAGCAGCCAGTTGTTTTCAGAGGGTTTAATCGAACGGACCTGCAGCAGGGCCTGAATCACATTCTGTTTCACCCGGGGCTCCAGCGGCTCCCACAGGATTTTGGGCGCGCGCAGCAGGGCATTCGCCAGAAAAGCGGCGTCGACCAGAGGTTGGGCATCCTGGACGAAGGTCGCGAAATCGGGCGAATCCGGATTGGTGATGTGGTCCAGTCCCTGTCGGGCGAGATCGGCAAGATCCCGGGTATCCTCCGCCTCCAGTTCCAGCCAGGGCGCGATCCCCGCCAGCAGTCTGGCGAAGGCCTCCAGATGGCTGACCAGTTCCCGGTTGGTTCCAGCGCGTTTTTCGACCGGCATGTTCTGCCGAAGCGTTCCCCTTGCGGTATTTTCGAGCACGGGGATGGCAATTTTCCGGGCAACCGAGGCCCAATAGTCCCGCAGCGAAGGATCAGGTTTAGTCGTCATAGGAAGTAGAGGAGCTGTCTGTTGTACATGTCGTAAACGAACGTTTCAGGGCGTAAGCTTCCCGGCATCAAAAGCCCGCTTCCAGAGATATTCATAGGGCCCGTGGCGTTGCCCGGTGATTTGCTCCAGAGCTTTGCCCGCCGCCACCCGGACATGGTTGTTCTTGAGATCAGAGACAGCCCTCTGGATCAGATCCACCAGCGGCTCCACCGCCGCCCGGGACTGATAGGCCCCCAGGAGATTGGCGGCGGCGATCAGCCGCGAGGGTTGATCCGAGTCGAGCACTCCGATCATCGCTCTCTCCAATTCAGGGCTGTGACGTCCGCGCAACGCATCAATCGCCAGGGCGGAAAGTTTGTCATTCTCTCCCATCGCAATCTCAGCCAGCAGCGGGGTTGCGACCGGATCATTGTTCACCCTGAGCGCACGCAGCGCGTACTCCATTTGACGGCCCGATGCCGTCCCGGCAATCTCCAGCACCGCTTTCGTTCCTTCACCGCCAATCGTGGTCAGGGCCATCATGGCGGGATAATCCAGTTTCGGTCCGGAATCCTTCGCCAGCGGGATCAACACCGGAATCGCTTCGGGCGATCCCGAGCGGGCCAGCGCCAGCAGGATCTGACGGCGGATCACCCAGTCCTTTTCTCTTTCAAGAGCCTGAATCAAGGTACGGGTTTCCGCCACGCCGGGTTTATTCAGGGCGCGGACTGCGTCGTAGCGCAGTTCCGGTTTTTCATCCCGAATCTGAAGTGCCGGCGCACCCGGCGACATATCTTCAGTACGTTCCACATAAGCCTTCTCCTGTTGCAGACGCTTCACAAACGCGTTCGCCCAGTCACCAAACCAGGCGCGGAAGACCTGCACATCCCCATCCAGTGAGGCCTGCAGCAGGCCCTCCCACTCGATCAGAAAGTCCACATCGCCAAGTTTCCACACCGTCATGGCGTCCGGATATACGGCCCGCACATCCGCAGGGGTTTCCAACCGCCCCCCGGTTTTGGTTTCGCCGTAAATCCCCACCGCGCTGTAATAGCCGAAACGGGGGAACTCGGGGAAGAACAGGGTGTCGGGATGGCGCTGCGCCAGGTCCACCATGTCGGCGCTGGAGATCAGGGAGGCATTCCCCTGCCACATTCCCCGGGTAAGATCCTCCTCCAGCGGACGGGTGTCGATGGGCCAGGTGACATTGGTGTCCATATAGAAAATCGTCGCCCCCCAGCGTTTCTTCGCATAGGCGATTTTGTCCGACATATCCGCGATGGGGTCGTCCACCTGCTGATGCGCCGGTTTTCCGGTCGACGGACGGGTGACGATTTTCGACGGGCGAATCGTCACCCCGGTTTTAAAGCCGGCATCGATGAATTTTTGAAAAAACTCGTCCGCCACCGCGTCCATTTCCGGCGCGTGTGTCGGCAAAGCCCGTGGATCCCCCAGATAGGTGATCGCGTGCGGCATTTCCCCGCCCTCCACGTCCCAGAACAACATGCCCTGTGCGCCCACATCCTGCATAATGGCAATGGAACGGTCCGCCAGTTCCATCAGCCGCTTCCTGAAATCGGCCAGCCCCGCCTCGGTGGTCACGTCCACCTTGGGATCGTTAAACCATCCCCTGGGATTGGTGGGCCAGTTTTGCCCGGAATTCGCCAGAAAGATCACCCCGATGGGCCGTCGGTCGGGCCAATCCAGGACAAAAGGAAACTTCTGTTTGAACGCCTCGTACACATCCTTCGCCATGTCCGGGGTCGGAGTGCCGGAGGGGGCCACCCGCAGCGAACCTTTGAAGGTGGCCGTTTCGCCCGGTTCAATCGGAGTGGGGAACCGTATTTTGTAGATCACCGGATAGATGGTCGAGCGGGAGGTCGGGCCCTTTAATTCAATGGCCACGGTTTGATTGGAAACACCCCCCTTTCGGATGGAGGTGTCCTCATACGCACTGACCGCCAGCTTGGCATCGCCCCAGTCCCCCGCAATCACCGCCGGCGCGCCATCGCCCGCATTGTGCGTGTATCCCCAAAACCAATGCCCCCCCTGCGGACGTTTGGGAAAGCGGATGTCAAACGGCTGCAGATCCAAACTCCGAATCGGAACCTCTCCGGTGTTTTCAAACTCAAAGGTGTAAGCGACATGACTGCTGCTGCCCGCATACAGTACGCTCGCTTTCAGCTCCGGCCAGGTCAGCACCACCTCATTCCGCCCGTTCGATTCCAGCGAGCCCCCCTGCAGCGGCTTGCCGTTCAGCGAGACACGGATGGTGGCGTTTGCCAGCAGCTCCGCCCCATCCACTTTCAGGGATGTGAGGCCCTTTTCACCAAATTCCGGGACCAGACGGGGCTCCTCTGCGTGAAGGAATGTGCTGAAAGCAACGACGAAGGAATAACAAAGAATTCGGGTGTGTGTTTTCATAAGAGACTGGCTAATCAGAGGGTGAAGGTTCGGGGTGAAAGAAATCGGGAAAAAAGCTATTCTCAGAATTGTCACTACTGATCTTTTGATGCAAGGTAAAAATTATATTATCCGGAGGCCGAAACCACTGCCTGCCCTTGGTGGCCCAGCCCCCTGGCTCGACCCCGTTCGAAAAGACCCCGGCCAGCTTGTCTGGCCGGTGAATACGCCCTATGGCT
>JBBDRC010000187.1:0-26453 GCA_040905625.1 Kiritimatiellia bacterium
ATGCCGCATAACGGGCTGAATTTCGGGGCTCGCGGCATTCCTTCCCCGGTCGACCAGTCTTCGCTGCGCTTCGCCCTGGCATGCCTGCCTCCGTGACATCTCCGTGCTCTCCAGCGAAGCGGGTGGTTTACAAACTCTTGCTCTCTGGAGTCCACGACCGTTTGAAAGGAGAAGAAAATTTTTAAAAGGAAGGGTATGAAGAAGAACAAACCCATGTATTCCCGGTACTTTCAAATCGGACAAATCATACCACTTTCATTCTGGCGCTGACACCATTTTCAGCGCAGCGGATTTAATTTTTTCTTTCAATTCAGCACCCACCCGGTTATTTCAGGTCAGAGTGGCGGAAACCGTGCGCGGGTACACACCCAGGTTTGTGCCATTCAGGTATGATTTTTCCCTTCGGGGATCGAAATGTGTATACTCTTCAGGGCACTGCCTGAGGCCAACAGACTTCAGCCTCCTTGCCTTGGCGTCATCATGCGTCCGACTCACACCATGAGCTGTTGTTCGAGAAGGGCCAGATCCTTGTCGATGGCGGCGCCTTTGCCGTGGGCCCCGGCACCGGCGGGGCGGCATTCGAAATACCGGAAGGTGTAGGGTTCAAGTTTGAGGGTGAAACCGATTCCCCCGTCAGATTGCCGGGGACGTTGGGCCTTCCACTCCGGTTCGGCGTGGGCCCGGAGCAGGTCCAGCCCGGATGCGGAGATTCCGTGGGGGCTGTCCCCTCGCGCACCAGCTCTCCCAGGCGCTGCCCGCGCCGGGTTTGACGGTGGCGGTGATCAGGGCAGACCCCCCTTCATGCGCACAGTGTAAATCAATCTCCTTGCTCCACTCCGGCTTTTCGGCGGATTCCAATGGCGGGTGATTCCAGGCGAGGCTGCGGATCACACCCGCCTAATTACAGGCATAAATGCCACTGCCGCCGGGAAGCTCATCGCTGTCTTCCATGCACAGGGTGGTCCCCCGCAGCCTGGCCAGGAACCGAAAGGCGTGGAAGCTCGACTTGGGAATACCGTCGACTGTGATCAGTCCGTAGGTGCAGGAAAAGGGGGCCTGCTGAAAACCGGGTTCCTCAAACACATCGCTGACCACCCACCAGGCGAAGCTGTCGGAAAATTCGTCGAGTTCCAGGCAGTGTTTGACAATGAAGGAGCCGGCGAAGGAGCTGTCGACAAAGCGGTTCGCCGACCAGGTGACCGGAAAGTCAACGCTGGCCGATTGGGAATTCCATTCCGTCCAGTGAATTTCGAGATCCGGCAGGACGGAGGCCCGCACGAGATCATGAATGCGTTTAACTTCATCCCCGAAGAAATGTCCGCGGGCGTGGGTATGCAGACGGCTGTCCGGCTGGGCGGAGTATTCATCCTGCGGATAGCGGTGGGTGGAAACGAAGTCGAGCGGAATTCTCCGGCTGTGACAGTGCTCAATCATCTCCCCCACCCAGGCGGCGGCCGCGCTGGCGGGTCCGCCGATGCGGAGCTGGGAGTCAACGGCTTTCACCGCTTGGGCGGAGGTTTCGTAGAGTTTCCAGTAGTCCGCTTGGCTGCCCCCCCAGAATCCGGGAAGATTGGGTTCGTTCCAGACTTCGAAATACCAGCTTCGCACTTCGGTCCGTCCATATCGGTCCACACAGTGACGGGTGAAGGCCTCCACCAATTGCCCCCATTCGGCAAAGTCGGCCGGCGGACTGACGTTAATCTTGAAGGCAAAAATCGTTTGTTCAGTGCTGGCGAGAACGGTGGGCATGGGATTCAGTTCCACGAAGGGCTTGAGCCCCATGCCCAGAATCCGGTCATAGACCTTGTCGAGGTGATTCCACTGAAAGCGCAGCGTCCCGTCCTCCGCGCGGGTGACACAATTCATCTGATCTGAAAACACCGCATGAAAACGCAGATAGCGCCATCCCACCGCCTTTTGGGCGGTTTCGAGGTGGGTGAGCACATCCTCCCGGAGCAGCTCGGCGGCGTGGCCCACGGCGATGCAATTCGCCCAGGGTTTGCGGAGGGATTTGGAAAGGGTGGGAGGCGGAGTTGTGAATTTCATCATGGGATAGAAAGTATGAAATTTTCTGGGAGGATTGGAAAGCACGGGGCTTGGAATTGAAATGGCGGGCACAATACTACCGCGAGTTCCGCCGGACAAGCGGAAATCATTTGAACATTTGGTTCTGGCGCTTCGGTCATGTAGGAAACCAGACCTCATTGATGACTTTTGAACACACATCCTCGCTGGCACCTACCGACTGGAACGCCAGGGATCCGGTGGTTAAGAAGAGAGAAAATATGGAGAATTTTTCAAGCAATCCATCGCCACCACGGTGTCGCGCGGATCGGGGAGCGGGTAGGTGGAGGCGGTTGGTTTCGCGAAATTCATGAAAATGTCCTCCGGTTCGTCGAAAGTCTGTACTTCGGGATTCCAGAAATCGGCCAGGATCACTTCCGCGTTGCAGGAAAGCAGACGGGCGTTACGAACCTTACCCCGAAGTCCCTCCAGCGAGATATTGCCGATCACCGGTTCCAGAATGTGCGCGTAGAGCGTGTCGCCCTTTTGCGTCCAGCGCCCCCACTCCGGCTTGGCCAACGCGGCCCCTCCCGCGCCGTAAATCGATTCGCCGTTGAGATCCATCCATTGCCCGATTTCCCGCAGAAGGTCCAGTGACTTCGCGGGCAGCCGCCCCCGCGCGTCGGGTGACACATTCAGCAGCAGATTTCCGTGCTTGGACACGCAGTTCACCAAGGCCCGGATGATCACCGTCGACGATTTCCAGTGATCGTCGGTGACGGAGTGGCTCCAGGAATTGGTGAGCGTGAACCAGCCCTCCCAGGGCCTGGAAGCCCCCTCGTCATCCCGGAGGCAGCGCCGGGGCAGATTCTGTTCGGTTTGCTCGTAATCTCCGGCATGGGCGGGTCGCGGGATGCGTTTTCTCGCCTCGTTATCCCAGTGATCATTAAACAGAATGCCGGGCTGCAGTTGACGCAGTTTTTGCTGAATGTCCGCAGCCCCCCATTTGTCGCCCTTGTAGTCACCGTAGGAGAAATCCACAACCAACGAATCGATTGTCCCGTAGTTGGAACAGAGTTCGATCAACTGACCATGCATATAGTCACAAATGCAGGGACATGCCGAAACGCGCCTCCGCCCACCATTTCAAATGCGGGGGAATTTCAGGAGCGGAGGAAAACGGGAGTTTGATTCAGGCCGGTCTGCAGATCAGCAGCCCAGAGGTTAGCCGAAGTGCGGAGATACCCAATCCCCCTCCAGCATCAGCGTCTTCGGACGTTTCGGGATTCCACGTTCGTTTCGCTCCACCTGCGCCGCGACCAGATCGACCGCCGCCGATCCAAGATCCCGGTAGGGAAACCGTATCCCCATTATTTCATCGGATCTGTCCCGCCGTGACAAGGTGAAGAATTGCAGATCCTCCGGTATCTGAAACCCCGCGTCCCGCAGCCAGTCGCAAATATTCACATTATCCCCGATCACCAGATCGGGTTGAAAACGCTTCACCCATTGCCGCCAGTTTTCTCTTTCCCAATTATCATACGATGGACAGGCAAGTGCCGGGTCGATCCCGGCGCGCAGACAATAATGCTCCATCACCATTAGCGCCGACTCCTCCGCCCGCGCATCCAATTCCGGTAAATGCGCGTAGCCGATGCGTTGAGCTCCACCTGCGGCGGCTTCAACCAATAAACGCCGCATGGCGTGCGGATAATGAAACATGGCGCTGTGCAACAGCGGCTCGGCGAGCGAACGTCCCAGGGTGGAAAAGGCGAAGTCGCTCCAAGGCAGATCCAGCCGCGTTCCCGACTTCAACAGCGGCCCCACGATCACACCGCTTACCCCGCGATTGACCCAGCGGCGGGAAAGGGCCCTCTGAGAACAATCCACCAAACCGTCCAGTCGCTCCAACGTCAGCAGGTAGCCAAGATGGTCCGCCCGTATTTTCGCCCCCTCCAACATCTCCAAGAGCGCCCACGGGGTCCGATCCTCTGACGGGTAGGAGTCTATCCACAGCAATTGGCCGCGTTGCTCCACCCGCCGCTGCCGCACCCCGCTCATCAGGCTCCTCACCATGGGATTCGGACGATAACCCAGCCGGTCCGCAGCCGCCTCCACCTTGGCTTTCGCGTTGGCAGAAGCATATCCTTTACCACTCAGAGCCCGCGAAGCGGTCATTTTCGACACCCCCGCCTCCCTCGCCACATCGGCCAGAGTGGTTTGCATGTTGGAATTAGACGATCGTGTCATATGGTACGTGTATCACAATTTCGAACTTGCCACCAGTATCTTTTTTAGGGTATACGGGCATAGATCTATTCACTGCTTACCCAAAGGAACCCACCATGAGATTCACAAAATTCCTCCTCCTCTCCGTCGCGATGCTCACGTTCACAGCTCTTCAGGCGGATGTCATTGGATACTGGCGATTTGAAAACGACAGTACTGTCGGCGAGGCAACCACTGGACCCGACCTTTCCGCTACAGGAACGGTTACCTCCAATGCGATCCCAGGTTCGGGAGCCGGAAGTGATTTTTTCGATCCGGTTCCCCAGACCTCATCCGCCAACAACCGTATGGCCGATTTTGGTGCCCGGGCGGGGCATCTGGGAGTCGGGACCGGGACAACCGGTTTGAACGCGACGACTTTCACCGTCGAAGCCCTTTTTAATGCCGGAGCTGGCGATAGTTCATATAACAACTACCTGGTTTCCTCCTGGGATGACGGCGGTAATGACCGTTCCTGGGCAATTGGTTTGGGTAGGTCAAGCGGCTCACCGCCGAGTGGAGTCACCAACAATGAATTGTTCCTGCTGTGGAGTGGCGGGGGATCGAGCACCAATGTTATCCCCACCGGTCTCGACATCACCCGCGGTGAGGATTACTATCTGGGAATGTCCTTCGATCAATCCAGCACCACCTGGACCTATCATTTGAAAAACCTTACCCTTGATTCCTCCCTGACCACAGGCACACTGGCGGGATCCACTCTGTACGACCCGGGTGCGGCCGGATTATTTCAAGTGGGAAAAATCTCATCCGATACAGGAGGAAACAACCGATGGGACGGCTTGATTGACGAGGTACGCTTCTCCAATGAAGTGCTCCCCTCCGGTCAGTTACTGGTCGCCATCCCCGAGCCCGGCACGCTGGCGTTGCTGGGAATTTCCCTGGCCGCACTGGCGCTTACCGCCCGTCGGAACCGCAGGAACTGAAGCTGGCCCCCTCCCCCCAACCTGAAGGGCCGGTAAAGAAAAACAATTCGATATCCGCTTAGGCTCGCGGCTTGTTCAGTTGTTCCACGGCACGTTGGGCGGCTTGAGCCGTCTCACCGTCGGAATCATCCGCCCATTCGTTGAGAACGGGAAGAGCCCGTGGATCGCCCAGCGTGCCCAGAGCTTTCGCGGCGAGGCGGCGCACGCCGTAGAAATCCTCAGGTGTCATGCACGCCATCACCTCCGGAACCGCATCCGAATGCCCGATCTTCGCAAGCGCAACCACACACATTTCCTTGATCCGGTATTTAGGCGGATAAGCGGGGTCCCATATTTTTTCAGTTGTTTCACGCCTCAGACAGTCACATAACAGAGGCAGGGCTTTGAGAGAGCGAAGCATGCCCAGCGCACGGATGGCCAGCAAACGAACCAGCCAATCCGTATCCTCGTCCGCACATGTCATCAGGTGATCCTCCACTTCGGAAAGCGGCCGATACAGGGCCCGGCAGCAGGCGGCTCCCCGGGCGGCCGCATCCCCGTTCCAGCCTGTCGGAGCTTCCGGACCATCCGGCATCACTTTGCGGGCCAATCGTTCGCCCTCCTGAATCGGATCCTTTCCCTCCGCGTGCGGATGGGGAAGAGGTTCCGGAGGGGTGCGGATGTCCCGGAGGTCGACCGTCCAACAGCCTCCGTCCAGGTTCACCCGGATCTCATCCCCCTCCCGGACCACATCGGGACTTCCCACCGGGGTTCGGGCATGCAGTTTCACGGAGCCGATCAGATACCGGGGCCGGGGGATGCGCATGGTGACGCGAATGACACCGCGGCTTCCACAAAATTCGGAAACCGGGATGAACGGGGCCATCAGCCTGGGTTCTCCGTGGTGGCTGGACATAAGAAACGGGACCTCAATTTCCCGACCGTCAATCCACAACCCCGGGGGATAGGTGCGGGGCAGTTCAAGCAGCCATTCTCCCTCGGCCACGTCGGGAATCCGGCACTCGCGCGTGACCCAGAGGACTGCGGATTCATCGGGCCGGTCATACCAGGCTTCGGTGAGTTCCACCTC
Source organism: Kiritimatiellia bacterium (assembly GCA_040905625.1). Lineage (GTDB taxonomy): Bacteria > Verrucomicrobiota > Kiritimatiellia > SS1-B-03-39 > UBA6053 > UBA6053. The sequence goes on from JBBDRC010000187.1 coordinate 6,289, forward strand.
TCCGCCGAAGGAATCCGGCGCGTCCTGATTCGCGTCCCCCGTCCAGGCCGCCCGCCAGCCGGAAGTCCAATCAGCGAGTTCCCGCCGCGCCAAGCGGGGAATCAGCACTGTGGTGAATTCGAGTTCATCTCCATGGAGGCGTTTACGATACTGGTGGCAGCGTTGCTCCAGTGTGGAGGGATATCCGGGGACATCGAGCATTTCAGGATGCCCGCCGTCGAGGTTCACCACATCCAGAACCACCTGTTCCGCCGTGGTCAGCCGCGCCCCGTAGTCGGTGGACACCGCCCCGTGGCGCAGAACCAGTTGCCAGGTAAATTCATGCGGACTGCCGGCTTTCACCTGGTCCAGCATCACCCAGAAGGTGTTATCAATCAGGGCGCTGTTCCGGATCATGGAGTGGACATCATAGGCGTTCTGATAAAAATTCGCCACTTCCGCGGACAAAAGCTGAAACCTGTCCTCATTCACCCGGCGGCGGAGAAATCCCGCCGTGACTTCATCCGGCAGATTGAGAAATCCGGGGGAAGACGGCACATGCGCCAGGTCCCCGTCCACCCAGATGCAACTGTGCGCGCCCAATGCTCCCTGAGCCCAACTGATCTCTTTCGGTGGGGTCATGGACCAATGGACAAAGCGGGTGCGTGGATCCCGTGAAAGAGGAAAATCCTCGGTGGCGTTCCCATCCACCGTCAACACCGACTCCCAGGCCTCCAGCAGTACAGAGTTCGGATTCACCTGCACCCGTCCGGGCATCGAGGAGGCAATGTCCCACATTTGAAAGAGGTGTTTGGTCGCCGACCGATCCAGCAAGGCGCCGCCCACTCTTTGCTCCGCCCACGAGTTCGGGTAACACGTCATCTTTTCACCGGGTTCGGGCACGGACGCCGGATCCGGCATCCACAGCCATTGCCACACATGGTCATCCTTCATCCAGGCGAAACTCCCTGAAAAAGCCCAGCCCTCTCCGAACACATACGGCGTATATCCGCCGGGATCTCCGGTGCGGTGCGCGAGATACGCCGCCGTGGTACCCGCTTTTTCAAGGTGATACCCGTGCTGGTCCCAGGCGGGAAGCAGTCCGCTGGGCGGAATCAGCCGTGCATTCAGATTCAGGATCTTTGCCGGGGTATTGCGGTTGGGCCACAGTTCTCGTTCAAACCAGTTTTCACCCGAGAGTTCCTCCAGCACCGCCGTGCACAAGGCCGTGAGAGGGTCGGCGACCAGAACCACATAGGTGCTGCCCTCGCCACTGTATCCGTCGGGCGGAAGGTAAGCGATCTGCACGGCCAAATGCGGAAGCGCGAACTCCAGCAGATACCGGGCCCGGGCGTCGTTTCCGTGTTTGACGCCGAACAGATACCCCACCACCACGCAGTTCAGGGCCTGGGCCATTCCCTGATTATTGGCATGGGGCGGCACGCGGTGATGCAGGGTCACATGCGGATATTTCAATGAATCGGTGATGAATAATTCGACCAGTTCATCGCGTTCACGCCCGGAGAACACGTCCGCGTCCCACATCCAGTCCAGCGCGATCGCGCGGCGCGCCATGGGCGCCGCGTGAATCCAGGTGTCGGAATCCTGGGTGCCCGCCTCCAGCGTCTCCGCATAGCGGTCTTTCATCCAGAGCAAATCACGACGGGCTATCTGTTTCCATTTCGCTCCGTCCGTGATCAGTGCCGCGAACGCGGCATGGTTCGGGGTGTCCGAACCGCTGTACCACCGGACGGAGCGTTTCTCCAACGCCGCCTGCCGACAAAACTCCCGCCAGCGTTTTTCCCAGACACCGGTCAACCCGGAAATTTTTTTCCGCAGGGCTTCAAGATCGTTTACAAGAAATACAGGTGATTGCATCAATACGGTTCCGAAGCTTAACGGGTGAGTTTGATAATGCTCACCGGCAGATCGGGGGGAATATTCAGCACACCTTCCTCCAGGGTTCCCGATCCGATCTCATTGAAATGCCAGTCCAGGAAACGATACGACATTCCCCGCAGTGCCGGGGCCTCCAGGGTAGCCCCCACCCTCGCCACCAATACCGGCAAACCGCCCGCTTTCGTTTTTGCATATCGGGGCTGCCCCTTGTCCAAAAGCAACCCTGTGTCCATCTCAAAACCGCTGTTAAAACTGGTGCTCATCAGTGAAAGTGAAATGTCTTCGCTTTCACTCAGAGGTTTCCGATCCTCTGCGGTCATGGCGAATGCAATATACCCGTTCGTGACCGGATCGAACATCCCTTCGGGATTATGAATCTCCACATTTCTGAGCACAAAGCCGTTCTCAAAGGCCACTTCCTCCCCGTAGGAGGCCAGCATCCCCGTAAACGCGATGGACTGGGGATCATCAAACATCAGATAGCCCTTTTTCCAATCGAAGGTGATCGCGGGGGTAGGCGTGTAGGGATTATGCGTTTTTCGCTCAGCAAAAGACACCACGGGACCGATGACTTCGTCGTCTTCACGGGAGGGGTCGATTTCGATGCGGACCCCGTATTGATACACGGTCTGCAGCATATCGAATCCTTTTACCCCATAGGATCCCGCGTAATCCATACTGTCAGGATCACGCAGGCTTTTGGCCCCCCAGATAAAAGTGGTGGGAGTCTCCGGCGCATCCAGCGTTTCATTCCGCCAGATCAGCGCCGCCTGCCGCATGATGGCATTCTGCACTTCATCATAGGTGAAATGATAGCCCTGCGGATGGGATCCGGCGGTTACATCCAGCGCCCGATTGAAAGGCGTCTCCTCCGTGCCTACATCCTCGTGGGGGGAAAAATAATGCCAACTGATCCAATCCCAATCCTGAATGGAAGCCAGAGCCGCGAGCCGCAAAGGAAAATCCGCCCGGTATTTCGCAGGCTGCTGAATTTGCGTTTCATACACCAGGAAAGGTTTTCCCTCCACTTTATTGTGCTCCAGCCAGGGCACCCCCTGGGAGATCCCGGGCGGTTTCAATAACCAGTTCACCCAGGGACCCTCGTTGGCGGAAATACGCTCTTTATCCAATTGCATCAGCATTTTGCGGTTTTCATTTTTCGCCGCCGAGAGGTCCGGCTCCTCATAGCGGGGTCCCCAGCCGTTCACATAGGCGTCATGCGAAACCGCATCCGCGTTCTGGTGAATAAACTGGGAATGGATTTCGTATCCGATCCCGGTGTCGTACACGGTGGGGCTCAAGGCGCAGCTTTTGCCAAACGTCTTCACCGCCGCCGCCGCACGTTGCTTGTGCGCCAACTGAATTTCGAGAAAAAATGAAAGCACGTCTCCGCCCCGTTCATCATTGAAATCATCACGGGTGTACGTTTGCTCCATCCCCGTCAACGCGTCGCGCGCCGCCGGATTCGAGTCGTTCATAGACAGGTTGGGATCGGATTTTCCAGCCATCGGCGCCAGCAGGACGGAATCCGACTCCAGCGACTCTCCCGGCAACACTCCGCCCCATGCGGTCTTCAAGGCCTCATCCGTTCCGTATTTGCTTCTCAGCCACTCATTCCATTTGGCAATCAGTTGATCGCGGAAAAATTTCGGTTCTTTGGTCCATCCTCCACCGACCATGCGGCGCATCCACCATTCCTCGTTGGTGAGTTCCCACACCGCGAAGGTCGGATCATCCGACCAGCGGAGACCCGTGTGTTTATTCAGGTGGGTGGCGTTCTCGCGCATGCGTTCAATATACGCCGCTTCAATCCTTGGATCCCAAATGCGCGCCAGGCTGTGCCGGATATCCCGACGCTTAAAGTCCCCTTTGTGCTCGAAGGCGGGCTCGTTGTATTCTTTTATCGCCGCTTTCCACGCCTCCGAGGTTTCGGGATCGTCGACAAGATCAACATCGGATTCCGCCATATAGCCGACCCGGTTCCCCAATCCCGCGCTCCATACATTAAATCCTTTTTCGCCAAGTTTACAGATCAGATAATCCACCGCGTCCGCGGAGGAGCCGTCGCCGATTTCATACCCGCTTCTCCCTCCGTTCACATTCCATAAGCGCACCGCATTGAAACCAAGATTCTCGAAACGTTCAACCAGAGCATCGGTTCCTTTGCGTGACTTTTCGAGATCCCCGCCCACATGAATGAAAGGTTTGCCGATCACCGCCCAGTAGCGCTGACGCTCGCCGTTTAACGAAAGATGCCCGTTCTCATCCACCACCACATACGCGCTGTCCGGTGGAAGAGGTTGAGCAAGGATTTGAAGCTGTATCATAAATATTGGCAGAAGGAGGTAGTGGATTTTCATAGGTATGGTGACGGGTTATGAAACGCACCCGAAGACCGGGCGCGTTTGCGATTGTACAAGAGATGACAGTTTTTTCAGCGTTTGCGGCGACAGATGCCGATACCCGTCAAAATCCCCACAGAAAGAAGCACCAAACTGGAGGGTATTTGGGAGCTTCATGATGGATATCCTTTTGGTAGGCGGGGTGATGAATTCGTTCCGAATCCTACTCCGAACACATCTTCTCAAACAAACTATTTGTCGTGAAGATAAGGTGTACAGTTAACTGACTTCCCTCATTCAACTACGATTTCAGTTCATGAACCTGGGGCCACGGGTCATCGTAGGGATTTGGGCGGCTGAACCCGTCGCACCGTATGGTTGCCTGTCCAGGAGCCCTCGTACATGACTTCTTTCGGAAAAGGAGTGGGACCGATGTCATTGCGGTGGAGTTGGCCCTGAAGCAAATCGAGGGCGAAAGCGCCTATAACTTCCGGATGCTCATTGACCCCGGACACGGGCTCCGGGTACGCATACGGATTGGCGGAGAGGGCCAGGAAACCGAGATCCCGGGGGATGGAGACACCCCGCTTCCGCAACCAGGACAAGGCATCGCGTTCGGTGGTGAGCAACACGTCCAGTCGATGCGTCCGTATCCAGTCGTGGAGTTGGTCTCCCTTCGCATTTTCCCGCAGCACCTCCCCGACTTCGAACGAAGAACCCTCCCCCGTATTGGCCAAAAATGCTCCCCGCGAGCGGTGCTCCACCCGGTCGTCCATCTCAGGATTGAGGTATAACCCGGGCCGTGTGTAGCCCAATTCCTGAATGTGATGCAGGCAGAGCCGCATATTCTGAACATGATGCGGCATGGATGTGCTGATGGGGATCCCGTGGTTCACAAATGAGGCGGCGATATTCGCGAATGAATTGATCTCCATGGGGATTTTGTATTTTCTTTCCATCAAAGGTCCGAACACCACCCCCCGTATACCGCGTGAAAGCAGAATTTTCTCCATTTTTTTTGCGGGGATCCCCTGTGTGTCCGAAATGTTGAACCGGTCCACCCGATAGCCCAACAGCCGGGCCTGTGCCTCCATGCCCCGATATACCTCGGCGATATAGGGGCTGGTCAACGTCTCGGGACGGTCGCAAACCGTGATCCAGGCCAGGGTCTCCCGCTGTCGGCGGGAGGGGGCCTGTTTCAAGTGTGTCATCAATTCACTGATCCGCGGGTCACGTTGATACCCCGCCTCCTCCGCCGCCGCCTGAACCCGTTTGGTGGTCGCGGCGGAGATGCGGGGGTGGTTGCGAAGAGCCATCGACACGGTGGCCGGACTGACTCCACAGATTTCAGCGAGGTATCGCACGGTGGGTGGGTTGGTCATATGTGGAGAAAACACACCCACGGGTTAACTGTCAACTCTATTGAGATCAAAACAGCTTAACTCGTTTCACCTGATCTCTTTTCTTTAAGTTAACTGTTCAATTGATTAATTACTGTTCGCCCTTACACATACGGACTTTCAAGGGTATTTTATCAGTATGAAGATTGCCCATGTAATTGAAAAAAACCGACGCGAGCCGGTCAGACACCCTGACCTGTCCAAAAAGGGTTCCGCATTGCTGCTCACCCTTTTAGTGGTCAGTTTATTACTGGTCATCGTACTGGCCTTTACCGTGTACGTCCGCCTGCAATTTCGGGAGGTCACTGAATATCAGAATTTACAGGTCGCGCGTAAAAATGCCGTCCTGGGCCTGGAATTGGCTTTGGGAGAACTGCAACGGCATGCCGGGCCTGACCAACGTGCCACTGCCACTGCCGCGTTGACAGGGCCGAATGCGGAAGCCAATCATCCCCATTGGGTGGGGGTGTGGCATCGGGACGGCCACTTACGCAATTGGCTGATCAGCGGTAACGAAAGAGTTGTCCCGCCGCTGAATTCGGATGCCACGCCTGAATTCAGTCCTTTGGGGCCGGTGAGTGCCGATACCGCTTCCCCCACGAATTTCCTGATTCAAAGCATGAACGGTACCCGTCCGGCAGTGAAATTGGTCGGTCCCGGAAGTGTCGCGACCCCCGGGGTTCAGGTGTTCGCCCCCGCAATGGAGATCCAGCAGGCCTCACAGATCACCGGACGCTACGCCTGGTGGGTGGGAGACGAAGGCGTGAAGGCCAATATCGCGGTCGCACCTCGGGAACGTCCTTCCAACGGGATTTCAGCCGAAGATGTCGCCGAACGTCAACAATTTTTCTCCGCCCACCCCAACCGGGGGTTGCCGGCCCTCGGCGGGGATTGGCGGGCCTGGATCCCGGACGGACCCTCGGCGGCCCCCGATTTTGCCGAAAACATCCAAAAACTGGTCATTCAGGGGCAGGCGCCTTTCATCGGAGGGCCCGATGAAAACGAGATCAAGGCCCGTTTTCACGAACTCACCCTGCACAGTGCGGGCGTCCTCTCCGATTCACGCGACGGCGGCCTGCGCAAAGACTTCTCCATCGCCTTTGAACTCCCCGAGGCCTCTTTCAAAAATTCGGAATTCACCCGGGAATTGAACAGCGACGACAACCTCGCCTACGTTACCGACAACGAAGGCAGCAGCCGCCCCCTGGAAACCAGTTCTCCCCTCCGGAACCGCCTCACCAAAACCGCCGTGAATTATTGGAATCAGGACTGGGAAGGGTTGAACGGATACATTGCCCCCGGCGGCACCAATCCCTGGATCTACCGGGGCCCCACGTTCGACCTCCTGCGCGATCACTGCCAACTCTACCGTCGCATCCAAAACCCCTTTGACGGCAATGCCCGCATCGATGCCCAGGTGTATCTGCCCAATTCACCCGACATTAAGCATTATGAAAGCACGCTCGATTCGCCCAGCGCCGACTATGCCGGCAACCAGGTACGCCCCGGCATGAATCTCGGGAACCCGTACGGAACCCATGGAGGAAACGCGGAACTCCAGGACACCTATCTGCATTATGGCAGCTTCAACCGAACCTATCGGCGCATCCGTCCGCTGACCACCCAGCTCGTTCCTGAACTCATCCGTTTTTCCTACACTTTTTCCGTGCAATCATTCCGTTCCGACCACGACGGGGATCCCGACACCCCGGATCAATGGCAATTGCGACTGATCGTAAATCCGTTTTTTATCCTACACAACCCCTATAATGTCACCCTCCGCTCCGGTGCCATGGATTTCAAACTGACCCGCCCGGAGATGCAGATCGAGGTTTATCCCAGACTGGGCGGGGCACCGATTCCAGGCACCCCGGACCTGTCAAGGAACGGCGAAATTAATTTCGATAAACTGGTCGCATACGCGGGTTTCAACCAAAACGAAAGCTTTATTTTCGAACTCTCGGACACCGGATCCCCAGGAGGGAATATTGAGCTGGCTCCGGGAGAGATTCGCCTCTACACAGTGGCGGGTACCGAGCCGGTGAGCGCGGAAGATGTATTCAGCGGTTCCACAACGCGCCGCATCTCCTGTCAAGCAGGGATTGGTGATTTCTTCAGCGGCGGGATTTACGTGACCATTGCCGATGTCCGGGGAAACAACTGGGGAAACTGGAAAGACTATTATCTACCCGAAAATTCCGATTTTGAAGTGCGAATCAACGCCAAAGGCGAGGGAGGAGGAGCCGCGAGCCGAAACTGGCCGCCTTTGGATTGGAACGTGGTGGAATATGTGGAACTGGACATCCGGATCCGGCCACCGGCCACCGGCGACTGGAATCACATCCGGCTGACCAAATATTTCAGTCTCAACGATATTTGGTTTCATGGAGATGAAGATCTGCCCGGCACCTATACCCGCTTGAGCCCCCCGGATATCCAGGCCGTCCCCGCAGGCCCCAAACGCTACGTGGGGAAAATGGACTATTATCTGAAGCCCGCCAAAGACGGATCCGACCGTGACAACAATTTCTCTCTGCAGACCCATAACCCAAGGGCCATGACTCAGTCCATCTCCATTTCCGGGGCGCAGGGGCCCTCCAGCACCCGGGGCCCGGTGCACTGGACCAGCCGGGTCACCGGATACGATGTCACCCCCGCCCTGGATTTCGACAACCGCTTCTGGGGCTCCGAGACCTCCTCCATCGGGGGCAGCCGCACCATCATGTTGTTCGATGTTCCCCGGGCCCCTCTCGGCTCTCTGGCCTCCCTGCAGCACGCCAATCTCAGCCGCCTTCCCACCGCGCCGGCCCATGCCTTCGCAAACGCCTACGCAAGCCCCTATGTCCCTGCGGACCGGGCCTGGTGGCGCTCCCACGACGCGCCCCCGATGAGCCGAACAAACGACCCTTCGACTGTCAATGAGCGGTATTGGCATCTTGACGATTCGTACATTTTCAACCAAGCGCTGTTCGACGGCTACTTCTTTTCCACCGTTCACCCCGGTCTGAACAACGCCGGTACCGCCTGGAATAATCCACTGTCCGCTCCCTCCGTCCTCCTGGGGAACAGCGACGGGGTTCAGCTCGCCAGAGTGCAAAACACTCTCGACGACTGGCGGACAGGAACCGCTCCTCTCCTGAATCTCCGTCTGCACTTTCATCTGCCGCTTGGCCGCAGCATCACCGATGCCGAGACGGACCTCAATCTCTCCAGCTATAACACTCCCCAAAACTCGCTGGACTCCGCATCAGACCTCCGGCCCCACAACACCATTGCCGCCTACATGCTCAACCGGGGCGCGTTCAATATCAACTCCACTTCGGTCACCGCCTGGCGCATACTGCTGTCCGGCCTGCGCGACGCGGCCGTGGATTACTACCGCACGTCGAACAGTTTGGATCTCGATTCGGGTATCGATGAGACCCCTTTCCCGGGAAGCAGCCTGCCGGGAGCCGACTCATTCATCGGGAGCGAGGATCAACTGTGGAACGGTTATCGCCGTCTGACTGACGCACAGATTGAGACCCTGGCTGAGGAAATCGTGGCCGAGATCAAAGACCGCGCCCGCAACCAGCCGGACGGAGCCGCCGCCCGCCCCTTCACCACTCTGGGGGAATTTGTCAACCGCCGATTGGCTCCGGAATCCAATCCGTTCAGCCGAAAAGGCGCTTTGCAGGCGGCCATCGACCGAAGCATCAACCAAAACCCGGGAAGTCTCTCCGGCGAACCCGTCATTCCAGCCACCACCGACCACCGCACGGTGAAAATCCCCGCCAGCCACAGCCGGGGTGTCGAGAACACCACCGTCCCTTATGCGAATCCCTCCGCCCTGGCCTCCGCCACCATCGCCGGCACGCCGCAATGGTTGACCCAGGCCGATGTGCTGGAGAGCATTGCTCCCCTTCTCAGTGCCCGCAGCGATACTTTCACCATCCGCAGCTACGGGGAGCGGGTGGGCACGGGCAGCAAGGCCTGGCTTGAGGCGGTGGTCCAGCGCGACACCGCGTTTGTGGAAAACACGGACCACCCCGCCCTTCCCCTCGACTCTCCCGACCTTTCAGACATTAACAAACACTTCGGACGCCGATTCCGTATCCTCTCCGTCCGCTGGCTCAATCCCGAAGACATTTGATATGCATATTCTCTCCTTTGCGCCCCTCATCCTTCTATTTTCTCTGTTCACTCCGATCTGGCCGCCATTCGCCACCGCACAGAACGACACCCTCCAGTGTATGATCCGGTTTATCTCCTGGAAAAACGCGGATCCGGCCCGGGTCGCCGTCGCGACTCCCGCAGGCTTCCTGCAGACAAATGGTTTACAGTCCTTGCGCCGAAGCCGCTTTATTCCCTACCAGGGCCCCGCCAACTTTTTTCTCCTGGATCCGGCAACCCTGCCGGCGGACCCTCCTCCGGAGGAGCCTCCGCCGCCCCCCCGTTCCCTGGCCAGGGTGCGGATTCCACCCGGAATGCGTTACGCCCTGGTGATCGTGTTCCCCGCCCCGGAGGGAAGCGCATTGCCCTATCAAACCTTGGTCATCAACGATGACCCGGAGCAGTTTCCGTTTCAAAGCTATCAATTCATCAATATGAGCCGCCAGCCCGTGGCCACGGTATTTGCCGGAGAACGTTTCGTGCTCGAACCGGGTGACTTCCGAAAAAGTGACTTTGAGGGTGAAAGCACCATCAATCTTCTTATCGCCGTCCCTGGAAGGGAGGGCCAAGACTGGAAGCTGGTCTACGATTCGTTTTTTCCGGTGTGGGCGGAAATACGCAATCTGGTGTTTATCGTGAACGATCCCGACAGTGATCGCCCGCGGGTGATACCCCGGGTGCTCTCCGAAAATAAAGGCGCCTGGGAAAAAGCGCTGAAGGATGTGCCCCCCTCACCGGAGTGATCACCATCCGCATCCACTGGGCGTGACCGTCCCCCCTGCACAGTTCATCCAACCTCATTCCAATTCAATCCTATGCTCACACATATACGTAACTTTCCTCTGCGTACGGCCTCCCTCTGTTGGGCCGCCCTTTTAACCCCCGCGGCAATCCGCGCCCGGGAAACAGCCACCAACCCGGCCAGCGAAGTGGTGGAAGTCAACTGGCTGCAGGAAATGCTGCAGGGCGGCGGGTCGATGCTGGCTCTGGCCGTGGTTTCCGTTTTTCTGGTGGCCTTCACCATTGAACGTCTGATATCTCTGCGAACCGGACAATTTATTCCCCCGAAAATGACTGACACCCTGGCTCCGCTTTTGGCACGGGGGGAGGAAGAGGCCGTAAACGCGCAGCACAACGAGAATCCCTGCACCCTCACCCGAATGGCCAGGCGGATTCTCTCCCAACGCGGCGAACCTTTCCATGAAGTGCAACAGTCGGTACTGGATCTGCTGGGCCGCGAAATCAGCCGCCTGGAACAGCGCAACGTGCCCTTTTCCGTGATTGCGGCGGTGGCCCCGCTCCTGGGTCTGCTGGGCACCATGATCGGTATGATCGAGAGTTTCAAGCTGGTCGAAGTGTTCGGAGATGAGGGCGGCGCCTCCATGCTGGCCGGCTCCATTTCCAAGGCTTTGATCACCACCGCCGGCGGCCTGGTCTTGGCGATCCCCTCCGTCATCCTCTATTACACGTTCCGCAACAAGGTCCACGGCCTCGAAAACCGTTTGGAAGAGGAGGCGGAAACGCTGTTGCGGGCCGCATGCAAACAGAAGGTTCAGGACTGATGGATCTCCCCTCTCCCGAGTTTGTGCCCCCGCCCCCGCGCAAGCGGCGAAAAACCCGGGGCGACGACGCCGAGGTGTTGCTTACCCCGCTGATTGATTGCGTCTTCCTGCTCATTGTTTTTTTTCTGGTCACCAGCATGTTCAAACGCTTCGAACGTCAGATTCCTGTGCAACTGGCCGATTCCTCCGCCTCCGTGGCCGAGCAGCCGCGTGAGGACGCCTTGAAAATAGGTCTCACCCGCGACGGATTCCTGATGCGTCCCGCCCAACGCGGCGGCAGAGGTGTCCTTACCTACCGCCGGGTGGACGATGCCGCCGCACACTTGAAGGCACTTGCAGACGAATATGGAATCGAAAGACCATTGGAGGTGCTGGTGCATCGCGAGACTCCGTTTCAGACCGTGGTGGATACTCTTGACCTCACAGAGCTGCAGGGCTTCAGAAATGTCCGAACCCGCGTGACCGACACCGCCTTTTAATCCGCAATATGAACCGCAATGCCACGACGAAAACACCGAGATGACGATAAAGCGGAGGTGATGATGTCCCCTTTGATCGATGCCGTGTTCCTGCTGCTGGTTTTTTTTCTGGTGGCCATGATGTACAGAAAAGAACTCCGCGACATCGATATCACCCCTCCTGAAAGTATTTCCGATCAACGCCTGTTGCCCGAAGACGACACTCTGGTCATCGGAATCGACACCGAAGGCGCTTTTTTTGTGCAGGGGCGTCCTCTCACCGCCACCCAGCTCCACACGGAATTGCGGGATGTCTCGCAGGCGAATCCTGATCGTCGCGTCCGTCTGGACGCCGATGCCGAAGCTCCTTTCTGGCGGGTGGCGGAGATTCTGGACATCCTCCAATTCAGAAATTTGTCCAATGTGGGCATACGCACCTATGACGAAAGGTATAACCGATGAAAAATACCGCCCCTCCCTCCCGCCTGACCTCTTTCCTGAAAACCTGGATCCGCCGCCTGCCCGGCATTCTGCTGATCTCTTTACTGTTGCATTTGATCCTTATCCGTTTCTGGGCTCCCCACGCCCGGAGTGTCATGCTGCTGGATAAAGACGCCCTGGCCGCCGAACAAAAAGAAATCACCCAACGTGAAAACGAACGCAAAAAGGCGGAACAGGAAGTCCGCGCTAAACGGGCGCTTCCGACGGAACACAAAGAAAAATTGCGTGAGGAGGCGGAACGTCGCGATAAACAGCAGGCGGAAAAAAAGCTTCGGGACATTCTCCGTAATCGCGAATCCGCACTCAAACTGCGCGAAGAGATGTTTGAACGAATAGAGAACAGAAAAGAGGACGAATTCATCCCGGAACAGGTGTCCGAACCTTTTTTAGAAACCGCGGAAACCCGCCTGAAGGAATTGGCCGAGAGCGTGGAGGGCTTCAAGGACGCGGTTCCAGAAACAGAAAAAACTGACATCATGCGCGAACGGGATCAACGCGCGGACGAATTGCTGGAACAAGTGAGGGAATTGGTGGAAAACATCCGGGATAATCCCGTGGACCCTTCCGAAGAACTCACAGAGCTGACCGGGGTCGCGGAAAAAATCCGCTACCTCGCCCGGCAGGAGGGCCACCGGGGCGGGGAATCCGGCGAACCCGCCTGGGAACTTTCCCATCAGGGAAATCAGTTGAATCAAGAAGTGGAAAAGGCGTTGAACAAAGCCGTTGAAGCCCCCCTGATCAACGATCTGTCTGAAGCCGAAACTATCGGAGACATGTCCCGTCCAGGGCCGAACGCGGACATCGCCGACCTCTACGAGGCCGGTCGCGAAGCCGAAAAGCAGACCGAACAAGCCGTGCGTGACACCCGGGCCGCTGAACTGGCCCTGCGTCAGCACGACAGCTTTGGAAAGGCCAAAACACGCATTACCGACTGGTCTCCCGACCGACCCGATTTGGCGGGAGACCTGCGGAAAAACACCACCGCAACCGTGGGGGATCTCAACGCCTATCGCGAACAGGTCAAACAAGCCACCTCCACGCTGTCCAGCATGGCCACCCGAACCGCAAGCCTCACCGGCCAAATGGCCGCCATGGTTGGCGATCCTTCCTCACGGACCCGCGGGCGCAATCTGCCTCCCGGCCTCAGTCAAGGCTGGGGTGAAGGGGATTCCAGCGGCGGCCGCGCCATTTTAAGCGAAGGAGACGTTGGCTCCGAACCCGGACGCGCCCTGGCCACCGAAGCCAAACTGCCGGAGGCTGTCATCAGCGCAAAGGCGCTCCCCGGCCGTCGCTTCACCGAAAGTTCCTCCCGTCAGGGCTGGCTTTTTATAGATACCTGGTACCATATCGGCCCCTGGGAAAACCATACGAAAACCAATTTTGCCGTCCCCCGCCCTCCGGAACAGGTGATCGATTTCGACGCGGAATATCCCGACGGTAAATTCAGCCATATCGAAGGGCATGTGGATCAGGTCCTGCGCTGGCAATTTTTACAGAGTGATCAAATCCGTATTCAACCCCTCCGCGTCTACGGTTCCAGCACCTATTTTTTCTATACCGAGGTCTTTTTCGACCGGAGTCGCGAAATGATCGTCACCATTGCCGCCGATGATGCCGCCATACTCTGGGTGAATGGCGAACCCGTGGTGGATCGATCCGGCCTGAGTCCCTATAAATTGGGCGAACTGTTGCTTCCCATCACCTTTCAACAAGGCACCAACACCCTGCTCATCCGTCTGGAAAACTCTCCGGGCCCCACTCTTTTCTCCGTTCTGCTCTGCCCCCGCGAGGCGGTGGAGGACTATCTCTAACCCTCCCCCCCCCCTGTAATACCTCCTATGCATCACTCCGCCCACACCCTTTTCGGCTCACTCATCCTGGGGGCCGCCCTTCCGCTACTGGCCCAGTCACCCGTGCATTCAGGCTGGCACTTCACTCCCCCCGCCAACTCCGGCGTGATAAACGTGCGCGATTACGGTGCCAAAGGTGACGGGGTCACCGACGACACCGCCGCCATCAACCTCGCCATTTCGGAAAACATCGACGAGCACCGCTACCGTTCCAATCCGTTCATCTGGCTGCCCAACGGGACCTATCTGATCTCAGGCCCGATCGAAAGCCGCCTGGTGACCGAAGGCATTGAACAAGGCAAAGTCTGGAGTGCCGGTTGGCGTTCCATGCTCCTGCTGATGGGAGAATCACGTGACGGCGTGGTACTGCGCCTGAAAGACAACGCGCCGGGATACGGGGATGCCGACAAACCCAAATGGGTGCTGGCCACCGGATCCGAGGATGATAACCGCCGGAATTTCAAAGGACGCGGCAACCGCGCTTTCCGCCACATGATCCGCAATCTTACCGTCGATGTGGGAGCCGGCAATCCCGGAGCTATAGCGATTGACTTTATGGCCAATAACCGGGGAACCGTCAGCGATGTCAGTATCCGCGCCGCCGCCGGCAGCGGCCACACCGGTATCAACATGACCCGTGACTGGCCGGGCCCCGCCATGATTTATGATGTGTCCATCGACGGATTCGCACGCGGGATCGCCATGAGCCATTACCAGTTCGGCATGACCTTTGAGCGAATTCTCCTGCGCGGACAACGCCGGGTGGGAATATCCAACAACAACAATCTTCTGGCCATGCGCAAAGTGATATTCGAAGGTTCGGTTCCTTTTTACGAAAGCAGCGCGGGCCACGGAATGTTGACCCTGCTGGACAGCCGATTGACCGGCACCGGGACCTCCAATCAGGCGGCCATCATCAGCGGGGGAATCGTCAACCTGCGCCGTGTGGAAGTCAACGGCTTCGGAACCGTTATTCGCAACGTCGCCAAAAACGGAAAGGATCTCCCCGCAAATTCGACAAGAGCGACATTGGTTCGACACCATGACCAGGGGCTGGTCCATGACGCCTCCCCCAACGGCACTTCCTCCCTGGATTTGCCCATCGAGGAATTTCCAAAGCAAATCCCGCCCGCGGACGCGGACTGGGTTGACGGCGGCAACAGCGGCGAATCGCTTCAGGCGGCCATCGACTCCGGCGCAGAATGGATTTATCTGAAACCCGGTCAAACCATTGAACTGGAAGAGACCCTCATTGTGCGCGGCAAGGTCAAGCGCATACAGGGGTTCTCCGCATTTCTCAAAGGACCCGAAAACCAAATCGGTGTTCGTATCGGGGAAGGGGATTCACCTTTGGTGATGTTCGACAACCTCTACATCAACCGCGGAATCGAGCAAGCCTCCACCCGCACCTTTGCCTTCCGCCACGGAGATCTCGAGGATGTGGGTTTACACGCCACCCAAGCGGGGGGGAAATCCCATGTTATGGACATCATCGGACGAGGCTACCAAATCCATGCCGGCCATCAATTCTGGGGACGCCAAGTCAATTCGGAATTCGGTGAGGAACCGCTTTTCACCAATTTGGGTGGTGATGCATGGCTGCTCGGATTCAAGATGGAAACCTCACCCCGCGGAAGTAAAGACTCCCCCGGCAGCACGCCCTCCCTGCTGAACCGCTCCGGAAATCTGGAAGTGCTGGGCGGCCTGCTCTATACCCTGGGCAGCCGACCCGAACACGCCCCCCGCGTACCCGCGTTCACCAACGAGCAAGGTCGAATCTCACTGAGTTTCCGCATCAACGGGCGGCCGGAAACCTACTATCACACTCTGTTACGCACCGACAGTTTTGAAAACGGCACCGATCTCAACCGCAGAGAGATTATGGGGCACGCCCCGGGAATGGCCCTGTTCCTCGACGAACGATGAATAAAGTTTTGGTTACATGCCGACGGCGCTTACCAGCAAACGGATAAAGCGGGGGGTGCCGGGTTGCGCAATGTGGGTGTCGCGGACACGCACGGTTTCCATCTCCCCGCCCCCGGCCGTCCGGTAACGTTCACGCGACTGCACCACGGTGTGTACCAAGGCCTCCTCCATACTGTTCAATGGAGTATGGTCACAAGGTGCCACCCTTCGTGCACAGTCCTGAATCATCGGTCCTCATTGACATTCTCCGGTATTGACCTACCGTCCTCACATTATGCGCCTCTACATCATCCGCCACGCCGACCCTGACTACGCCAATGACACCATCACCCCGCGGGGCCATGCGGAAGCACATGCGCTTGCGGACCGACTGTCGGATGTGACTCTGGATCACATATACTGCTCACCTATGGGTCGGGCACGCGCGACCGCCGGCTACACGGCCGAACAAAAGAACATGACTCCCGTGGTGCTGGACTGGACCGCCGAGCTTGGACACTGGCAAATTGATCAGCCGCATGATCAGGGCGGAAACGTTTGCGCATGGGACGTGCACGGCCATCGGGTCCGCACCCGTGAGCCGTTGCCAACCGGCCGTGACTGGCACACCATGGCGCCGTTCGACAACTCGATGTTCCGCGAAGAGTTTGATCAACTCGCACAACACTCGGATGAGCTGCTCACCCGGCACGGCTATGTGCGCGAGGGAGGCGTTTACCGCGTCGAGCGGTCCAACCGCCATGCACTCGCGGTGTTTTGTCATGGCGGGTTCGGGTTGACATGGCTGGCGCACCTTCTCGCCATACCGCTGCCGCTGATGTGGTCGGGCTTCTTCCTTTCTCCGTCTTCAGTGACCACAATCCTGTTTGACGAGCGGGAGCCGGGAGTGGCGGTGCCACGCTGTCTTGGGCTGTCGGATCTGTCTCACCTTTATGCGGCGGGACTGCTCGAACAGGATCAACCCCCGATCGGAATCAAGGCGAATTATCATTAGAGCCCCGGTAACAGGCACATCCATAAACGTGTAATTACGCTGGACGTGCCTCACACCCTTGCGTTATGGAGAATTCTCTCAATACGATTACAATTTTTCAGTCAAACCCTCAATTGCAGCACCGTGATTACACTCAACTCCACGAATCGTCTCCCCGCTTTAAAAATGCCTTGGAAAAAAGGGATTGCGGTCGGAAGAGGCTATGAATTACTCCGCCGGGATCTTTTGGATCATTTGGAATACCTACAGAAAGAAATCGGTTATACATACACCCGCTTCCACGCGGTTTTCCACGACGACATGGATGTCTACCGCGAAGATGCCGCGGGCAATCCGGTCTACCAATGGCACCACGTGGATAAGATTCTGGATGCAAGCCGGGAACTGGGATTCAAGCATATTCTCGAACTGAACCCCATGCCCGCGGCTCTGGCATCCAGCGGACAGACAATGTTTCATTTTAAAATGAATGTGACCCCGCCCAAGTGCTACAAAAAATGGGAAGCCCTTGTCCGTGCATTTGTGCAACACACCGTGGAGCGCTACGGACGGGAAGAAGTCCTGACTTGGTATTTTGAAGTTTGGAACGAACCCAACCTCAGCGGGTTCTGGTCCGGCACCCGGGAGGAGTATTTTGAACTTTATGACGCTTCAGCGCGCGCTGTCAAATCTGTCGATCCCCGCTTTCGAATCGGGGGGCCCGCCAGTTCCAAGTGCTCATGGTTGATAGAAACCATCGAACATTGCGTGCGGACTGAAGTGCCGATTGATTTCGTTTCCACACATCTGTATCCCCAGGATGAGTATGTTGCATATAAAAACAGGGAAGGGTCTCCGCATGATCCGGGTATGTTTTTCGTGGATACGATTCAAGCGGCCAAGGCGGCGATCAAATCCTCCCCCCTCCCACACCTTCCGCTTCTATTTACGGAGTGGAACACCATGTCCTGCACCCCCGGGCGACAGGTCAGTTGGACAAATAACCCGGACGTCGACACCCTCTACGGTGCAGGCATGGCACTGCATGCGTGCCTCCACCTCGACGGGGTCCTCGACATCTTCACCTGGTGGGTTGCCAGCGATATTTTCGAAGAAGGCGGTATTCCAGCCGCACCGTTCAGTTGCACCTATGGACTGTTGACCGTGCGCGGCACACCGAAAGCCACGTGCAATGCCTTCAGGCTGCTCAATCGCATGACCGGTGAGCGGCTGGATCTACACCTTGAGAACGCCCCAAACCTCGCGAATGCCGTCGCCACAACGACAGAAGGTCAAATCCGGGTGCTGGCATGGAATCATGCCGCGCTTGAAATCGAAGAAGTTCCGGACTGGAACGACGTGGTGCAAATTCAACTTCCCGATGCGCTGGCGGATCAAAAGCAGCTACACGTCTTGTCCGCGACGATTCGTAAAGGACAGGGAAGCGCATACGAAAGTTGGGTGGATATGGGCCGCCCTCTCAATCCCACCGCATGGCAGGAACGAATTATCGCGGCACACAGCGAGCCGGACTTCAAAGTCAAAAAATATGCGGTCAGGAACGGCATACTGGAAGTGCCACTGCAACTGGCCCCGCATGAAGTTATCTACTTCGAAATTGCTTCCGCACAGCCCCCTGTCCGCAAACTTCCCGTGGGTGAGGATCTCACGCATTGGGATCATCTCATGGGCGAACACTCGAATTAAGTGCGGCAGCCAAGCCAATCTGAATTGAACAATCACCAATCGTAAATCATTCGTAAGATTCCCTCAACAAATTCCCGGTAGATTCCACGTCTTCACCCGCATCGAGAAGGGACCATTGGAGCGTAAACGTGGCGGGCTCGTCTTTGGCCAGGCGGACGGCGGGGGACATGAGTTCCAGTTCCACGTAGTTTCCTTCGGCATGGCCCTGGGTGTACAGCTCCACCGGAAATACCGCCAGGGGACTGTTGGCAACTCCTTTGCCCAAGGTCAGCCTTCCCCGCTGAATCCACAAAATGCCCCCCCAGCGGGCGGCCAGGGCCGCCTCCGGGCTGTCGAAGGACAGTTTCACCGCACGGCCCGGGACAAAACGTACCGAAAACAATTCGTCGGAGACGGATTCAGGCGGCATAGAAGCGCGGTGTTCGTTCGAGAAGACGTGACTTCCCACATAGTTGCTGTCGGGATTGCGCAACACAAAAACCTCATCCGGCTCCACCGCCTGGGTCACGTTCCAAATGGTCATCAATTCCGGCGCGTCGTTCACCTTCTCCAGAGTCTGCTTGATCTCCAGCGCTCCGTTGTCGGTGTAGCTGTATTCCCGCATCACCCGCAGACCAAAGCCTTCCCATACCGGACCGATAGTGACCAACCGATGCCCCCCGTTCTCCACCCGGGCCTGATGCGCCTCCGACATCCAACTGGGACGCGGCGGCCACATGCTGTCCGGGGAATGCGTCAGCCAAAGCGCGTGCGGTCCCACCAGGGTTTTGTCTCCTCCCCAATTGACAAAGCCTTCGCGCGGGGAGTCTACGGTCTTGCCCCGGATGTTGTAGATCAGATTTGGCCCGTCCACCTTGCCGTACACCATCACCCGTCCCGCCAGCTCCGGCACCACCACCGCGAGGGTGCGTCCATCACTTATCCGGTAGGCGGGAAAACCCAAGTGGGTGGTGGCCACCACCCGGCCCGCGTATTCGGCCCGCAGTGAGATTAAAAGAAAGTGGAGAATGGTGAAAAAGACATGTGATTTCATCATAGAGTCCCCAGTATCCGAAAATTGAGCCTTTGTAAAACAAACGCGGTTTAAGTTTCACAAACACCAGACCCCGGATGTTTTCCCGAAGGGGCCAATAGGTGGAATAAAAGGTTGACGGAGATCCATCAATGCTGGCGGCGGCGGATACCGCCGCGCCCTGCTGCTGGCGGGTGGTGACCCTGTGGGTCCGTTAGCTTCGGGGTTGAAGAAGGATGGGGTCGGTGTCATCCCCGAAACGGAAAACGATGGCCCAGCCGGTGACGTTTACCAGCCGCCAGTCCCGATGGTTGGCACGGTAAAGGCCACGTACAGCATGAACGGTTCTTCCCCGTCATAGGTTTCCAGAAACCTCACCGCCTCGTCCGCGAACAGCTCCGAGG
>JBBDRC010000188.1:0-4487 GCA_040905625.1 Kiritimatiellia bacterium
CCTGATAGCCCAGGTGGGAGGGGTCGTAGTTGAATCCGAAGCGTTTGTGATGGTTCACTGCTTTGAGGGCGCGGGAGGCGGAGGCGATGTCAAACGCGATTTCGGTGGGGTGGACTTCCAGACCGAAATTGACATTTTCATTTTCGAACACGTCCAGAATCGGCAGCCAGCGGTCCGCAAAATCGGCGAAGCCTTTATCCAGATAGGCCTGGCTGGTGGGGGGGAAGGCGTAGAGTGCGTGCCAGATGCTTGATCCGGTGAAGCCGTTGACCACTGCCGGAAAATCATCCGAATCGCCGCGGCCGGGTGCAGCATTGAAAAAGATCCGGGCCGCTTTGGCGGTGTCCCGCATTTCCTCCGCCGCGCGCTGGCGCACGCCCTCCGGATCGCCGTCTCCCCAGACATGCGGAGGGAGAATGGCCTGATGCCGTTCGTCGATGGGATCGCAGACCGCCTGACCCACCAGGTGATTGGAGATAGCATAGCACTCCAGACCGTGTTGATTCAGCAGTGCCCACTTTTCCTGTACATAGGACGGATTTTGAAGGGCGGCCCTCACATCGAAGTGGTCGCCCCAGCAGGCGAGTTCCACTCCGTCATAGCCCATTTGTTTCGCCAAAGGGGCAAGTTCCACGAGGGGGAGATCGGCCCATTGGCCGGTAAATAAGGTAACGGATCTAGACATAGTATAAGAAGTGTAACGCATCCCGAATCAGGAGATCAATCCAAAACCCCTGTAAAATTCCCAGAAACTTCAGGCAGATGTCGGGCTGAAAGCCCAACCTCCTATCCGAACAGTTCTTGCAGGTGTTGTTGATGTAACTGCTCGGCGGAGGGCGTGTCGGGGTGGGGGTAGTCGAAATGTCCGGTGGGAAGCGGAGTGATGCGTTTGGGTCCGGGATGGGCGTTGGCGGCGGCCCACTGTCCGGGCGGGGGAACGGCGGGATCAAAAACGGAACAGGCGAACACGGTGGGGATGTGAAGATGCCGCAGGCTGCTGCAGGCCTCGAAATAGGGAAGGGTGGTTTTCTCAATTGAGGGATCCTTCAGCCAGTATTCACGCACGGCCTGTCCGCTGCCCACACATGGATGGCGGAGGCGGAACGGATGATGTGCAAAAGTGACCTGCCCCAGTTCCGCAGTTTGAAAGCGGGGTTCCCAGGGCAGCATGAGTGCGCCCATGCCGCCGCCAAAACTCCAGCCGCGATAATGAAAATGCTCAATAGACCCGTTGCAGATTTCTTCCAGAACATCCACGGCTCTCCACAGTGCGGCGGCGCAGGCGGCCAGGAGATAGTGCTCTTTTTGTTCAATTCCGTGCACCACATGCATTCCCGCGTTATTATAGGGAAGGTGGGGATCCGGGGAAATATGAAATCCGGGTGCGACGGGGAAGATGACGGCCCGATCAGGCCCGGCCAGTGCGGTATCCGGCTCTTCGCGGCCCCCGTATCCATGTCCGGCCACGACACCACATGCGGGAGAAGTCGTTTTTTCGGGCAACAGCACCCAGGCACCCACCCGATAATCGGGCCACACGCGATAGGAGACCTGAAGCAGGTTTTGTCCCTTGCAGGGGGAGGGCCGCGGTTCAACTTTCAGGTCGAGGGGGACGGTCAGGGCCTGTCGGTGAAGTTTCCGCCAAAAGGCCGCGAAATCGGAGGGTTCCGTGTCCGGCGCCTGAATCTGTTGAAGGTCTTCGACGGAATGTCCGTACCGGGGATCAAAAGGAAACGAATGGGGAATGGGATGCGGGCCGCTCATTGTTTTCGCAGGTGACTGGGGAGGATGTGAAGTTCATCGCGATATTTGGCGATGGTCCGGCGGGCGACGGTATAGCCTTGTTCCTGCAGGGTTTTGACTATGGCCTGATCAGAGAGGGGTTTAGCGGGGTCTTCGTTGTCCACCAGTTTGCGCATGGCTTCCTTGATGGATTTGTTCGAGACGGATTCACTGCCTTCGCCCCGGTTGTACCCGGGAGTGAAGAAATATTTCAACTCGTAGGTGCCGTTTGGGGTCTGCATGTATTTGTTGTTCACCGCGCGGCTGACCGTGGTTTCGTGCATGCCGATTTTATCGGCGATTTCGGACATGGTCAGGGGCTTTAAAAACGCGACCCCGCGTTCAAAGAACGCTTCCTGATGCTCCACAACTTCCGTGGCAATGCGTTTGAGGGTGTCCTGACGCTGTCCGAGACTTTTCATCAGAAAACTGCCGTTCCGGACTTTGTCCCGGATGTAGCGCCGGGCCTCCTTGCCGGTCTCGGGATTCTCCATCATCTCCCGATAGTGTTTGCTGATGTGGATACGCGGAAGTTCGCGGTCGTTGGTGCGTACCCGCCATTTGCCCCGAATTTTTTTAACAAACACTTCGGGGATCACATACACCGGTTCCTCGACCGAATACTGTCGACCCGGCCTTGGATCGAGAAGCGCAATGTGCCCGGCGGCCTCCTGCACCTCTTCCATGTCCCGCCCGAGTTGCCGGGCCACATCCGCGAAACGGTGACGGGCCAGGTCCATGAGGTGGTGCTCCACCAGTTCCATTTCCAGCGTGCCCCGTTTGCCCGCGCGGGACAGTTGCTGCATCAGGCATTCTCTGAGATCCCGGCTGGCGACCCCCACCGGATCAAAGCTCTGTACCTCGTCCAGCACATCCTCCACGACCTCCAGCTCCACCCCGATACTTTCAGATAAATCCTCTGTGGACAGGGAGAGGAAGCCGTCATCGTCCAGACTGCCGATGATCATTTCCCCGATCTGTCGCTCGGTCGCGTTCAGGGTGCTCAGGTTGAGCTGCTGATGCAAATGTTCCTGCAGCGAGAGGCCGCGGGTCATGGATTCGAGTAGAAACTGCCGCTTCGCCTCCGCATCCGCTCCCGGACGCTGGATCACTTCATTATGCCGGAAACTCGCGCGGCCGTCCTCATCCAGGCGGGCCAGCATTTCGTACTCCTCATCAAATTCCCGTTCACTGACATCGCCGAATTCCTGTGAAGAATCGGGTTCGATTTCCAGTTGTTCGTGTTCCGGTTCACGTAGTTCGAGGGTGGGGTTCAACTCCAGTTCGCGGGCAATAAGGGCCTGAAGCTCCTGCATGGGAGCCTGCAGAATTTCCAGGGACTGGCGCATCTGCGGGGCCAGAACCTGTTGTTGCCGCTGGGTTTGAGATTGATGAAGATATGCGTCCAAAATAGAAAGGGGGCTGTGTAAGCAAGTTTCGTGCCTTACGCGGATTTATTTGGAATGCAAGCATTCACACCCTTGAGCATTCCACAACCGGCTGCGACATCGATTCCCCGGTATTGTCGGAAGGTGCAGGGGATTTGGTGTTCCCGGAGAATGGCCTGGAATTCGCGTCCCGCGTCCGTGGGGCTTGAACTGCCGGTGTAGCCCGATGTGGAATTGAGGGGGATGAGGTTGACGTGGGCGTGGATGCCGTGCAACAGCCTGGCCAGCCGCCGGGCGGTGTCGGGAGAATCATTTTGACCCGCGATCAGGGTCCACCCAAAAAAGATGCGTTTCCCGGTTTCGCGGGTGTAGGTTCGGCAGGCCTCGATCAATTGATCCAACGGCCATCGTTTGCTGACCGGGACCAGGGCTGCCCGCTCCTCCTCACAGGAGCCGTGCAGGGAAACCGCGAGTCCGTAGGGGAGGCGTTCGCGGGTCAGACGTTCGATGCCGGGGATGACCCCCACGGTGCTGACGGTGATTTTCGAGGGTCCGATGCCGATGCCGCGCTCGTCGGAGATGATCTCCAGGGCTTTGAGCACCGCATCGATATTGTGCAGCGGTTCGCCCATGCCCATCATCACCAGATTTCGCAGCCGGGCCTCCGGGGCGAAGCGGTGCAGCACCTTCCGGGCGTGCAGCACCTGGGCCACGATTTCCCCGCAGCGGAGATGCCGATCGAATCCCATTTGACCCGTGGCGCAAAACACACAGCCCATGGCGCAGCCGGCCTGACTGGACACGCAGACGGTGTGTCGGTTCCGGTAGCCCATCAACACCGTTTCGATAACCTTTCCGTCGTGAAGTCGGAGCAGAAATTTCCGGGTCTGGCCGTCCTCGCTGTGAAGTTCATCCACCACCTCGGGGCTGTCCAGTTCAACATCTTTTCCCTGGCCGAGGTGTTCGTGGATCCACGTCCGCAGGGAAGGGGAGAGTTCAGCCAATCCACCCTTCACTCCTTTGGGATGATACAGCATGCGCCACAGATCGCGGGCCGACTGGCTGGAACGCCCGGATTCGGAAAGCAGGGTCTCCAGTTCAGGAAACGAAAGATCGTACAGGGAGCGGGACATTCTCACTCACCGAACAGCTTCATCTGGTCCGGGTCCTCGCGTTTGCGCCGGGGTTTGGGCTGGAGCAACTGAGGCTGACCGCGGCTGTGCTGACCGGCCTCAAGCCCGAACAGAATTTCCCTGGCTCGTCCCACCACGCTTTCGGGCAGTCCGGCGAGGCGGCCCACCTGAATACCGTAACTGC
>JBBDRC010000189.1:0-4447 GCA_040905625.1 Kiritimatiellia bacterium
ACGCTTTCGCCCGGCACCGGACCCAGCATATCCACCCCCGCCTGTTCCGCCAGCATCCGCAACTGATCCACCGCCGCCGGCCGCCGAATATCGCAGCCCACCACCAACACCTTCTTCTTTTCCCCCTTGAACCGCCGCGCCAGTTTACCGGTGGTGGTGGTTTTCCCCACCCCGTGCAGACCCAGCATCACAATCGACTGTATCCGTGCGCTTTTATCGAAATCCGCCTGTTTTTCGCCCAGCAGCCGCTCCATTTCGTCGTGGATGTGTTTGATGAACTGCTGACCGGGAGAGACGCTGTTCAGCACATCCGCGCCCATCACCTTTTCACGCACATTCTCCACAAAGCTTTTCACCACCTGGAAATGCACATCCGCTTCCAACAGGGCCATGCGCACATCGCGCAATGCCTCCTGCATGTTCGCTTCGGACAGCTTTCCCTGGCCGCGCAGGTTTTTGAAGGTCTTTTGAAGAGATTGGGTCAGTTGATCAAACATAGCCTCCCCCTTTGCCGTTGCGAACGCGATGATTCAAGCCTGATCTGGAGTTCAGTTCAAATCCGTCTCCCCCGGACAGCGGCCCCGGTTGGTTGGCTTTTGGGTTTTAAATGTACACATGCTTAAACCTCTCCTCCCGAAACATCCGTAGGACGGCGAAGCATCCGCAGGTTAACAATCTGTTTGCTCTTGATCCGTGGTTGGGCGAAGCCATCCGTGGTTCAAAATCTTTTCGGTTGCGGATCTAATCTGTGTTAGTATGTGGTTGGATTCTTCTGTTTCATGACCCACTGAATCACGAAACAAGGTGTATCACAATATTCAATAGGGGTGGATAGCCGTTTTTTTTTAAAAGAGTAACTCATCAGTGGGAAACCTTCGGGATTCAGGAACGTGAGGATGTACGATGGGTGATTTCAGATTTGAGCAGGATCTCTCAGCCCGGATAGCGGTATCCCGACCCGTGAACCGTCTGGATGAAGACGGGGCGGTGTCGGTCGGGTTCGATTTTTTTGCGCAGTTGGGCGATGTGCTGATCCAACGTGCGGGTGGTGCCGTAGTAGTCGATGCCCCAGCCGTGGTTCAGCAGTTCATCCCGGCTCAACACCTCCCCGGGATGGGACGCGAAGAGTTGCAGCATACTTATTTCGCGGGCGCTGAGTTCGATGCGTTTGCCAGCGTGGTGACCGCAGAGTTTTCGGGGATCGACGTGCAGAGCGCCCAGTGAAAAGGACTCCTTGTCCGACGCAGACGCCGCGGGTCGACTGCGTCGGAGCAGGGCGTGGACCCGGGCCACCAGTTCCCGCAGTCCGAAGGGTTTGGTCATGTAATCGTCCGCTCCCAGTTCCAGTCCCAGCACCTTGTCGATTTCCTCTCCCTTGGCGGTCAGCATGAGCACCGGAAGATGCTGATTGTCGCGGCGGAGTTCCCGGCAGACTTCATATCCGCTTTTCCCGGGCATCATCAGATCCAGAATCAACAGATCCACCGCTTCCGCCTTCAGCCGCTCAAGCGCCTCCAGTCCGTTCACGGCCTCCAACGCCTGATACCCTTCGCTTTCCAGAGTGTCCACCAGTCCCCGGCGGATAGCGGGGTCGTCTTCGGCAATTAAAACCCGTGCGGCATTATGTTTCATGGTTGTTCTCCCGGGAGGGTCCAGACAAAGCAGGCTCCATCGGATACCTGCCGCAGATTAAGATCACCATTCATCTGACGGGCCAGTCGACGGGAAATATGCAGCCCCAGGCCGGTTCCCCCGCTTTCGCGGGTCAGGCGGTCATCCACTTGGTGAAAAGCCTCGAAAATTTTCTTCCGCTCCCTCGCCGGGATGCCGGCTCCCCGATCCTGAATCCGAACCTCCACCTTAACGTTGAGCCTGTCCACGTGCACCTCCAGATTCTTTCCATCCGCGGCATATTTTATGGCGTTATCCATCAGGTTCAAAAGAATCTGTTCCGCCGCGTCCGGATCAGCCCACACCCGGCACGGGGTCTTCGGGAGAAGAACCTCCATTCCTGTCGTTTCAAACCGTTCCCGCAGTCGTTCGGCCACTCGGTGGATGCAGTCGGTCAGGTCGATGTCGGTGGGGGTCAGCCGGTTACGACCCATTTCCAGGCGGCTGAAGTCCAGGGCGTTGTGGACCAGCCGGGCCAGGCGCTCGCTTTCGTTGCACATGGTGCGGAGATAGGCCTTCTGTTTGTCCGGATCGGTGATGCGCCCCTCCAGAAGCAGTTCGCTGTAGAGGCGCAGGGTGGTGAGCGGAGTTTTGAATTCGTGACTGACATTGGACACGAAAGTGGTTTTTTGCAGAGCCTCCCGTCGACTGCGATGCACCCACGCGGTCAGGCCCAGGGTTCCGGCCACAATGCTGAGCAACATCAGCCCGCCCGCACCTGTTGCGGCCAGGTAATAGGCGTTGGTCAAAACTGCCGAGTGCTGCACGGGATTGTAGTGGGCCAGGCGGGCGAAGGGGAGCAGAGGACCCATCTCCACCATGACATCGGCTTCGGCCTCCGGCAACTCCCCGCCGGCAATCAGAATCCGGTCCCGTCGATCCAATAATGCGAGCACCTCTCCGAATTGCGCCTGTTCCCGGAGCCACACATCCATGCGCGCGTACAGAGCGGTCATTTCGATTTCGACTCCGAGCCGTTCCAGGCTCTGTGGATCCTGAACATAGAGAAGCAGTACATCCCGGTCGGCCCAGTGCCAAGGCCGCCATTGGCTTTTGACCGGTGGCGGGGAGGGCGCGGAGCCCTTTCCCAAACGCTTGGAAAACACACGATCCTTTGAGACGGCAGTGGAGCCGGCCTCTGGATCGGCATCAGCCTGAAACCATTCCATCCCCCCCTCGAACAGGGGTTCATACCGGTGTAGAAAGCGTTCAGTTTCGGCATCAAGAGCGATTCCGGGCTTCGGAAGTTGGCGAATCCCGTCTTCCGACACTCGGAAAACGTTTCGCACCAGCGGATGGGTCGCGGCCAGCTCCATTAATTCACCGTCCCGGTTGTCAACGGAAAGGCGGGTCAACTGATCCGTCAATTCCCGGCGGACCGCCTTAAGTCCTTCGCGCAGATTCTCCGCGTTTTGTTCCACGATGCGCTGGTTCGCGGTGGCCGCCTGTTCCTCCCAGCGTTCCCGTTCGTGTCGAAGCAGAATCAGTCCCGCCACCGTCAACCCTGCCACCGGCAGCATCACCAAAGCAGTGAGCAGAATGATGGGGAGGGAGCGGAGGCGGGTCATGGGGAATCGGGTTAGTAGCTTTGCTTGTTGAGTTGCTGTTGGCGTTCCTGAACGGCTTCAGTGCGCATTTTTTTGCGGTTGAACGAGTTGAGACCCTCGCTTTCAAGTTCCGACCGCTGACGTCCCAGGTTTTCGGCCTCTCTTCCCACTTCGGGGAGCGCGTATTCATCGGCGGCCTGTTTCAGTTGCAGCCGATTCGATTCCAACACCTCCAGGGCACCGCTTCGGTCACCCGCCTCCCATTTTTCAATGGCCTCTTCTTTGGCCCGTGCGCTCTGAATGTTGTGATAATCGGTTTGCACGGCGGCGTTGGCGCTTTGTTTGACCTCTGCCTCCTGCTCGCTGAATCGGGCGTTCAGGGCCAGGGTCTGCTCTTCGCGGTTTTGATTGAGGATGTTCTGATACCGGATCACGGCCGACATCAGGGGGAGTTCTTCCTCTTTCGGGGTGGGCGGCACCTCGACCTCCAGCAACAGGTAGCGTTCCTGATTTCCATAGAGCTGATTGAGGGTGAGTTCCACCTGTTGCCCGCGGATGAGCGCGTCGCGTCCGAGAGCGCGGAGGGGTTTCACATTTTCGGGACATTCGATCAGAATGCGGATTTCGCGGGCGACCACGCTCAGCACATCTCCCAGTTCATCTGAAAAGATGCGGACCAGATCCTGACTGTTTTCCACAAAGTAGGTGTTTCCGTCACTGTTCTGGGCGAGAGTGGTCATCAGGTCCTCGTTATATCCAAGGCCCAGACCCACGGTGGTGACGGAAATACCTTCTTTCATCAGGCTGGTGCCCAGGCGGCCCAGTTCCTCCGGAGAGGAGGGGCCCACGTTCGCGAGACCGTCGGAGAGCAGAATCATGCGGTGTACCATGCCCTCGGGGTGATCTTCGAGGACCTTCCGAAGTTCCGAAGCGCCCTGGCTGACTCCGCCGAACAGGGCGGTGCTGCCCCTGGGCTGAATGCCTTCAATGATCTGTCGGGCCTGTCGGAGGTCGGTCACGCGCCCGGCCGGAATCAGGGTCTGCACCGAGGAGTCGTAGGTCACCAGCGAGAAAACATCGTTTTTGCCCAGACGTGAAAGGGCTTCCAGCGCCGCCTGCCGCGCCTGTTCGATTTTGCTTCCGCCCATGGAGCCGGACCGGTCCATGACGATGCAGAGGTTGACGGGGGGACGATCGGCATCGGAGGGGGGCGCATCGGCCTCCATGCT
>JBBDRC010000190.1:0-4412 GCA_040905625.1 Kiritimatiellia bacterium
CACAAGGCAATGCCGAACACTCCCGCCCGAAGCCGGCCGAGGGTTTTGGGTGTGGCCTCAAGTAAATAGTCACGGTGGCACGGCAGTCCTTTGCCACAGGATTTTACGGCAGGGGACTGCCGAATTACGTGGCGCGGCAGTCCCTTGCCGCAGAATTTTGTTTTCGGCAGGGGACTGCCGAACTACGCCGCTGAACTCCGGTGCGGGAATGTCACCATCCGATGATTGTTCAGGGTTCAATTCTCACCCTCCGAATTCGCGTGACCTGTTTGTTGTCGCTTCCGCCCCTGAAATCGGGAGGAAGTTCCACCTTGAACGCATCCGGACATGAGTGCCAGCATCCCCACCTCAAACCCGAAAGCACCCAACCGATACCAGTTGGCGACCGCGGCCGTCAGGAAGGTGATCAGCACCAGTCCCCCCCGCACAGGAGTTGTATATAGAATCGGTTAGGTTTCATATTAAAGTGTCCCGAGGGGAGTGACCCGGATGTGTTACTACAGTTCTTTGGCGGCGAGAGCAATGGTGGCGAAGCGGTGGCGGGAGAGGAATCCGACGCGGGGGTCGCGGGTGAGTTTGGCGCGGGTGGCGGCGGGTGAGGTGAGACCGCAGGCGAAGCGGGCGAGTTGGCGGGGGGACTGCAAAGCCTCATGGTTTTCCCGGATGAGGGCGGCAAGCTTTTGTTTTTCGTCCGGGCTCAGCTCCGCTTTCGGAACCGGGGGCAGCGGGGGAATAGTTTCGCCCAGACAGCGGTCGCAGTGTCCGCAGTCAGCCTCAAGCTCCTCGCCGAAATACTGCAGCACCTGCCGCACCGTGCACTCCGGGGATCCCGCCAGCCGCACCACCTGCTCGATCCGCTCGATGTCGCGTTTTTCGGACTGCTGAAACCGCTTCTGGATATCGGCCGCAACCGCCTCCGCGGATTCCGGGCGTTTTAAAATGCGGTATCCGTGACGCAGTCCGGCCACCCGCATCACCAGTTCGCCTTTCTCCTCCAGATAATTCAGCGCCGCCACCAGTCGTTTGCGGTCCTCCCCCATCTTGTTCGCCGCCTGCTCCAGATCGATACTGAACCATGTGCGTCCTTTCTTCGCCTGTGAAAACAGTTTTTTGAGGAAGGCCTGCCGGTCGGGATCAAATTTCGCCAGCATCCCGGCCGAACTCCGTTGCGGCTGAAATTTGTATTCGTTGTAGTGCGGACCCATCGACAGCAGGATGCCTTCCAGTTCGAGATAGGTCAGCAGGGTTGACATCACCAGATTGCGAATATCAAAGCGGGCGGCGAGATCGTAGACCGACACGTCAAATTCATCCGGCATAGACACAAGTTCCTTCACCACGCCTAAAACGGATTCGGGGGTGGGGGTGTCGCCGTAGGAAAAATTCTCCAGGGTGGCCACATCGTCCGGACACAGCAGCAGATCGCAGTGGGAAATCTCCCCGTCCCGTCCGGCCCGCCCGGTTTCCTGCATGTAATTCTCCAGGGATTTCGGCGGGTTGTAGTGTATCACGTTGCGGATATCCGCTTTGTCGATGCCCATGCCGAAAGCGATGGTGGCCACCACCAGTCCCTGCGGATCACACATAAACCGGTCCTGGATCTCATGCCGCAGCTCCGAATCCAGACCCGCATGGTAGGCCCGCGCCGGGTGTCCGGCCCGGCTCAGCCGATCCGCCACCTCCTCGGCGGTCTTTTGCAGGGTGACATAGACAATGGTGGCGCCTTGGGGACGTTCCTTCAGACGCCGGAGGAGCAGGCTGTCCCGTTCGGACGCGCTGCAGGGGGTCATGTGCATCACCAGATTCGGGCGGTGAAATCCGGTGTGGATATAGGCTTCCGGGGAAATCTCAAAACTGTCGCAAATATCCTGCGCCACCGCCGGAGTGGCGGTGGCGGTGAGGGCGAGAACCCGCTCCACCCGCAGTTCCCGGGAGATCGCGGCCAGTTTCATGTAGTCCGGTCGGAAATTATGCCCCCACTCGGAAATGCAGTGCGCCTCGTCAATCACCATCAGGCTGATTGTGCTTCGGCGCAGCCGCTGCAGAAAGCGTTCGCTGGCGAAGCGTTCGGGGGCCACATACAGCAGTTTCAGATTTCCCTGCCACAGATCGTCCCAGACCTGACGCGATTCATCGGCGGTCAGGCTGGAATCCATGCGCGCCGCCTTGATCCCCTTCCCCACCAGGAAATCGATCTGATCCTTCATCAGTGCGATCAGCGGGGACACCACCAGGGTCATGCCCTCGAACATCAGCGCCGGCAACTGATAACACAGACTTTTCCCCGCCCCGGTCGGGAACACCGCCAGGGCCGAATTCCCCGCCCGCAGGTGCTCCACCACCGCCTCCTGGCCGGGGCGGAACTGTTCAAAGCCGAAAATGTCTTTTAGAAACTTGTGCGGGTCGGTGTCTGGATTTTTCATCATATGGAAGGGGGGTGGGGGTTGGGGGTTAGTAAACTATACATATTTATGTGTTACATATGACAATGGGCGTATCAAGGGTGTTTTTGAAAAAAAAGATGACTCCGTCCCGAATTTCGATCAAACGGGAACTGTCAGCGCGGGGATGAATGGGGTGTAAAACAGCCATTGTGAAAATACTGACGGTTTGCAGGTTTTATTTCAAGGCACCAAACTCTGAGCTTGTCTCGAGTTTGGTTTTGTATCGGAATAAGCGTCATATTGTCTCATTTTTTCACAAAGGTTGACTGCGAAACACTTAGCGCACATATTCGGGTCGTTTTGTCACGTATTATTTGTTTCCAAAAAATATAGATTGTTTGTTTTGAACAAATTGTGTAAAGTGATTTCTATAAAACATAAAAGGAATATTTTGCAATGAACCCGGAAAAAATGACCGTTAAAACCCAACAGGCTCTGGCATCCGCGCAGTCGCTGATGCGGGAGCGGGGTCATGCGGAATTAACCCTGAGAATCACGGGGTAACCCTGAAGAAACTTGAAACCGAATTAACATCCTACCGCGGGAGGCAGACTGTGACAGATCCGAATGCTGAAGATAAATACAATGTGCTGGACAAATACGGCCGCGACCTGACCGAAGTGGCGCGCGAACAGAAACTCGATCCGGTGATCGGCCGTGATTCCGAAATCCGCCGGGTGATTCAGGTGCTGTCCCGCCGCACCAAAAACAATCCGGTGCTGATCGGCGAACCGGGGGTCGGTAAAACCGCCATCGCCGAGGGGCTGGCCCTGCGCATTGTGGCGGGCGACGTGCCTGAAAGTCTGAAAAACAAGCGGGTGATCGCCCTTGATATCGGCTCCATGCTGGCGGGAGCGAAATACCGCGGCGAATTCGAGGACCGCTTCAAGGCGTTTATCAAAGAGGTGATGGATGCGGAGGGGGAGATTGTGCTGTTTATCGACGAACTGCACACTCTGGTGGGGGCGGGCGGAGCCGAAGGAGCGGTGGACGCCTCCAACATGATCAAGCCCCCGCTGGCCCGGGGGCAATTGCGTTGCATCGGTGCCACCACTCTGGATGAGTATCGAAAATACATCGAAAAAGATCCCGCTCTGGAACGGCGCTTTCAGCAGGTGCTGGTGGACGAACCCTCGGTGGAGGACTCCATCGCCATTCTGCGGGGACTGCGGGAACGCTACGAGATTCATCACGGGGTGCGCATTCAGGACACCGCCCTGGTGGCGGCGGCCACCCTGTCGCACCGGTACATCAGCGACCGCTTCCTGCCCGACAAGGCGATTGACCTGGTGGACGAGGCCGCCTCGCGCATCCGCATGGAAATCGACAGCATGCCCACCGAAATCGACCAGGTGGAGCGCCGGGTCATGCAGTTGGAAATTGAACGCGAGGGCCTGCGCAAAGAGAAGGATGAGGCCTCTATGCAACGTCTCCGGGATCTGGAGACGGAACTGTCCGAACTGAAAGAAAAAAGCGCGGAAATGAAGGCGCACTGGCACCAGGAAAAAGCTCTGATCGCCGACATTTCCTCTCTAAGCGAGGCGCTGGATTTGTTGCGCGCCCAGCAGGAACAGGCGAAACGAGACAACAATCTGCAGGCCGCGGCGGAAATCATGTACGGCAAAATTCCCGCCACCGAAAAACAACTGGAAGAGGTCAAAACCAGGCTGGCGGAGTTTCAGTCCGAAATCAGTATGCTCAAACAGGAGGTGGATGCCGAGGATATCGCGGAGATTGTCTCCATGTGGACCCACGTTCCGGTGAGCAAGCTGTTGCAGGGCGAGCGCGAAAAACTGCGGTTGATTGATGAAAAGCTTCAGCAGCGGGTGATCGGACAGGACCGCGCGGTCGCGGCGGTGTCGGCGGCGGTGCGGCGCTCCCGGTCCGGTCTGCAGGATCCGAACCGCCCCATTGGCTCCTTTATTTTCATGGGCCCCACCGGGGTGGGGAAAACCGAGCTGGCCCGCG
>JBBDRC010000191.1:0-25910 GCA_040905625.1 Kiritimatiellia bacterium
GGCTGATCACCGCCTTCTCCCGCACCATGGCCACGTCACTGGAGGTTCCCCCCATATCAAAGGTGATGAACGACTCGCCGTGTCCACCCGCCCGCACGGCGGTTTGCGCCCCCAACACCCCGGCAGCCGGACCCGACAACACTGTCTGCACCGCTTCCAGACCCGCCTGAAGTGGCCGCAAACAGCCTCCGTTCGATTTGATAATCTGCAGTCCCTTGCCGCCCAACGCTCCGGCTCCCGACTGAACCTTGCCGAGGTAGGCCTCCATAACCGGACGCACAAAGGCGTTCACCACCGTGGTGGAGGCCCTCTCCACCTCCCGGAATTCAGGCAGAATTCGATGCGACAACGATACTGAAAACCCGGCCCGTTCCAAAAGGTCACCCGCCGCCCGCTCGTGATCCGGAAACAGAAAACTGAACAGGAACACCACCGCCACCGACTCCACCTCCATTTCCCGCAGACGCCCGATCAGGTCATCCAGCGATGCCAAATCCAGCGGCAGCAACACCTTCCCCTCCGCGCTCACCCGTTCCGGCACTTCAAAGCAGTGATCGCGCGGCACCAGAGGAGGAACCGCTTGTGGAAAGAGATCGTACAGAAAAGGACGGTTCTGCCGGCCGATGGTAAGCAGGTCCCGGAACCCGGCGGTGGTGAGAAGAGCGGTTTTGGCCCCCTTCCGCTCCAGCAGCGCATTGGTGGCGACGGTGGTGCTGTGAAACAAATCAAACGCGGCCCCTTTGTTCACCGACTCCACCCCTCCCAAAACCGCCTGTTCAAAGGCGGGGGGCGTGGAACTTATTTTCGTACTCCACAGCCGGCCCTCCCGCAGGGCCACCACATCGGTGAAAGTGCCCCCTGTATCCACGCCAATGCGGGTTCGGCCTGTTGCGGAATCCATACCCCCTCTCCCCTACTCCGGCACCGTGATCCGCATCACATGCACGGACTCACCCAGCGGAACCAGCCCGGCCTCCCCCGCCGCGGCAGGCAACAGCACCGAGCTTCCAGCCGTAACCTCCACGGTTTCGCCGCCAGCGGAGACCTTCAGATCCCCGTCGATGGCAAACAACACCTGAAAGCTCTGCGGATTCGGAGGCAACACCGCCTCACCGCTTACCCGCAGGCGTTCCAACAAAAAATAAGGTGAGCGCATAATCTGTTCACGGGGCATTCCGGCCAGCGGTTTCAAACCTTTGGGCGGAGTCAGCGCATCCTCTTCCTCATCCAGAATGCTCACCTGCAGGGCCTGATCAATGTGCAACTCACGGCCTTTCCCCTTGGCATCCACCCGGCCCCAGTCGTAGATCCGGTAGGTGGTGTTCGAATTCTGCTGCACCTCCAGCAACAGACAACCCGATGCGATCGCGTGCACCCGGCCGCCGGGCACAAAAACCGCATCCCCCGCCTGTACCGGAATTTTTTTCAACAGCGGCTCCAAACGGTTCTCCTCAATGGCCTGCCGGAATTTTTTCGCGTTCACCCCCGGCTCCAGACCGCAATACACACAGGCCTCCGGTTCCGCCTCCAGAATATACCAGGTTTCCGTTTTGGCATCGCCCCCGAATTCCGCCGCAGTCTCATCATTGGGATGCACCTGCACACTCAGAGTCTGCGCCGCGTCCAGCACCTTGATCAACAACGGAAACACCCCCGATGACACCGAGCCACCCAGCATCCCATTTGGATCGGATTCAATCAATTCCCGCAGAGTTTTCCCGGCCAGCGGACCCTCCGACACCACGCTCATCCCGTCCTCCCGGTCGGAAATCTCCCAGGACTCCGCCACGATCCCCGACGGAGTATCTCTGCGCCCCAGATGACTGCGCAGCTTGTCCCCTCCCCAGATATAGGATTGATACACCGGATGAAAACGAAGTGGAAAGGTATATGCAGTCATAGCACTCCTTTAAAAGAGAGATCGCGAATTGCCAGAAAATACATTGGGTGTTCATCCTTCGCGGCCTGTCGCGTGAAGTGAATCCGATACCTCACTGATCTTCCCCGAAAACCTCCTCAAACGACAACGTGTCGCCAATCTCCGCTTCATGCTTGGAACGTTCAAAATCCTCGCGAAAACCCGGACTGGACAAAAGTTCCAGAGTTTCCTGCAAGTTGTCAGCAATCTCCCTTGCGAACCGCGACAGTTCAGGATCCCTTGCCCCCATCACCAACAGCACATCCGGTTCCGCCAGCGGGATTTCGGATGGATAACCCTCCAACCCCACGGCCCGCGCCGAACGTTTTTGCAAGGCCTCGACCAGATCCTGATGATTCACCCCGGCCGGCACCGTGCCCCCGGCATAAAACACCGGCAGCAGCCAGACCTCGTCCTGATCCCTCAAACTGTCAGCGAAGGCATCCACATAGGCCTCGAAATTCTGCTTCAACGGTGTGAACCCGTGCGGACGCCACAGCGCGATCAGTTTTCCTTCCGTCGGCTGAACCGCCCGGATCGCGGCCCCGATTTTTTCGGGATTGTGCGCGTAATCATCGTAGACCCGGGGATTCTGACCCGGAACTGTGCACAATTCCAGCCGCCGTTCCACGCCCCTGAAACTATGAAGCGCCATACGTGCGGCCTCCGGATCACATCCGCAGACCTCCGCCATTGCCAACACCGCCGCCGCGTTCCATCGGTTGTGCACACCCGGAAGGCTCACATCCACCGGATTCGACACCTCACGCAATTCAGCGGAGATCCCCATCGCCCCCTCCAGATAACGTTTCACCCCTGGACCGCACACGATGCACCGCCCCACCTTTCCAGCAAACTCACGGAACAAGTCCACCGTATCGTCAAAGGAGTGGTGATCCGCGGTCAGGGTATTGATGAGAGCCACCTCAGGTTCGAACCGCAGCAGGGAGCGGTCACTTTCATCCACCTCCACCACCCACCACGAATCAGCGGATCCCAATCGGACATTCCCGATACGGGTTTCCGATTTCCAGCCCAGAACCCCGCCCCCGTTCACGACCGCCGGATCCAGCCCGCATTCTGCCAGCACCCAGCCCAGCCAGCCCGTGCAGGAGGTCTTACCGCTGGTACCCGCCACCGCCGCCAGCGGACCTTTG
This sequence comes from Kiritimatiellia bacterium, assembly GCA_040905625.1. GTDB lineage: Bacteria > Verrucomicrobiota > Kiritimatiellia > SS1-B-03-39 > UBA6053 > UBA6053. Next base: position 3,076 of record JBBDRC010000191.1, read on the forward strand.
CGGGTGAAATCCGCCAACACTTCCGCCCGGTGACGTTCGGGAATTCCCAATTCCCCCGCCCGCCGCCGCTCCGGATTGTCCGGCTCCACCGCCGTGCTCAGCACCAGCGCCCTTGAGTCCGGTCTCAGGGCACTGCCGTCCTGCGGCACCAGCGTCAACCCCTCCGCCTCCAGCAGATCAAACACCGGCAGGCGTGTCCCCTGGTCCAGGAACCGGTCCGAACCCGTGACCTCGACCCCGTCCGCCAACAGCAGTTGCGCGACCGCGTTCATACCCACGCCCCCCACTCCGCTCACATGCACATGCGGACGGCTCATTTTCCACCCGGTTTTGGAGGCGGGGTTGGACGGGCCTTCGGAGGCGGTGACCGCAGTTTGGTCGGAGTCTTGGCCTGAATCCGTTTTTTCGGTTCCACCGGCGGCGGGGCGTGGGCCGGATTCACATCCAGTTGCGCCCGGAATCCGCCGCCCTCCTCCACCTGCAGCCCCGCCGCGCGGAGTTGGCCCGAAAAGTCACCGTCCGCATGGATCACCAGACGGCCGGTCAGGGACGCGTTTCCTGAGAATTTTCCGTGCAGGATCAGATTCCGCCCCTGAATCGGCTTCCCGGGCGTAATCGACACCCCGGCCCCCAGTTCCAGGTCCATTGCCTTTAACCGGACCCAATCCACCTTCGCCGACGCGCCGATGGTGCATTGTCGACAGGCCCGCAACTCGGTCCCGTCCATCTGCCCCATCAGCACGATATCGTTGGCGGTGATTTTGCCCCCCTTCAGGCGGGTGCCCTCCGGCACAATCACGGTACCGCCCACCTCCAGTTCATCCGACCAGTCTCCGGCGGCCAGTTCGAGATCCTGCAGCTTCATGCGGTGGCGGCAATGCGTACACACCCACAACTCCACCCTGCCCGTCACCGAGGAGGTCACCCCGCATTCCGGACAGATGACTTCGCGTTTACTCGGCATCACCGAACGCCCGATTCGGGTTCCCGCTTTTGGATCTCCGGTGGTTTTCGCGGGCGGTGACGTCGACGAATCAGGGCGCAAAGGGTCCCCCCGGCCATGACGCGCCGCCTCCTGGGCGGCACGAATCGCCGTAAAACCATCCACTACCTTGGTTTTTTTAGACGCCACGCGAAATCACGGGCCGGGGATTACTTACGACCCTGATTTCCCTGATTCCCCTGGTTCTCTTTTTCCTTTTCATCTTTCGGGGCCGCGTTATCCGCCGGACGCTGCGCCACCGCCTCTTCAATCTTGATCGGCTGACCGGTGGGATTAACTTCCGATTTACCGACAAAGGTCACGCCGTCTTCGACCGACAGGCGCTTGGCCTTGATGTCGCCCAGCAGACGGGCGGTGGATTTCAGTTCAATCCGGTCCTTCGCCTCGATGTTGCCCTGGATGGTTCCGGCCACAATCACCGAGTTCACCCGCAAATTGCCTTTGATACTGCCGGATTTACCGATGGACACATCGCCCTGGGACAGAATTTCCCCTTCGACCCGGCCTTCGATCTGAATCGAGCCGGAGGTTTTTACGGTACCGAGAATTTCGACTTCGGACGAAATAATCGATCTGGATTCGTTTGGTGCATCACTCATGAATTTTTCCTTGTTTAGGGTTGGGTTAAAAAAAACGGAATCGAACAAGTATCGAATCCACGCCCCAAAAGAAAGCGAGAAGAGTGCCCAAATCAATCACTGGATAGTGTTGGATAGTTGAGTGGGCGAAGTCCGCGTTTCGGAGCGAAGCGGAGATCACGCGGTTGAGTAGGGGGATTCGTTCAGAGTCCCCCCCTCAATTTTTAATTATTTTTATCCATAAAAAATCTTGCATTTCATTACCTTGTATAGCAAGGTACATGGTATGAGCCCATCCACTCCCCAGGATCCGTTTCAGAACTGGACCGTGCAGGCCCGCAAGGGGTTGCTGGAGCTGTGGGTGTTGCGGGCGCTGGCCGCGAGTGAATGGTACGGCTATGATCTGGTCAACTCGCTCATTTCCGACGGAAGTCTCGGTATCACCGAGGGCACGCTCTATCCGCTCCTCTCCCGCCTGCGGGTGCAGGGGCTGGTCTCCACCCGTCTGGTCGAATCCTCCTCCGGCCCGGCCCGGAAATATTATCATCTCACCCCCGCGGGAAAACGCCAACTTTCACAAATGAACCAATACTGGACTCAACTCAACTCCATGCTGGAGACACCCCATGACTGACACCTCCCGCCCCGAACCTCAATGGTCCCATGAAGCCGCTTTGCTCTGGAACGACTACACTGACCGCATCCGAGCCCGACTCGAAAACGACGAAGCGGACAGCGAGGAGGTGATCTCCGATCTCGCTGCTGCACTCCTTCACCATTACTCCCCACCCCAGCCAACTCAGCCGCATCCTGCTGCCGCCCTTCCGGGTGTCGGAAATCGGTGATGCGGATCTTCCGACGCTCGGAACCCTGGAGGCCCTGCTCCGGGGAGAGAAGCTGCGCCCCCGCTGGCGGGCGGTTCGGGAATTAAGTATTACGGAGCCGGCCGATGCCGTGCGCACCTCGGATCACCTGGTCCGCCTGTGGGCGCGGGATCAGATCGTGCGATCCCTCAATGAGGGGAGTTCACGCATTGAATCCGCACAGGAGTTGGGAATCCGACATCAACTCGTCACCCCCGTCACCGGTGCAGTGGTGCTGGAAACCGCCGCCCAATACAAGGCCAACAACCTGGAACCGGTGAATCCCGACACCGTGCCCACCATCCCCGAACCCGCGACCTGGCTGCTGGCCCTGGTGCTGATGGGAATGATCTTCTGGCTGCGCCGCCAAAACCGTGACTCATGCGCCGCCTGACCCCTGTTCTGCCGCCACTCCTGCTTCTCGCAACCCCGTGGGATCTGTGGGGCTGGTTTATTCAGCGTGCGCGTGAGAATGAAGACGCGGCCCTTCTCCATCTCATCCTGCTCATTGGCCTGGGCGGATGGTGGCTCGGAGGAATTCGTAAGGAGGATGGCCTTTCCAGGCCGTCAACTAAAAGCTTACGTCCAAAATATCGGGCTAAAAGCCCAATTTCCGTAAAGTGTCGGGCTGAAAGCCCAACCTCCACAAGATGTCGGACTGAAAGTCCAACCTCCTTTCACCCCCTCTCCATGGCGGGACTGTTACTGTGTGCCCTGCTCGGGTATATTGACACCTATCCCCTCATCCGCATGACCGCTCTGGCGCTTACCCTCGCGGCTACCCTGCTGATGCAGCTCCCCAATTCCCGGAGATACGCTCTGTCGGTGACTGTCGCCTGCTTACTGCTGCCCTTCTCCGAAGAAACCGCCGCCTTTTTCCTCGGCTATCCCGCCCGCTGGCTGGCCACCGTCGGGGCCGGTTTTCTGCTGACCCTTTCCGGATACGCCACCGAGCAACAGGGCGCGGTACTTTTTGTCAACGGGAGCCCGCTCTTTGCCGACGCGCCCTGTGCCGGACTGATGATGGGGTGGACCGGGTTCGCGGCCGCCTCTTTCATTGCGCTGTACCATCGACTTGCATTCAAGCGCAGTCTTCTCCTGTTTGTTTGCACCGGAGGGCTGGTTCTGCTCGGGAACACCCTCCGTATCGCCATACTCGCCCAGCCCGTTTACAGGAATTAAATCCGAATGGGAAACACAGCAACGACTCTATACTCGAAGTGGCAGGGGCGAAATAAAATGCGGGGCGTTCTGAACAGAGAGTCCTTGACACAGCTTTTTTAATGTTGTTTGTTAAGATTCGGATCGATTAGATCCGGATTCAGAGTAGAAAATCCAACAACCATGTGGAAGGCCTTTAACCAATCGGTCTTTCCACAACGCATGAAAACCATTTCAGAATAGGAGCCGCAGACGATGCCCAGTATTCACTTTATAGAGGGTCCTTTTAAAGGACGGATCGCCAATTTACCCGACAGCGAAATTTCCATCGGCCGCCACCCGGGATGCGACCTGATGATTCCGGACACCAAAGTCTCCACCAAACACGCGGTGATCCGCATGCAGGATAATCAGTGGTGGATCCACGATCTGAACAGTTCCAACGGATTGTATATCAATGACCGGGAGATGGACGCGTCCATCCTGCAGGATGGCGATCTCATCCACATCGGCGACAGTGTTTTCGAGTTTTCGCTGGAGGGAATGGAAGATCGGGGACTGGCTTTGAAAGACTTTACCAAAGAAACGTTATTCGATGCCAAGGAACACTCTCCCTCCAGTACCCACAACCTGACCGGGATGGCGGATCAGGCGGATCTTCCTCAGGACACCGGGGAAAAATCCCCGAAACCGGACCGCTCCACTCCCTACCACCCGCCCGCCGATCTGGGTGAGGACGATCTTGCAATTATTGCCGAGTTGAACACCGCCTACAACCGAATGACCGAAGAGCTTGGCCGGGTGATTATCGGACAGAGCGAAGTGATCGAACAGGTGTTGGTCAGCATTCTTTGCAAAGGGCACGCCCTGCTGATCGGTGCCCCGGGCCTGGCGAAAACGTTGTTGGTCAGCACCTTGAGTCAGGTGCTGGATCTGAGCTTCAAACGGGTGCAGTTCACCCCGGATCTGATGCCCTCCGATATCACCGGCACCGATGTGTTGGAGGAGGATCAGGTGACAGGAAAACGCAGTTTCCGTTTTGTCAAAGGCCCTCTCTTCTCCAACATGCTGCTGGCGGATGAAATCAACCGCACCCCGCCCAAAACCCAGGCCGCGCTGCTGGAGGCGATGCAGGAACAGGTGGTGACGGTCGGTGACAAAAGTTACCACCTCCCCGCCCCCTTCTTTGTTTTGGCCACCCAGAACCCCATCGAGCAGGAGGGAACCTACCCGCTTCCGGAGGCGCAGTTGGACCGCTTCATGTTCAATATTCTGGTCAACTACCCCTCCGCCGAGGAGGAAAGCCGAATCATCCGTCAGGTCACCGGCACCTACAAGGCGGACCTCCAGGTGGCGTTGAACGCACAGGATCTGCTCCGGCTCCAACAGGTGGTGCGGCGGGTTCCGGTCGCCGACCATGTGATCGATCTGGCCAGGGATTTGGTGCGGGCCACCCGGCCCAAAGAACCGGACGCGCCCGACTTTATCAAAGAAATGGTGGCCTGGGGCGCCGGTCCCCGCGCGGGCATTTATCTGATTCTGGCCGCCAAAGCCAACGCCATTCTCCATGGACGCTATCACGCCACCACTGCGGATGTGATCAAAGCCGCGCCGCCCGTGCTCCGTCACCGGGTCTTGACCACCTTTAATGCCGAGGCCGCCGGGGTCACCAGTGACGACGTGATCCGCCAATTGGTGGAACAGGTCAAGTCCGGACCGACTCTGGATATCTAAGCCATGCCCGCTTCACCGACAGAGTCCGCTCCGGACTATATGCGGTTACTGCCCCCGGAGGCCATCCGCACGGTTTCCCGGATTGAATTCCTGTCCCGGCAGCCCATGGTCGGCACCCTGACCGGTCGCCACCGCAGTCCGAACAAGGGGTTCTCATCCGAGTTCGCCCAGCATCGACCCTACGTGCGCGGCGATGATCTCCGTCAGCTCGACTGGAAAGTGTTCGCCCGCAACAACCGATACTACGTCAAGGAATTCACCGAGGAAACCAATCTGCGGGCCACCATCCTGCTCGATGCCTCCGCCTCCATGGCCTACGCCGGTGAACAGGCCTGCAGAATCGACGGAGGTCCCCCTCTCTCCAAATTTGAATATGCACAGCGGCTCGCGGCCATGCTCACCTACCTGTTTATTAATCAGCAGGACGCCACCGCGCTGGTGTCCTTCGACGAGGCGGTCCGCACCTATCTTCCCGCCCGCAGCCAGGCCCGGCAATTGCGGCGCATCCTGCAGCACCTGCATGAATTGGAACCGGGAGGCGAAACCGATCTGTCCACGATTTTTCACGAAATCGCCGAGCGCATTCCCAAGCGGGGGCTGGTCATCGTGATCAGTGACCTGTTCGATGAACCGGAGGAAATGCTCAAGGCCCTGCACCATTTCAAATACCGAAGCCACGAGCTGGTGCTTTTCCACCTCATGGCCGAGGAGGAAATCAGTTTTCCCACCTCGGGATTTTCGAACTTTCAGGATCTGGAGGGCGAATTTCCCGATATGCCCATCGACCCCGGCAGTCTGCGGGTGCAATATGTGCAACAGGTCACCGCTTTCATCGACCAGGTGGAAAAAGACTGCGGCCGCATGAAGGCCGAATATGTCCCCATCAACACCCGGTCCGATGTGCATCAGGTCCTGATCGAATACATGCAGAGGCGGCATCGGCGGAGATGACGGGATGAGCCCTTGATCACACCCCCCTTTACTCTACTGAATTCATTATGGCTTTTTTCAACTTTTATATGCTTCTGGGTACCCTGGCAATTTCGATTCCGATTGTCATCCATATCCTGAACCGTAAATCCGCCAAGAAGGTCATGTGGGGGGCGATGCGGTTTCTGCGGGATTCGCTGGTCACCCGCCAACGGAAAATTCTGCTGGAGGAAATCCTGCTGATGTGTACCCGTTGCCTGTTGCTGCTGCTGCTGGTACTGGCCGCGGCCCGGCCCTTCATCACCCCGGGGTCACAAATCTCCTGGCTGGTGGTGTTGCCCCTCGTTCTCGCCGCCGTCGCAGCCCTCGCCTCTTCGTTTGTGCTTTGGGCCCACCCCCGCTGGCGGCGAAGACTGTTTGTGATGGCGGTCTTTCTGTTGATCGGCGCCGGAACCGCGCTGATTCTGGAGGAGCGGTTGCAATCTCGTATTTTCGGCGCCCGCGGCGCCCGCGACATCGCATTGATCATGGACGCGTCGGATTCCATGTCCGTTACCGTGGACGGGATGACCAACTTTGAACGCGCCGTCGGAGAGGCCGAACGACTGGTCGAATCAGCGCCCCTCGGCAGTTCCTTCAGTCTGGTTGTCGGCGGATCCATCCCCTACGCCCCCGTCTCCAGTCCCGTCAACAACCGGGAGGAGGTGCTGGCGGCCCTGCGGAACCTTCAACCCGGCAAGGGTTCCATGCGGGCACCGGACACCCTGGCGCTGGCCGCGTACACCCTGGCCCGTGGAAATAACCCGGCCAAGCAGATCCTCATTTTCGGAGACGGGCAGCGGCAGGGATGGAACCTGCAGGATCAGGAAGCCTGGCGGGCGGTATCCGGGAGTCTGGAACAACTCAGCAGCCTGCCGCCGGTGATTTTGCGTCGACTGGACCTTCCCGGGAGTTTTCGGAACGCCGCGATATCCGACATCCGGTTTTCCCGCGACAGCTTCGGTCTGGATCGTCCGGTGAGCATTCAGGTGACCCTCTCCAATCCGGGAACCGAATCCATCACCCCGTCCCGGGTGGTGCTCCGCGTGGGGGATGTCTCCCACGAAGACGACTCCATGAGCCAACTCTCCCCCGGGACTGAGCAAACCTTTTCCTTCGAGCACCATTTTCAGGACCTGAAAGCGCAAGTGGTGGAAGCGGAAGTGGAGGTGGAGGACGATCTGAACCTCGACAACCTCGCCTCCCGGGTCGTCAATCCGGTGGCCCGCCTCGACGTGCTGATTGTCGACGGCAACCCGGGCACCCGGTTCTTTGACCGCGCCTCCGCCTTTGCCGCGCTGGCACTGGCACCCGTTTCCCGAACCCGCCGGCAGGCGGAGTCAACTTCAGATGCCGACGCACCCTCTCCCGACCAAACGATGATCCGCCCCCGCATCGTGAACGCGGCGGATTTCCCTCAACTCCCCTCCCTGGATGCCTATTCCGTGGTTATTCTGGCCGATGTGTCCAGGCTGCCGACGGCCGCCGCGGACGCTCTCGCCCGCTTCGTCGAGACCGGAGGCGGATTGCTGGTGGCCCATGGCCGAAGTTCACTCCCGGAATTTTACAACCACTGGCGGATCAGTGGCGAAAACGTCTTGCCGGCCGGACTGGCACACCCCGTATTCCCCGCCGCATCCGAAGCGGATGGAGACGGTGCCGACCCGGCGGTCGGGGTGTATCCCCTGTCCGAAAGCTTTGTGCATCCCGCCCTGCGGATTTTCCAAAGCGAACCCGTCGATCTTCAGCAGGTGCTGATGCGGGCCTACTGGAAATTTGAAACGGAGGAAAACCAAAAACCGTCCGCGCATGAGCCCGCGGCGCGGTTGAGCAACCGGGATCCCCTGCTGCTGGAGCGGTCGCTGGGAGAAGGACGGGTGCTGCAACTGGCGTGCGGTCTCGATCCCCGCGACAGCACCTTCAGCACCACCCGGTCCTTTGTCATCCTGCTGCATCAACTCATCCCCTATCTGTCCGCGAAGGGATCGGAACGGTTGAACCTTGCGCATCAACCCGGAACCCGTCTGTCTCTGAGCGAATTGATCCCCGCCGATGCGTCGAACGGACGCGCACGTCTCGCGGCCCTCTTCGAGGACAAACCGGATGCGCTGCGCATTGTCACCGCCGAAGGGGAAGAGAGCTCCGGTCAGCTCCGGTACTCCGGCTCCCCCGACAACCCCGACAATCCCGGCGACGATGTCACGCTGGTCCCCCCGCCCGATCTATCCCCCGGCGTTCATCTCCTCGACCTTCCGGACGCCCTGCAACCGGCCTTTTCAGACCTGTTGAACGAAAACCAACACCTGCCCTTCGCGATCATGCGCGAGAGCGGAGAAGGAAACCTGCTTCCCTTAAGCGAACAGGACAGCAGCCAACTTCGACGGCATCTGCTCTGGCAGGAGGCGCTCAACGAGGAGTCCCTGCGGCAGGCGCTGGAGGGGGGGCGGTTTGGACGGGAAATCTGGCGTCCCCTGGCCCTCGCCGCCTGGTTATTGCTCATTGGCGAAATCGCGCTCTGCCGCTGGATCGCCCTGCGCCGACGCACCGGTGCCGAACTTAAAACCGAGTTTCAGGAACGTAATCAGCCCAAAAAAAGTTTCCTGACCCACCTTGAAAAGATGAAAGCGTCCCGCTGATGATGATGGAATCAACCGCAATCAATCCCTCTTCCTGGCTGGATCCCCTCCCGACCTTCGGGGTGGTGTGTCTCAGTATTCTCGCAATTGCGATCTGGATATTCCTTCACCATTCACGATCGGAACCTCTTCGCCGTCGCCTGCGGGGAGCCTCCCCTCTGATCCGCGGTCTGGCCGGAACAGTCGCGGTCTGGTTAAGCTTTCACAGCCTTGCCCGTTTTCTGATTCTGGCCACGCCCTGGCCCTGGTTTCTGCTGGCGGCGGGCGGAGCCGCCGGGGTTGAACTCACTCTTTGGCTGTATAAACCGGAGCAACATGCGACCCGCCCCGTCTTTCGTCCCGTCCTGCCCGCACTTCGCCTGCTGACCATTCTGCTGGTGCTGTTCGTGCTTGCGGAACCCGTGTTGGAACGCATCGTGGACCGCACCTACGAACGCTTTGTGCTGGTCCTGCTCGATCAGTCGGAGTCGATGGATTTATCGGACCCGCAGCGGGATGTGCGGGAACTGCTTGATCTGGCTTCATTTCACGGCGTTTTCGAAGCCTCTGAACATCGCGACGCGGAAAGCGTGGATGCCCTCCTGGAATCCGTTCCGCCTGAAAAACGGGAAGCCCTCCGGAACCTCCGGGAGGAAACCCGCGCAGACACCGCTGTATCCATTCTGGCGGGCCGGGAACAGGGTTCCGGATTGACGGAACGGCTTCAGAAAGACTACGGACTCAAAATGGTCGGATTCGCCTCCACCCCCTACGCATATGCATCCCCGGAAGAGGTGGAGGCGGACGCGGAACAGCCCCAATCCGACTGGCGGCGCCTCACCCATATGTCCGCCGCTCTTGATTATGCAACGGAACACTTCTCCCCGGGCCAATTGGCCGGAGTGGTGGTGCTGAGCGATTTCCGGGATACCGCCCGCAGCTACCCGGTCGCCTCCGTCGAGAATCTTGCGCGTCAATCCATTCCGGTTTTTCCCGTCCTTCTCGGCAGCCGGCTTCCCCGACTCGACATCGCCGTCACCCACGCGGAGGTTCCCGAATCCATCTATAAGGGCGAACGTGTAAAGGCGGAAGCGCAACTGAAACTGTTCGGAGTCCCCGGACGTCACCTGCGGGTATCCTTTCTGCGCGATGGAGAAATCCTTGAAGAAAAAACCGTCACCGTTCCGGAGGAAGACAATCACTACCGCACCAGGATCGAATTCACGGATGAACCGGAGGCGGAGGGCATCCTCTCCTATTCCATTCAACTGGAGGAACTCGAAAATGAATCCGTGATGGAAAACAACCGCTGGGATTTCCGAACCGCAGTGTCGGAGGACCGAACCAATGTGCTGCTGATCGACAGCCGTCCCCGCTGGGAATTCCGCTACCTGCGCAATTTGTTTTACGGACGCGACAAGTCCGTGCACCTGCAGTATGTGTTGACGGAGCCGGATTGTCTGACCCCGCCCGGAGAAAACGATTCAGAACCCGCCCCCCGCATCGCCGCCTCCGCCTCCCGCCCCTTCGGAGAGGCGGAAGCCACCGATCTCCCGGAGAGCCGTGAGGAATGGCGGAAATTCGATGTCATCATTCTCGGGGATGTGTCCCCGGAGGTTCTCAGTGACACTCACCTCGCCGATATCGAACACTGCGTGTCCGAGCGGGGCACCGCGCTGATTGTCATCGCGGGTCCCGACTATATGCCGCACAAATTCGATCCCGACCGTCTGGGTGAGTTGTTGCCCATTATCTATCACCAATCTGATCGCTCCCATTTTCAGCCCCCGGAACCCTCTTATTCCCTTCACCTGACCCTGGAGGGGAGGAACCATCCCATTATGCAAGTGGTTTCCGGAGCTTCCGAGAATGAGCGTATCTGGTCCCGGCTCCCCGATCTGCAATGGCGATACGATGCCGTCACCGTCAAACCCGGAGCCACCGTTCTGGCCTACGCCCGGAGTGCCGAAGACGAACCCGAAGGAATGATCCAGGCCGGGTCCTCTCCGGCGGAGACCACCCGACGCATTCGGGAACTCACGGAAATACAACAGCACCGGAACCTGATTACGTATCATCCCTTTGGACTGGGGCGGGTACTGATGCTTAATTTTGACCGCACCTGGCGCCTGCGCTATCGCATCGGCGACACGCTGCATCACCGTTTCTGGGGTCAGATCCTGACCTGGGGCGCCGGGGAGAATCTGCGGGCGGGAAGTCAATTCGTTCGGCTGGGAACGGATCATCTCTCCTATAGTCCGAATGAACCGGTTCACGTGACCGCCCGGGTGCTGCGTGAGGATTATATGCCGGTGACGGATGATAAAATTTCGGTGGACATCTATCGTGGAACCCGGTTGATCGGAAGCCATCGGCTTACCTACCGCCCGGACTCTCAGGGAATGTACGATACGGAAATCGGCCCCTTCACTGAGGCGGGCACCTATCGAATCACCCTGAAAGGGAAGATCGCGGACCGGATTTTGGACAACGGGGGGGCGCCCGCAGTTGAGACCACCTTTACTGTGGCCACCTCCCACAATCCGGTGGAATGGGCTGAATTTTCGGCTGATCCGGAGTTGGCGGGCCGAATTGCCGCCGCCGGAGGAACCGAAGTCCTGACTCCGCGCACCCTCGCCAGCCTGTATGACCAATTGAGTTCCGGAACCGAGTCTGAATCCGAGCGCGCGGATATCACCCTTTGGGACCATTGGGCGCTGTTGCTTTTACTGATTGTGTTGTTAACATCTGAATGGATACTGCGACGAAAAGGAGGCCTGATATGAATCCCCCACCCTCTGACCCTCTGCGGGAACTGCCCGCATCCATCGCCAACACTCTGGATACAGCCGCCCTCCGCATCCGGCGCATTCTGTTTCTGCGCGGATTATTCGCGGTGCTGGCCATTGCCCTGATCTGTTTCCTGGCCGTGATGGCGGTCGACGCGGCGGTTCTGCTGTTTTCCGACAAGGTGCGGTGGCTGCTTTCCCTGACCGCTTTCAGTGTGATTGCGGTGTCCGTCTATCGCTTGATGATCCGCCCGCTCCGCCGACGATTAACTCCCGCTGAAATTGCGCGGGTAATTGAAACCCGGAATGAAGGCCTGAGCGACGAACGCATCAGTTCGGCGGTGGAAATCCTCAGCATGCACCAGAATACATCCGGGGAATTTTCCCGCAGCCTGCTGGATCGGCTGGTGCAGGACGCGGAAACGGACAGCAAACTCATACTGCCCGATCAACTGTTCACCCTCCGGTCCGCAAAACGATTTATCATCGCCCTGGGAGGAGTCGCGGCCCTGTATCTGGTTCTGTTTATTCTGTGGCCGCAAACATCCGCCCGTTTGTTCGTGCGGGCAGTGGCACCCTATGCCCGGGTGGATGGAAGGCAGGCGGATCGAATCTCCATCACCCCCGGGGACGTGCGAATGGTTGCCGGAGATCCTTTGTCTATTCAGGTGAAACTGCATGAGGAAATCCGGGGCGCGGTTGAATTGCGGACCCGCACACCTGAAGAACCGGAGCGCATTGAACGCATGCAGGCCCGGGCAGGCACCGAAGGCTCCGCCGACCTCTTCACCACCCGCTTCCCGCGGGTGACCGAAGATTTCGAGTACCGGGTGCGCGCCGACCGCACCCTGTCAAAATTTCACCGGGTCCGGGTGTTCCCCCGCCCGGAGATCACAAAACTCCACCTCCTCACAGACTACCCCGACTACACCGAACACGAATCCGGCCTCACCGCCGGGCCGCCGGAACGCATCACCGCCCTCATCGGCAGCACCCTCACCCTTTCCATTGAAACCAACGTCGCACTGGCCAACGCGAAGCTGTTCTTGGGAGAGGACGACTTGGGTGAAGGAACTGTCACCACCCGGAATAGACAATCCGTCCGGCAATGGCGGGTTTCCGTAGGAGCACCGGCGGAAACCCGTCGCTGGCGGGTGGAAATGGAGAGCAAAGAGGGATTCACGAATCATCCCCGCCACCACGACCTGGTGGTGACGGAGGATCGCGCCCCCGTGGTCACCCGAATTCATCCGGCCCGGTCGCGCATTCAACTGCCTCCCGACGGTTTTGTCCCCCTGCGGTACGAAGTGGAAGAGGACTTCGGTGTCTCAAAAGTTGAATTGCACCTGGAGGTGGACGGAGGGTCCACGCAAATTAAACCACAGGCTCTGCCCGAAACCGCCGGAGCGATGTGGACAGGAGTCATCCCGCTCAATCTCGCCGCACTCAACCTGGGCAATGCCCGCACGGTCAAGGCATCCATTCAGGTGTTTGACACCCTTCCGGAAGACAGTGGCGGCCCCAATCGGGGGATCAGCGAAGCTCTCACCATTGCGCTCACCGATGACAGCGAGTCTCTGAGTCGGCAATCCATTGACGAAGACCGGAAACTGGCCGCGCGATCACTGGAGCAGATTATTGCCGATTTGGAACGCCTTCAGGAATCCAGTGAAACCCTACAGGATAAAACCCGTTCGGAAATGGAAGAATCCGAGCCCGAGGCGGCGGCACTGGCCGCGGACATCCGCCGGGAATTGGGCCGGGTGGACGCCGAGGTTCTGACCCTCTCCCGCTCCCTGCAGGGCCGATTTTTAAATTCAGTGTCCGCTGTTCTTGCCGGGGTGAGTCAGGATCCGTTGCGGGAAGCGCAACGACTGAGCCAGACCTATTCCCTCCACGACGAACGTCCTGCGAAACTGGAGATCACCACCTCCCTTCAGACGGAAATTCAACAGGCCTTGGACGAATTGCGTCAGGCACAAACGCAGTTGGACCCTCTCGCCAACGCCGCCGAGCGTCTGGCTGATTTGATTGATATTCAGCATCAACAGGAACAACAGGTGGATGAGACCCAACAGACGGACTGGGCAAATCAATTGGAGGAATGGCGGCAACGACAGGAGGAACTGGCCGCACAACTCGCCGCCGTCACCGAACAGGATCAAGCACTGCAGGATCTGGGCGAAAAGGCCAGGGAAGCCGAGAAGCAACTGACCGAAGCCGCTGAAAAAGCCGAAACGGCCGCTCAACTGGCGGAAAATTTTGACACCCCGCCCTGGCTGGAGGCGCAACTGGCAGCCCAAAGCGCCCAACAAGCTGCGGAGAGCGCACAACAAAATGCTGCCAAAGCTCAGGAAGCCGCAAGCCGGGCGCAGGAGGCCGCAAGTAAAGCCGACACTCCCGAAACCTCGCAGAAAGCCGCCGAAGCCGCGGCCGAGGCGCAAGACAATACGGAACAGGCACAGACCGCCGCCGAACAGGCGCAACAGCAGGCGGCCGAAGCGCAACAAGCGGCTGAGCAGGCGCAGAGAGAGGCGGGATTGGAACGTGCCGCCGAAGCGCAGAGAGAAGCGATTCAGAGTCAACAGGAGGCACAAACGGCCCAACAAAAGGCGCAGGAACAACAACAGGCCGCCGAGCAGGCGCAGCAACAGGCGGCGGAGACCGGAACCCCCGAAGCGCAACAGGCCGCGAGTGAAGCCCAGGAGGGCGCCACCGAGAGCCAGCAAGCCGCCGCTGAAGCCCAACAACAGGCCCGGGCACGCCAGGAGCAGGCGGTCAACGAGGCCATTCAGGAAGCGGTTCAAACCGGGCAGGGTCAGCAACTTCAAGAAGCCGTGCAGGCGGGTGAGGAGGCACATCAGGCGGCCGAACAGGCGGCCGAAGCCACCGCTGAGGCGGCGCAAACCGCGGCTGAGGCCGGGTTGAACGAAACTGCGGAAAAAATGGCGGAACTGGCTGAAAGCGGACAAGCTGCCGCCGCACAACTCGCGGAAGCCGCCGCAAATCCGGCCGCCCCCAAAGCAGCTCAAGCCATGGCAGACAGCGCGGATCAACTTCAACAGGCCGCTCAGGCAATGCAGGCCATGACCCCCGCCGCCCCCTCCGCTGAACAGCTTGCCCGGGCGGAGAGCACGCAGGCGGCACAGGCGGCCGCCGCCGAAGCGGCACAAGCCGCCGCTGAAGGAGATGCGGAACAGGCGGCGCAACAGGCCGCCGCCGCCGCCAAACAGTTACAGCAACAGAATCAGGCCATGGCACAGGCCATGGGCCTTCCTGAGTCCGCAACCGAACCCGGTCAAATGCCCTCCCCTCCCGGACCGTCCGGCGATGAAGCCGGGGAAGGCGAGGCCCTGGTTGAGGGCCCCCAAAGTGAGGAGGTCCCTGAATGGGCGATGGAACTTGGTCTGTTCGGGGAGGACTGGATTCGCATGAGAGGCGAAACGGGTCGAACCGGAGAAGCAATGGAGGACAGCTCCATTCCCGCCGAGTACCGGGGATTGGTCCGGGACTATTTCCGCCAGCTCAGTCGGGAATAGATTTTTTATTCATCCACTGTTTCATCCCGCTGGTAAATCGGCAATTGCCGATAGGGAACCGCCAGCGAAAGCAGAATAAGAGACGTGCGGTAGGCCACCGTGTTGCTTTCCGCCTCATGCCCCCCCACATCGCTCTTCCAGGATCCGTCCTCCTGTTGGAGCGGAAGGTATCGGTCATACAACCAGGACCCGATCAATTCCCACGTCCGCCCCCCCGATTGAAAGGCGGCCTGGGTGCAATAATACAAGCCGTACAGACGAAACTGCTCTTTGGGAAGATCCACGTATTTTTGTTCGAGATAGTTCCGTGCCCCCAAAACGGCTTCACTGTCGTGATGCCCGGAAAGGGCCAGGCTTAAAATCGCCATACCCGTCAGGCTCACCCGTCCGTCATGTTTGTCGCCCGGCCTCTGATATCCAAAAGATCCTCTATCGGACTGGTTCCCCAGAATATAGCTCACCGCGTCCTGAATATGCTCATCCGGAATTTGCACGCCGTTCAGCCTCGCCGCCCGAAGAGCCATTAATGCCCAGCCGGAAACCGACAAATCACTGTCATTGGCACCGGGCCCATACCGCCATCCACCCCGGTGCACATCGCCTTTTTTCACCTTTTGGGCTTTTAGAATCACCTCGACCGCCTCTCCCAGGCTCTCCCGGACCAACCGATCCCGCTCCGGATCCAGCATACCGGAAACTTCGGCCAAAAACAAAGTGGCGATATTGTGAGAGTACATGCCTTTGTCCTTGCGGCCCGAAGTCAGAATGTACCCCTTGTCATTCTGCTGGGCGAGCACATAATCCACACAGCGGTTGATCGCCGATCCGTAGATATCGCTTCCCGGGGTGTGTCCCGCCGCCAGAAACGACATGCCCGCCAGCGCCACCACCCCCGCGGAACCGCCGAACTCACCTGAATAACTCCCGTCCTCCTTCTGGTTTACAATCAAAAACCCGAATCCGCGTTCCAGGGCCTGCTCCACCTCGTCGGCACGGGATGCCAGCACGGGCGAAATCAGTTGGCCGTGTGCCACGCGCCCCACAGGCGTGAACAGGAGTGCACAGCACAAACCGATGGAGTGAAAGTTGAATAGAAATGACTTTTTCATAGGGAACCTGAAGCTATTGTGATTCCATTGTTTATATCACTCCCTCCGGAATTGTCCAGCTTTCCATGGCCATTCCCCACGGGCAGCATCCCCGATGCGGGTGTCTTGAGCCGCTTCCGACTACAACCTCAACCTGTACAGCAAAGCGGTAGCTTCGCGGAGCTCGCTACCGCTTTCCCAAACCTGGATATACCCCTCACACGTTCAGTCATTTTTTTGAAATTCATTCATCAGCAGCTTCATGCGGGGGCCGGGTTCAGACAGCATCCCCTCATTCGATTTGTCTGTCCCGTGCTCCACGCTCCATCCCTGCCACTCCCTGAACGCGTGATAGGCCCAGTCCCATTCATACTCCTCAAACAACTCGATGCTGTCTTTCAGATAGCGATAGGTACTGTTATCCGGAGCCCTTCTATAGGTTCATTCAACAAATCGCATCCCCACACCGCCGGGTGGTCTTTGTATCGGCGGGCAATCTTTTCCCAGTTCCGAATCAGCGATTCCTGAAAAGCCCCCTCTCCGAACAGCCGCATGGTTTTTCGCCCGGTGATGCCTCCCGGTGGTGTATGCACATCAATGAGCACCCGCACCGACTCCGGCGCAGACCCACGCATATAAAAGCAGAAACAACCTCAGCTTTTTGCACAGGCTGGGATTCATATCATTTCATCTTCCCCAGGGAATAAGCCAGTTCCTGGAGACTCTCCATAATCCGGGCATCCACCACCGCAACCTCCGGGGGCGCCTGCACATGTTTATAGGCCAAATTCAGAATGGCCCGAACCCCGGCTTTCACCAGGGTGTCCGCCACCGCCTGGGCCGCCTGACTCGGAACCGCGATGATTCCAATATCAATCCTCACCCGGTTGGATTGCTCCAGCAGCGAATCCATTGACATTACTTTCGTGGTGCCGACGCTCCGTCCAATCAGGTTGGGATCCACATCGAACAGACCGCAGATTTCAAATCCGCGCCGTCCGAAGGCCCCGTGTTCCGCAAGTGCCCGGCCCAGATTCCCGGCCCCGATGATAAATACCCGATGCATCCGATCCGCCCCGAGGATCTGCCGCAACACCGCTTCAAGTTGACTGGTCTCGTACCCCTTCTTCGAGATTCCCCGCAAATCCATGTGGGATAAATCCTGTCGCACCGTCGAACTGGTCAACCCCAGCGCGTCCGCAATTTCCTGCGAGGAGGCCCAGACCACACCCTCCTCCCTCAACTCCTGAACGTGGACCAGATACTTGGGCAGGCGGCGTATTACCGGTTTCGGCATGTCGTCTGATTCAATCATATCTACTTATTGAACAAAAATTCAAGAAGAGGCAAGATGTACGTGAGTTTTTATCGTTAAATTTTCACGAATACCGGCTTTACACGGCGGTCGCGTTAAACGCCCGGTCGCCCGCATCGCCCAGACCCGGCACAATGTACCCTTTGTCATTCAATTTTTCGTCGATTGCACATACATATATCGGCACTTGCGGGTATTCCCGGGTGACGCGTTCGATCCCCTCCGGCGCCGCCAGGATTCCCATAAAATGCAATTGAGGAACCCCCCAGCTTTTAAGGTTTTTCAAGGCCGCGCAGGCGCTGCCCCCGGTCGCCAGCATCGGATCCAACACAAAGGCCACGTCCACCGCCGAATTCGGTGGAAGTTTATGGTAATAGGTGACCGGCTTCAGCGTTTGTTCGTCCCGGTAGAACCCCAAATGCCACACCTCGGCCTCGGGCAGCATAGTGAGCAGAGGATCGACCATTGCCAGGCCCGCCCGGAGAATAGGCACAATGCCGACCCGGCAATCCAACTGACCTCCGGTGGTGGTGGTCAGGGGGGTGTGAACCTCCACTTGTTTCAGCGGCAGATCACGGGTGGCTTCCAGCGTCAACAAGGTGGTCAAACGCAGAATCGCGCCCCGGAACAATTCAGAACTGGAATCGGTGTCCCGCAGAATTCGAATGGAATGTGCGGCCAGAGAATGATGAAGGAGATGGACCGAAGGATGCATACTTTCTCACTGACAAAACTCTTTCAGGGAATCAATCCTGAATCCATTGGATGTTTCACCGGAAGTTTAGAGAAGCGAGGACGGGTGGGCGGGGCGCCCACACTCCATGGGGAGACGGCGCCCCGCCGTCACATCCTGCAAGTGGGCGGGGGCGCCCACACTCCATTGAACATTTTTGCGCTTAAGCCTTTGACATGAAGCAAAATCCACCTATAAGAGCGTTTCCGAAATTCGGAAGCGCCCTTTTGGAAGTTTCCGAGCCTCGGAACATCTCCCGCCTTTCCGGTGGGCCGGTAGCTCAGTTGGTAGAGCAGAGGCCTTTTAAGCCTTTTGTCGTGGGTTCGAGTCCCACCCGGCTCACCATTTTTTTTGGGGGGTCTCATTCGCACGTATTGTGCGAATCCGCACGGGTGAACAGGCAAGTCGGTATGTGAGAGCACCGGTTTGAAAAAACGCATTCAAAAGATCATTCGTGACGGCTCCGACCTCTGACTTCTCCTCTCTGACCGCACCTTCCCGCTCTATTCCTCCGGCCCTTCGGTGACTTTGAGCCGGTACCCTTTGAATTTGATGCCGCTGAGCTTCTTTTTAACTTTCTCCGCGACATCCTCCGCAAGGTCAATCTCGGTTTTGGTGTTATTCAGTTTGATGTAGCCGACTTTGCTGCGGTTGATGTCGGCGGCGCCCAGCACCACCCCCAGAATATCCCCGGGTTTGACGTTGTGTTGGCGTCCCACACTGAGGGTGATTTTACGGGTGGGGCCGATATCGGAAAGCCGTCCTTTTTTTCCGCGTTCCTCCGGGGCGGGCTGATCGGAATCGTCCCGGCTGTGGTCCTTGCTGCGGGATTTTTTGGGTTTGCTTTCCCGGGGAGCTTTGCCGGACGGTTTTCCGGGTTTGGGGGCATAGATTTCTTCCGGCTCGGGTTTTCCCGATGCCTTGTCCATTATATCCATCAGCGCGGAAATGATATCGGTGGGGTTGTGCCCCAAATCCAGCAGGCGGTCGACCAGATCCTGGTGCTGGCGATAATTTTTGGCTTCCAGAGTTTCGCGCAATTGATCATAAAACACATTGGCCCGCTGTTCCATGAGTTGATCCACAGTGGGGATGTTCGCGCGTTTGATTTTGGCTTTGGTGAAGCGAATGATATTCTGAAGCTTGTACACTTCCCGTCCCGCCACCAGGGTGACCGCTTTACCCTTGCTTCCGGCGCGCCCCGTTCGGCCAATCCGGTGCACGTAATCCTCCCCGTCGTTGGGGAGATCGTAGTTGAACACCACTTCGATGTCCTTCACATCCAGCCCGCGGGCCGCCACGTCCGTGGCCACCAGAAACTCCAGGTTCCGTTTGCGGAAGCGGTTCATCACCCGTTCCCGCA
This sequence comes from Kiritimatiellia bacterium, assembly GCA_040905625.1. GTDB lineage: Bacteria > Verrucomicrobiota > Kiritimatiellia > SS1-B-03-39 > UBA6053 > UBA6053. Next base: position 22,826 of record JBBDRC010000191.1, read on the forward strand.
TTTGCTGGGACATGTCCCCGTGCAACTTGTCGGCCAGATAGCCGCGGGCGGACAAGTGTTCAACCAGTTCGTCCACCATCATTTTGGTGGCACAGAAAATAATGGCATAGCGCACATCCTCATAATCAATCAATCGGCACAGCACCTCCAGCTTGCTGCGGCGGTCCACCTCGTACCAGACCTGATCAATTTCGGGAGCGGTCATTTCGGTGCCTTCAATCTTCACCCAGACCGGATCGTTGGTGAATTTTTTGATCAGGGTCTTGATGGGCCCCGGCACGGTGGCGGAAAACAGCACCGTCTGCCGCTCCGGCGGCATCTTGGCGAGAATAGCGTTGATCTCATCCATAAAGCCCATATCCAGCATCCGGTCCGCCTCGTCCAGAATCACCGTGCGCAGGCCATCCAGATTCAGACTGCCCTTGTTCAAATGATCCAGCACCCGGCCGGGAGTTCCGATCACGATATGGGCGCCTTTTTTGAGGCCACGCAACTGGCGGTCGTAGGCCTGTCCCCCATACACCGGCAGTTCACGCACCCCCGGATTTCCCCGGGCGAGTTTGGCGGTTTCCTCCGCCACCTGCAGCGCCAATTCCCGGGTGGGACAGAGAATCAGCACCTGTGTCGCTTTGGAGGAGGTGTCAATGCGTTCAATGGCGGGAATGGCGAACGCGGCGGTTTTGCCGGATCCGGTCTGAGATTGCCCGATCATATCCCGCCCCTCCATCAGAGGGGGAATCGACTCGGATTGAATCGGGGTCGCGGCTTCAAACCCCATGCCATGCACGGCTTTGAGCATGCCATCGGATAGGTTCAGTTCAGAAAATAGTTTTTTATCCATAACCGCCATCATAGCGGAATCCATACAGAAAGCCATCATCGATCAAGGGTTTCCCCACTTATTTCCTACTGATTCTTGACGCAAATTTAACCTGAAAGGGAAGAGTATATGGACAGTATGGACAGGAATCAAAAAATAAATGGACCACGGATAGCCTTGCCGGACCACGGATATACGAGAATCCGGACAAAGGATTCCCGGGTAGTTGTTGTCGCACAACTTACTGAGAAGGATATCGTGCCTACTCCCTCTTCCATCCGTGGTCCGGCAAGGCTATCCGTGGTTTAAAACACCTCGCGAATTCAAGGTCAGGTGTCACGTCGGAAAACCGGGCCGTAGAATCCTTTGAACTCGCGTATCCACCATGTATCCTCCTCCCGGCGGGTCACCGGGTCGGCGAAGCGGTAGTCATAAACCCCGATCCTGATAAAATTCGGAGGCTGATCCGGAAACGGATTCACGGGAAACAGGGAGAGCGTGGAGGGGTCGTTCACCATCAGCTTCTCCACCAGCCGGATCAACCACAGGGGCGGATTGGCGGGACGCTCCAAATCAATCCGCTGCGCCAGTTTGGTGAATTGATCATCCAATCGGGGCAGGTGCAACACCGAAAAATGGGGAATGCTCCGGGGATCGGTGGGTTTCAGTTTAAAGCGGTACTCCACCCATTGTTGCCCATCGATACGGCCTTGGATAGATAGTTCTTTCCGGCGGGCGGGCACTTGAGAAAACAAGGCGTATCGGTTGGAGGCGTGTACGCGCCCCAAACCCCACTCGGCCCATCGCCAGGGAGAAAGAACCTTTTCCCGTTGCCCCCCCAGACTCTGCCAGGCCGTCAGGGGAAGCAGAAAGGCCAACAGGAACAGCGCCAGAATCCCGGGTGTATACATGCTGATCGCGGGAGGGGGAGACCAGGTTTCCGGCAGGGCTTTTCGCCATGATACATCGTCCACCAGACTGAACGCCAGCAGCAACATCAGCAGAGGCAGAAATCCGTGGTGTCCGGTTGCCAGCAGGAGAATGGATTCCACCGCCACCGCCCCGGCCAGGATATTCCGGAACGTTCGGGGGAGAAAAACATAAAATACCAGAATCAGTTCAATAAACATCATACCCCATAACCCGTAAGTCAGGACGATTTCCGGAAGCAGATGGGCATACCAGGCCACGGATGAAGGCAGGGGCTGGGTCTCGAAAAAATGAAAAAAAGCGGTGGCGTCCGCCCAGTCGGGATCTCCATGCAGCAGTTTGGTCAATCCGCTGGAGAACAGCAGCTTGAACAAAAGCGCGTTCATCAACAGTATTCCGGTGATGCGCGACCCCATTCGCATGGTTTCAGGATATGTTCGAAAGCGGGGCGATATCAGTAACAACGCCACCATGCCCGTTTCCGCCAACAAATAATCACCCGGATTCGAGAGCCATGGCTGGCAAACCTGCAACAGCGACACCCAACACAGCCAACTCATCAGGGCGCTCAGCCAGGGTACGAATCCAAACAACATGCACAATCCCGCCAACGCCCCGAGCCCGGAAAGCGCCAGCAGCATCAGCGAAGAGGGCGAGATCCAGACCAGACTGGGAAACCACAGCGGGGCCATCTCACCCGCTGGTTCACGGTAATACTCCAGCAACAACGAAACCGGCTGCAGGCCCGAAGATCCGCTCAACGCGATCACCTGCGCGGCCAGGGACCAGAAGGACAGTACATAAATCAGCCCCAGCCCCCGCAACACGCCCTGCGAGGCCACGCCGTAATGAGGCCCGTAAAAAGGCGCCAACCTGCGGGCAAACTTGAATCCTCCGTATTTCATCCCTCCTCCTTAACCTGAATACGGTGTCGCGCAAGAAAATGACGCAGAAGAGAGTATCACGTCTCTTCCTGATCCGCCCGCAACTGATCCATTGCCCATTTCATATTTTCCGCGGCGTCCCACACTTCGCGGGCCACCAGCACCGGTGCGCCGGTTTGAACCGCCAGCACCATGCCGTCACTGGGGCGGGCGTCCACCTCCAGCAGATTTTTCCCCAGCTCGTTCTCCTGAATCAAATGCAGACGGGCGTAAAACGTATCGTCTTTCACCTCATGTATCACCACCCGGTCCAGCCGCACCCCCAGCCCCTCGAACACCGAGGTCATCAGCTCATGGGTCAGCGGCCGCGGGGATGTCCCGCCCTGCATGGCCACTGTCAGCGCGTGCGACACCATGGGATCAATAAAAATGGTGATCGCCTTGTCTCCGT
>JBBDRC010000192.1:0-4377 GCA_040905625.1 Kiritimatiellia bacterium
ATCAGTATATTCGGTGTTTTTTTCATAAATGGAGGATGGTCTTTCCAGACCGTCATCTAAAACGTTCGGCAAAAAATGTCGGGCTGGAAAACCCAACCGCCTTTAATTCGCCCTCCAATCCTTGTAAAACCCTTTTCGAACAGGGTCCAGTTAAAAATCACATTTATATATACATTTAAATCGAAGGATGTTAAGCTTATTACTCACAAAAGTATTCCACACCCCAAAACCCCTGATGTCAACCCCAAGGAGACCCGAATGAATATAGTTGGTTTCAGCACCACACCGATGCTCGCCCTGCTTTTCCTTCCCCTGCTGTCCGTGATCGGGATGGAAAACGACAAAGACGTTCCCCGGCTTCCCACTTCGGTGGAACGGGCGGGAAAACCTGCGGGAGAAGGACAAAAAATCCGTTTGTTTATTCTCTCGGGCCAATCGAACATGGCGGCGTTGACGCATCAGTTGTTTATCGTGCCGGCCTTGGAAAAAGCCTTTCCTGAAGACAGTCTGATTATTGTGAAACATTCCAAGAGCGGGCAACCGATTCACCGCTGGTACAAAGACTGGCAACCTGTCGGCGACTGGGTGCCCCGGAACAAACGGATGGTTCCCGGAAATAACGATCTCTTTATGCAACTGATGGATATGGTGAAAGAGGCCACGGCGGAACTGAAACCGGACAGCGTGTCATTCATGTGGATGCAGGGAGAGGCGGATGCCAAATCGGGGCAATCGGCCAATTACAAAGAAAGTCTGGCGGGCCTGATCCGTCAAATCCGTGAGGATACCGGGTTTCCCGAAGCCACCGCCGTGGTGGGCAGACTGAGCGATCATCTCAAAGACGATCCGCACTGGAACGGTGTCCGCAAGGCACAGATGGAGGTCTGCGATGAGGATCCCCATGCCGCCTGGATTGATACCGATGATTTGAACGGAACCAACGAGGGTCTCCACTATTCCGGCGACGGATACGCGATTCTCGGCGAACGTTTTGCCAACGCAACCATTAAGTTATTGAAATGAAAAACACTACCCTGCCCTTCCGACTTCTCTTCCTGACTTTCTTAACCCCGGGTCTGTTCACAGGCCTTTTGTTGCGAGCTGAGTCGCCCGCCATAACAGTTCAGGACGGCATTCATGTCTTCACCCCCTCCAGTCCGTTTCTTGGCGAAGACTGCGACGTGCGGGTGCTGCTGCCGGATCCACTGGAGCCCGGCAAACGCTATCGCACCCTCTATGTGCTGCCGGTGGTGGGAGTCAAAGGCCGCGGAGAGTTCGGGGACGGACTTGAAGAACTCCGCAAGGCCGATGCCCACAACCGGTGGGGACTGATCGTGGTCGCGCCTTCCTTCGACAGCGTGCCCTGGTACGGCAGTCACGCCACCGATCCGAAGATCCGTCATGAACAATACCTCAAAGAAGTGGTGGTTCCGTTTGTCGAAAAAAATTTCCCGGCCACCGGCCAATCTTCAGACCGATTGTTGTTGGGGTTCAGCAAGTCGGGCTGGGGCGCGGTGAGTCTGCTCTTGCGCGATCCGGACTTCTGGGGAGCCGCCTGTTCCTGGGACGCCCCGCTCATGATGGATCAACAAAAACTGGGCTGGGGAAGCGCCAGACACTTCGGCACCCCGGAACACGCCGTCCCCCACCTGCCCGTCACCCTTGCCCGATCCAAAGCCGCGGCTTTTACCGATTCCCCTCCCCGCCTGTTTATTCTGGGCAAAAATATTTACGGGAAACACACCCGGGAATTTCATGATTTACTGACCGAAGTGAAGATCCCCCATCACTATGACAATTCTCTCGCCTTCAAACACCGCTGGGACAGCGGATGGCTTCCCCCAGCCCTTGAACTCATGTTCGGTAATGCGCCTTCCGACTGATACCGGCACATTCTTTTTGGCGGAGAGAACACATCAACGCAGGAGACCTGACATGCACCCGATTCCCCGAACTTCGCACAAGGAAAAAATCACAATCCGGCTTCTGCATGTTTTTTTGATGTGCATGACGGTTGGAATACCCCCCGTGATTGCGGCGGAGCCGGAGGGCCGGGAGGATGTTGGATTTGGAAAAATGACCGCCTCGGTCGCTTTGTTGAGAGCGGAGGCGCGGGAAGAGGATAGGCTGCTTGTCCCTCCCCATTATCAGCGAAAGCGGGAGGTGAAGGAAAGAATAGAAGTGGTGCAGAAGGGCCGGTACGAAATGGTGGATGTCCGAAAACCCGTTTACGAGACCTATGACACAGTGGGATCCCAGACCAAGGAGTACGAAAGCACCATCGGCAAGCAGAGAAAACGACGGGTGGCCGGGTACGAAACAGTGAAGGAAAAACGGTTCATTCCCGATCCGGACGGTCCCGATTCCAGAGTCATTACCCGTCCGGTATACACCGGCGAACAAAACCGGGCGGAAAAGCCGACCCTCTACAACGGCTTCTTCGGAGGAAACGGCCTGGCGCTGGATACGTTCGTGCGCCTGGGCATCCCCCCCGGGGAGGACGAATTCAGCCAGAGCATACACGCCCTGACGACTTTCATCGACGCGTTCGGTTTGCCGGACACCACTTTTGATCTCGCCTGGCTCGCCATCGGGTTCAGCGCGGTCGCCCAACATGACGATTCCTACGCGCCCCTCGCGTCCCGCTGCGTCAACAAACTGCTGTTGGGCCAGCAACAGGATCCCGCGGTCGCGGGCATGTGGGGGCCGGTCTGCGTGAACCCTTCGCTGCTGGCGAAGGCGGTGGAAGAGAAACGGGATCTTTATTCGCGGGAATTGGCACGGCTGGTGGAAAGGCACGAGGCGGAGGCGGACCCCGGCAGAAAAGAAAAGCTGCAGGAAAAAATCAATGAAAAGGAACCTCTGTTTAGAGCTTTCACGAAACAGGTGGAGGATATCTCCGCACACGGATTTTCACTGGGAAATCCGGAAAGAACAACGTTAATGAAAAGTGATGAGGGGCTTTCCACTTACAGCGGGACCCTGTTGGACGAGGCCAGATACAATGGGCTTCCCGTGAATGTGTATGGTGAGCAAATCGTGGATCTGCGCAGCACCGCCACCGCCCTGTATGCGTTGTCGGTCGCGGCGGAGAGGGGCCTGCTGCCCGCGAAGCCGGACATCCCGGCGGACTCCCGGAATCAGCCGCTGATCACATTCCCTCCAACCGCGCAAATCGTTACAAACGCGGCCAAAGCGGTCGCGCGGCTTCAACAACCGGACGGCCGCTGGCCGGAAGGCACCCAGTGGGTCAGGGTCACGGACTTTGCGGTTTTGGTAACAGGCAGCGACGTGCTCGAAGAACTTCCGGCGGCATCCCCCGGAGAATCCACCCCGGCAAGCTGCCTGTACGGCGCTTCGGCGCTGGTGTCGGCGGCCTCCATTCTCCATCAGGATCCCCGGACCCTGTCGGCCCGCCTGGAGGCGGCTTCGAAACATTTTCTACCCGTACTGGAGGCCTGGATATCCGGGGAGGATTCCGCGTCGGTGGGCGGATTCAGTCTGGGCGGCGTGGAACTGATGCTGTTGCTGGAGCCCATGGCCTCCCTCGACGGCCCGGTTTCGGACATCCTGCCCCGGGCGGTCGGTCATCTGCTCACACAGTGGGACCCGTTGCCGGAGGATCAGAGGAGCTACGCACGGTTTTATCCGCCGGCCCAGCGGGAACTCCAGCTGTTTCGCCAGCGGCGGGCACATGAAGCGAAAAATAAAACCTCCGGAGCGGGAAAGGAATTCGATTCTGAACGGGCTCTGCGCGGCGCGGTGTACAAGGACGCCTGGTTTTTCCATGACCGCCAGCGGATTCCGTCGCTGATGGCGCTGCGGGTTCTTTCCTATCGGGAGACTCCCGCAATCACCGGAGCTTGGTCCTGGAACGGCGCTCCCCCCCGCACCGCCCGCCTGGAGCCGGTCTTGAGGGTGTTGGAGGAGGAACGGAAAACGGACTACAAACTGAAACTCCTGCCGCCCGGCGTTTCCGCCGAAGACCTGCGGGGCCTTGCCGTGATCTTTGTGAGCGGAGACGGTGAGTTTCAACCGAACGATCCCTCGGCAACCGATGCGTTGAAAAAGAGGGTCGATGCCGGAGCGGTACTGGTGTCTGAAGCCCCGGCCACCGATGAGGGCATGGCGTTTCTAAAAGGACTTGCTTCTTCCGTTTTCGGAGACAACGCTGGGATGACTGAGGTTGAAGCGGGAGATCACCGCGCACTCGGAATTGAGAGAGAGGGTTTCACGCGGGCGCTGTTCCTTCCAATCGGTTCGAAATCCGAACAGATCCCTCTGGCCCACACCCCGGCGGATGTCAGCCGTATCCTCTACGAAGTTCTCAAGAAACATCCCCTGGCCGAAGAAGAGGCGTTTATCGATTGGGAGGCC
>JBBDRC010000193.1:0-4336 GCA_040905625.1 Kiritimatiellia bacterium
CTTCTCCCTTCTCCAGCCCGCTCGCGGGCGCTTCTCCCTTCTCCAGCCCGCTCGCGGGCGCTTCTCCCTTCTCCAGCCCGCTCGCTGCCGCTTCTCCCTTCTCCAGCCCGCTCGCTGCCGCTTCTCCCTTCTCCAGGCAGCCCCGCTGCCGCTTCTCCCTTCTCCAGCCCGCTCGCGGGCGCTTCTCCCTCCTCCCTTATGGACTTATTACGCTTCTCCACCGCCGGTTCCGTCGATGACGGCAAATCCACCCTGATCGGGCGTTTGCTCTACGACTCCAAATCCATCTTCGAGGATCAGCTCGAAGCCATGGAAACCAGTTCGCGGGCCCGCGGCGACGAAAACGCCAACCTCGCCCTGCTCACAGACGGCCTGAAGGCCGAGCGCGAGCAGGGCATCACCATCGATGTCGCCTACCGCTACTTTGCCACCCCCCGGCGCAAGTTCATCATCGCCGACACCCCCGGACACATCCAGTACACCCGCAACATGGTCACCGGCGCCTCCACTTCCAATCTCGCCATCCTGCTCATTGACGCCCGCAAAGGGGTCATCGAGCAAACCTGCCGCCACGCCTTCATCGCCGATCTGCTGCGCATCCAGCATGTGATCGTCTGTGTGAACAAAATGGACCTGGTGGACTGGTCGGAAGAAGTGTATCAGAACATTGTAAAGCAATTCCGCGATTTCTCATCACGACTGCAGAACATCGTGGAAGTCACTTTTATCCCCGCCAGCGCATTGAAGGGCGACAACATTGTGGACAAATCCGTTCACATGCCCTGGTACCAGGGCCCCACACTGCTGTACCATCTGGAAACTGTCTATATCGGCTCTGATGCCAACCATGTGGATGCCCGCTTTCCCGTGCAGTGGGTGATCCGGCCCCATTCCGACAAATGGCACGATTTTCGGGGATTCGCCGGACGCGTGGCCGGCGGGGTGTTCAAACCCGGCGATGAGGTGACGGTGCTCCCTTCCGGATTCTCCAGCCGGATAAAAGGCATCCACACCATGGACGGTGATCTGCAGGAGGCCTACTCCCCCCTGTCCTGCGCCATCACCCTGGAGGATGAGATCGATATTTCCCGTGGCGACATGATCGTCAAACCGAACTCCCCCCCGGAACCCATCCAGGACGTGGAGGCGATGATCTGCTGGTTTTCCGCCGACAAAACCCTGGAGGGCCGTGGAAAATACATCCTTCGACATACGACCCGCGAAGTCAAAGCCATCGTCAAAGAAATCAAATACAAAGTCAACATCAACACCCTGCACAAAATCGAGGATGACCTCACCTTTGCTCTCAACGACATCGGCCGCGTCACCCTCCGCACCTCCGCCCCCGTCATCGCCGACCCCTACAAAACCAACCGAACCACCGGCAGCTTCGTCCTCATCGACGAGCATACCAACGAAACCGTGGCCGCTGGCATGATGTTGTAAAGAAGCCCTGATCATACTCCAGTATACTCCATTGCCCACCGTCCCCTGCAACCTCACGAATCAACCGTTTTTCGTAATCTGACGCACCCCCTGACTCCTGATGCGACGCAGTCGCAAACAAAATTTTAAAATGCACTGACCCCAACCTGACCCCAGCCCCCGCAGCCTGACCCCAAGACTTCAAATATCAGTTTTCTGTGGGTGAGCCATTTTAAACGAACAGACCCAAAACAGTAAAAATCGCGGGCTGACCCCGGGACACCACTCTTGACATTCCCCCGCTAAGTGTAATCATTCATACATGTCCCCTCCCGATGCCATTCTGAACGATCCCGTCACCGAAGAGGAATGGCAAGATGCCGTCCGCATCGCCAAAACCGTCCTCTACTGGGCCACCCTCGAAATCCAAAACCATCCCCAATGTTAAAATGCACCCCGTGATGGCCGCAAGACGCCCAAACGGGGCCTACGGCGGCCTGGCGCAGCCCACGTTGCGGCGATAGCCGCTCACGTGGACCCTTTCCCCGTTGTTCGATGTTGAACGTTCGCTTTCTCTTCAAAAACCTCTTCCCGCCGCCTGCGAACGAATCCTGCAACGCGTCACCAACAACGAACTCCCCTCATTAAGCGCAAAAAGTGTGGGTGACCCAAATCCTTGACAGCGACACAGTCGCCCCTGACCTCTTCGAACAAAAACTCTTGTTTTAGGCAGGGACTGCCGAACTACGAATGACGCGGCTCCGCCGCCCTCTGCGCCGCGCAGCTTCACCTTGACAATCCATCTCCTTTCAAGGATACTGAATTTATGAACTACCGAATCAATCTTTTTCAAACAGATGAAGGCTGGGCCGTCAGTTGTCCTGAACTACCGGGTTGTCACTCACAGGGACAGACGCGCGATGAAGCTGTTGAGCAAATCAAAGAAGCCATCCGACTGTGGTTGGATGTCGAAGCCGAGGAAACGGGATGTACCCGTATGGAATCAACTGAAGTGGCCATTTAAAATGCCCAAACTACCGGGAGTCAGTCAACGGGAGGCTATTCGGGTTTTTAAAAAACTCGGATATCAGATTGTAAGACAAAGCGGCCATGTCGTCATGTCCAACGGAACGAATCGGCTCACGCTCCCGCGTCATAATCCCGTCCACGCCATCACCATGGGCAATATCGCCAAAGACGCCGGACTCACACCGGATGAATTCCGAAAACTTCTCTGAGTCTTGAATCTCTCTCCTTGCGTCAAGGATGTTAAAATGCACGGCCTTCAGCCGCGGTTCTTGACAATACGCCCTGATTTAATGACAATTGAACCATGACCTAAAACACACAGGCATTAAAACCAAAAATATAAACGAATAAAAAGAAGCGCAAAAAACTCCCGCAGCTTCGCTGCCCCGTCTCCCATCCCGACACCCGCCTCAGGCGGCGTGGTCGGGACCCAATGACAAAATGTGTGGGCTGACCCCGCCTTCGCCTTCGCCCGCCTTCGCCTTGTTAAAATGTAAGGGCTGACCTGACTGCGGCAGGGACTGCACTCGAATGACGCGGCTCTGCCGCCGAAACCCCGAATTGACATTCTTTCATATGAGAGATACTATTCATACACATCATGACTGCAGAAGAACTATCCCTACAATTCAGAATTCCAGCGGAGTGGATCGACTGGTATCAACTCTCTCCGGCAGAGAGATGGGAAGAATCGACCCGCTTGTGGCAAACATTTCTGACTCTTGGAGGCTCTCTTGACCCCGAACCCGACACTGAAAGTCCTTTCTTCGATGCGAAGTCATGGAGTGCAAAGCCTCCTCATGGGCGGTCAAGCCTGCGTGTTTTACGGAGCTGCGGAATTTAGCCGGGATGTGGATTTCGCTGTATATGCCGGGGAAGAGAATTTAGAGCGGTTTCATCGGACCATGGAGAGCCTGCAAGCGGAAATTATCGCGGTTCCACCATTTGAGAGGAGGTATCTCGAAAAGGGGCTTGCAGTTCATTTTCGGTGTCAGGCGGAAGGCGTTGAAGGCTTTCGGGTGGATGTGATGACTAAAATGAGGGGAGTGGACCCTTTTCCGGATCTATGGGAACGTCGTACCACAATCTCAGTGGAGGACACCGAGCTGGATCTCATGTCCCTGACCGACCTGGTCCAGGCAAAAAAGACACAGCGAAGCAAGGATTGGCCTATGATACAACGGCTTGTGGAAGCCAACTGGTTCCAGAACTGCAACGTGCCGAATCCGGCACGTATTGAATTCTGGCTCAGGGAATGCCGAACCACCGAAATCCTGGTCGAGTTGGTGGAGCGTTACCCTCAAGAGGCCGTGAACCTGGCGGCAACCCGACAGGTTCTCGCGCACACAATAGAAGGAAATCCGGATACGATTTACAAGGCACTGGAACAGGAAAGACATGAGCAGGTAATTGCTGATAAGACGTACTGGGCACCCCTGCGGAAAGAAATTGAACGCCTCCGCCACGAAAGAGGATATCGAACCACTTCGAAAGACGTGTCAACGCATTGGCGACCAAGTGGAAAAAGAAAAGACTGAAGAATAAAAACACCAAAAATCGCGGGTTTACCACGCCAAGGGCGTGGCTGACCCCACCTCTGACCCCACCTCCGGCCTTCTGTAAAGTTAATGCGAAATCTTTTTTTCACTTCTCTCAAATTAAAATGAAATAAACATTGCGTTCCTGTCATCCCTTCATCTATAAGCGACCCGTAAAATGCAGCTCCGGTTGAAGCTTCAGGCCATTGGCGGGACTTCACCGGGCGTAGCGCGCCCACATCTCTAAAAAAACATGTCAGAGCAACCCGTGTCATCCGAAATCCGTATTCCGGACTGGGAACAGGAAATCATCCAGCTTTTCGTGGGGATTTTTGACGGACTGG
>JBBDRC010000194.1:0-4334 GCA_040905625.1 Kiritimatiellia bacterium
CGGCGGGTCAAATCCCCGGTTCCCCCGAAAATCACCACCGTTTGCGAATCCTCCACTCTCACATCCGGTATGCGGGTGGAGGGAGCCTCCGTACTGGACGAATAAAAATTGATGTTGGCGCTCATTAGCCACCTATCTTCACCGCCATACGCCGGTTGTCAAGCACGTCTCCACACTCCATGTCCATCCGACGGGAAATCCGGGTTTTCCGCTGTCAGGCCGGCTCCGGTTTTAACACCAATGCACCCAGAGGGGGGACGCGGAGATTGACCGAATGCCCGCGTCCCATCCAGGGAGTCGCCTCGCTGTGCACGCCTCCCGCGTTTCCAAGGTTGCTGCCGCCGTAATTGTCGGAATCGCTGTTGAACACTTCCCGATAAAATCCGGGGGCGGGAACGCCCAGACGATACGATTCACGGGGAACGGGGGTGAAATTGAGCACCACCACCACCAGATTTTTCGGGTCTTTGGCTTTGCGGATATAGGAGAGCACGCTTTGCTCACTGTCGTGCAGATCGATCCATTCAAACCCTTCTCCTGAGAAGTCGATTTCATGCAGGGCCGGATCGGAGCTGAACATCCTGTTCAGATCCCGGACCAGATTGCGCAGTTTGAAATGAGGATCGTACTGGGTGAGATGCCACTCGAGCTGGCCGCTGTCCCGCCATTCGCTCCACTGTCCGAATTCACAGCCCATAAACAGCAGTTTTTTGCCGGGATGGGTCCACATGTAGGTGTAGAGCAGGCGCAGGGTGGCGAATTTCTGCCAGGTGTCCCCCGGCATTTTGTCCAGCATGCTGCGTTTCCCGTGCACCACCTCGTCGTGGGAGAAGGGCAGAATGAAATTTTCGTTGAATGCGTAAATCAGCGAAAAGGTAATCTCGCCGTGATGGTATTTGCGGTGAATGGCGTCCTGCTGAATGTACTCCAGGGTGTCGTTCATCCAGCCCATGTTCCATTTCAGCCCGAAGCCGAGTCCTCCCAGATAGGTCGGACGGCTGACCATCGGCCAGGCGGTGGATTCCTCGGCAAAGGTTAAGAAACCAGGGAATTCCGCATGCACGATTTCATTGAATTTTTTAAGAAACGATACCGCGCCGAGATTTTCACGCCCGCCGAATTCATTGGGCACCCAGTCGCCGGCCTCGCGGCTGTAGTCCAGATACAACATGCTGGCCACCGCGTCGACCCGGATGCCGTCAAGATGGTACACCTCCGCCCAGAACATGGCGGAACTGAGCAGAAACGTGCGCACTTCATTCCGGTCATAGTTGAAAATCAGGGTGCCCCAGTCCCGGTGCTCGCCCTTGCGGGGGTCGGCGTGCTCGTACAAATGCGACCCGTCAAAATAACTCAATCCATGCGGGTCCTTCGGAAAATGCGCGGGCACCCAGTCCAGAATCACCCCGATGCCTTCCCGGTGGCAGCGGTCCACGAATATCTTGAAATCATCCGGACTGCCGAATCGTGAGGTCACCGCGTAGTAGCCCAGAGTCTGATATCCCCAGGATCCGTCGAAGGGATGTTCAGTGATCGGCAATAATTCAATATGGGTGAATCCCAGGTTTTTAACGTAGGGCAGCAGATCATCGCCAAGCTCCTGATAGGTGAGAAACCGCTCTTTGCCCCCCTCCTTCACCCGCTTCCAGGAACCCAAATGACATTCATACACCGAAATCGGCCGGTTCAGGGGGTCCGTTAGGGATCTCCGTTTTTCCATCCAGTCGGCGTCTTCCCACTCGTAGGCGTGAATGTCCCACACTTTGGAGGCGGTGCGCGGGCGCAATTCGCCCGCGAAAGCGTAGGGATCGGCTTTGTGACTCAGCGCCCCCCCCTGGCCCCGGATCTCGAATTTATACAAATCCTTCAGACCCAGACCCGGAATAAACAGCACCCAGATCCCCGAGGCACCCAGGCTTTGCATGCAGTGGGGGCGGCCATCCCATCGGTTGAAATCGCCGATCACGCTCACCCGCTCCGCGCAGGGAGCCCAGACCGCGAAGCGGACACCCGCCACCCCGTTCATCTCCAACGCATGCGCGCCCATGTAGTCATAGGTCCGATAGTGGGTTCCCTCCCCGATCAAATACAGATCCGTGTCCGGAATCCGCACATGAAAGGCGTCCGCATACGGATCTTCATACACACGTTCCCCGCTGTCCCGCTCGTCCACCCGCAGTTGGTACTCTGCGGGCAGAGTGTCAAACGCCGCCTCGAACACCCCGTGCGGATGCACCCGCTCCATCGGAGTTTCGCCGGATTCCGTCACCGCCGCCATGGAACGCGCGTGGGGATGGAACGCCCGAATGCGCCCTGCCGCCCCTTTTTTCGCGGGCAGCCGCCCCAGCACCCCATAGGGATTATACTGTCTGGCATCCACCAGACGGGTGATATCTTCCGGGTATGCGGGTTCGCTTGTCTTTTTTTTCGCTGTGGCCATAGTGAGAATTCCTAGAACAGGGTTCATTTCAGTGTGACACCCGGAAACCCAATCGTCAAACGTTCAAAGAGAGGAAAATGGGAACGGGGCTTCAGGTTTCAAAGAGTGGCCGCCGGCGTTTACGCCACGGACCGGAGCCTATGCCCCCACCCGGCGGCCTGTAGGCCCTGCGGATGCGGGGCCTACAGCCACAATCTGAGATAACTTGCTGACACCAATTCGGAGATGCGCCCACGGGACCGCAGACTATTTTTTCTTGCGGGACCGATTCTGTTTTCTGGCTTTGCCCGCCTGTTTGCGTTTGGATTTCTTTTGTTTGCGTTCGGCTTTGCGTTTATACGCAACATACGACCCGAAAGTATTCTCCCCGCTTTCAGTGCGGGTGCGCATTTCGAGGATCTGTTCGTCCTCGTCCAAAATAAACAAGGTGCTTTGGCCGCACCAGGTGCTGAAATACATCGGGCTACCGGTTTCGGAATTGACCACGCCCACCACGCGTAGAAATTTCGCTTTTGTTGTCATTCCATCGGCAATAATCCGCTGGTTAATGATAACGGTTGGACACGCGCCGCAAAACCAGCCCCCTGGAACCCACATCGCCCGGGTCCCGATACTCGTGCTGTAAATAAACTCGGCCGTATTCAGTTCGGTATGGCCGCCGCAAAGGGGGCAGACCTCCGGGTTTTTCACTGCGGTGAGTGGATAGGCGTTCTTCACTTCCCCCTTGAACATCGGGACACCGTTCGCCTCCGAGATATATTTCAGCGTTTCACCCTCCATTTCCGCCGGCATGAGGTCGGTATCAAATGCGACAGTGTTGCCTTTTCGGATAATCCAGGGATAGTTTTCAAAAGAGTCTTTTTCGTTCATGGGGTGACACGTGCTGAAGTGTGGGAATAAAAAACATCTCGAGTGTACCTGCTTTACATGGGAATTTCAAGCATGGCTCTCCATTTGTAAGTACCGAAGTTACATTCATCGTACCTCTGGAAAGCCTGATCCCATCAAAAAAACAGCAATCTCCGGATTGACTTCCCTCTCCGCCTTCCGTATAGAACACCCATCCATGGGGTGACCTTCACATTGGTCTGAGATGGCATTTTTGATGCCGAACCCACGAACCTGATCCGGATGATACCGGCGTAGGAATGGAAGACAGCTCAGTGCCTGTTCTATTTTTCGCCGGTCCGGTGCAACCTGAAAACCCTGGACATCGAAAAATGAAATTCCTCCTCCCCACCCTCTGCCTGCTGATCACCGCCCGTCTGGCCGCTCAAACCGACGAATCCACCACCACTCTCACCCCGATGGTGGTCGGGTCCGACCCCACCGAAAGCCGTCTCCCCGGTTTCAGTACCAGCGCGACCCGTCTGAGTTCCACCGAACTGGAAAACCGTCAGGCCAAACATCTCCAGGACAGCCTGGGCATGATTCCCAACCTCAATTTCGCCGGAGCCACCTCCCGCCCCCGCTATCTCCAATTGCGCGGGGTGGGTGAACGCAGTCAGTTTTCGGGCGAAGGTCCGCCCAACTTTTCCGTCGGCGTCCTCATGGACGAAATCGATTTGTCCGGTTTCGCCGGGGCGGTTTCCCTGTTTGATGTGGAAACGGTCGACGTGCTTCGCGGCCCCCAGGCCACACTCTACGGCAGCCGCGCCCTGGCCGGTCTGATGATGATCAACAGCCGCGCCCCCACCTCTCTTCCCGAAACCATTTATCAACTGGGCATCGGCACCGACGATTTCTTTGAACTGGGACTGGCCAACGGCGGTCCCTGGAGCCTGATGAATGACACGTTTTTCTATCGGGTCAGCTTGAACCTGCAGCGGCAAAACGGATTTCAGGACAATGTGTTTCTGAACCGGAGCAACACCAACAAACGGCAGGAGTTTCA
>JBBDRC010000195.1:0-25210 GCA_040905625.1 Kiritimatiellia bacterium
CCCGCTACGGGATGCGGATCGCCAATCAGGCCCACGGCCTCTCCCACGACGGCAATCGCTATTTCGGTCTGCTGGAAATCGTTAATGGCAGCGGACACCCCGACTACAGCCGGGTGCTGGGAATCCGCAACAGCCACGACAAACGCTTCCCTGCCGGACTGGTGCTCGGCAATCAGGTGCTGGTCTGCGACAATCTGTCGTTCAACGGCGAAATCAAGGTCAGCCGCAAACACACCACCTTCATCCTCAACGACCTCCCGCACCTGGTCGACGATGCGGTCGCCCGCCTGTACTGCAACTGGAAGGATCTGGACCGTCGAATCGAGACCTACAAAAGTACGCCGCTCCCGGCGATGCGGGCTCACGACCTGACCGTTCATGCCCTGGATGCCCAGGTCATCTGCGGATCGATGGTGCCGAAGGTGCTGCACGAATGGCGGGAACCCCAACACGAAGAGTTCCGTCCGCGCACGGTCTGGAGCTGGTTCAACGCCTGCACCGAAGTCCTGAAAGGGAACCTCGGAATGCTTCCCCACCGCACCCAGCGTCTGCACACGTTGTGCGACACCTACGCCCGGAACTACACCCTCAATTAACCCTGACTCAGGAGACCCACGAATGATTCATTTCAACTTCACCACACACCCATTTGCACTGCTCCTGTTTGTTTGCATCCAAACTCTGGGCAGCCTTGCGCCGGCGCAGTCCGCATCCGTCCCGCATCTGACCCCTTTAAACGCGGCCCGTGAGCAATCACTCAAGCTCTTCCAATCCTACCTGAAAAAAAGCGATGCGATTCGCACACATGAGGCGCATCAGCAACGCCTGACCCACGCTGCGCACTCCGCTGCGGACCAGGCCGCTGAGTTGTCCAACGCCCTGATCTTGGTCGCCAAGGTGAGCGCGGATTACCTGAATGGAGGCCAATCGGCTGTGGAGACCCTCAACCGACTGGTGAAACCTCATCTTCAGGATTGGTACGGACCTTATGCCCGCGAACAGGTTCAGGCACTGATCCACCTGGACAACGGGCTCACCGCTGTCCGGGAGGAAATGGCCTATCACTTGGCAATCCCGTTCCCGCAAACCTCCGTTGAGCCCGCACATTCCGGACTGCCACAACCTCTAAGCCGTGTGGTTCAGCCGCATCTGCAACAACTTGGCATGAAAACCCTTTTAAACGGTGGCTTTCTGGTCTTGGATGGCGTGCCCCTGGTTCGTGCCGGCAGCTTGAATGCCGTCTCGCAGACCATGTCCAGGATCACCTGGGGACTGTTCCGGGATAGAGCCATGCGGACAGGAACCGCCGCTTCGGCCTCACTTTACGATACTCCTCCTGTCACTTCCCGGACAGGCCATGAGCCGTCCCATCCGCCGCGAAGTCATCCGAAAAGGAGGACAACGGGTTGGAAAAGAAGTGATCAAGGAGGGGGTGGAGCAGGGCGGCAAAAACGCGGTAAAGCGAACCGGTGCCGGGGTGGGCGTTCGAACGGGCGGCGGGGCGATAGGGAAAAGTCTTCACGGAGTCCCCGCCCGTGATCTTCCCCGCCTCACCCGCTACGCCGATGCGGCGGACACTCCCGCCACCCGGCAACTGCTGCTGGAAGCCTACCAACGGGAGGGTCCCGGCCTGTTTGAACGCATCCCGTCCTCACTGGTTCTCGCCAGCGGACTCACCGCCTCGATGGTGTACGGCACCCACCGCGTCACCGAAGTGCCCAATCAGATGGCCGAGAAAGTCAAAGAAGCTCCGGTGGAGATGGTGATGGACAGCATCAACAACACCTTCCGACTTCTATCCGTACTGACCGTGTTCCTGGCGGGTCTGCTGATTCTGCTGCTCCTGCGTCGTTTCGGATTACTCCACCCTCCACCAGCCGAACAGGATCCCCCGGCTCAACCCTGTGTCGATTCCGCTGAGGAATAGACATATTTTGTGTTTGCTCACCCACTAAAGCGATCGTTGTCTTATCGTTGACTTATTTTTGATATACCGGGCTGGACTAAGGGGGGCAACGGAGGACAGAAAGAGGGTGTTAAACGTGCGTTTAAGCTAATTAAAACAAGGGTTTAGGCAATAAAAAGGCCCCTCCGGGAAGAGGGGCGAAATGGTTGCCGAACTAGGACTCGAACCTAGACAAACAGAGTCAGAGTCTGTTGTGCTACCATTACACCATTCGGCAATCAGGGACTCTACATGAAGAAATGGACGGGATTCGTCAAGTCGGATGTGAGAGGGATTTTGCCCGGAGGTGTCTGGATTACTTTTTGGATCTTTTTACGGTGGCTGCTTTGTGGTGGCGGAGCCAGAGAATGAATCCGAGGAGAGCCGGAAGGGAAATCGCCAGTCCGACCACCAGATGGGTGATATCACTGTGTTCCGCGGGGCCGGGATGTCCGGGATGGGCCCGGAGCAGGGCGGGGGAGACGAGGATGAGGGCGAGGATGAATTGTTTGATGTTGTTCATAACAAATAGATAGAGTCACTTTTTGAAAAAATCAACCGCGAATCGAGACAAAAGATCAGCTCAGTTTCTGTGCGCCGGCGATGAGTTGCGCGGCGGTTTTGCGTACATCGGCTTCGGTGCTGGGGGTGCCGAGACTGATGCGGACGCTGCGCATGGCGGTTTCGGGGTCGACTCCCATGGAGCGCAGAACGTGGCTGGGTTTACCCTGCAGGGAGGCGCAGGCGCTGCCGGAGCTTGCGATGATGCCGGGGAGCTGTGCCAGCCATTTTCCGCGGAGGCCGGGCAGACTGAACATGCTGGTTCCGGGCAGCCGTTCCGCGTCTCCGCTTTGGATGACCACTCCCGGCAGGTGACTTTTCACCTGGGATTCGAGCAGACGGGTGAGGCGTTGCAGATGCGCTTTGCGGTTGTTGACTTCCCGCGCGGCTTTGTCAGCGGCCATGCCGAATCCGGCGATGCCGGCCACATTTTCGGTGCCACTGCGCAGACCCTCCTCCTGTCCCCCCCCGCGAATCAGCGGGGACAGGGCCAGTCCCCGGCGTTTATAGACAGCGCCCGCTCCTTTGGGGCCGTAGCATTTGTGGGCGGAGAAACAGGCGAAGTCGATCCCCTCTGTATGTACATTGAAGGGGAGCTTTCCGATCATCTGGGTCATGTCGCTGAACACCAGCGCCCCGGCGGCATGGGAAAGCCGCACGACCTCGCCGAGATCCTGCAGGACCCCGGTTTCATTGTTGGCGGCCATCACGCAGACCAGGGCGGTGGGGCGGGTGAGGGCTTCCCGGAGTGCATCCAGGTTCAAACGTCCCTGCGAATCCACGGGCAGTTCCACCCAGTCGGCTCCGGCCCGGGCGCACTGTTCCGCGGGCATGCAGACGGCGGGGTGTTCGATGGCGGAACTGAGGATGCGGGGGCGGTCGGCGAGCAGACGCTCCATGACTCCGAAGATGACCGTGTTGGCGGCTTCGGTGGCGCCGCTGGTGAAGATGAGTTCGTCGGGGTGGGCTCCCACGGCGCGGGCAAGCTGCTCACGTGCGGTATCGATGAGCCCCCGGGCGTTGCGTCCGGAAAGGGAGGCGCGGTTGTTTGGATTGGCAAATTCCACACACTGAATCTCCAACATGCGTTCGGCAATGTCGCGGAGGCAGGGAGTGGTGGCGTTGTAATCGGCGTAAATCATGGGGGGAGAGGTCAGATGTCAGAAGTCGGAAGTCAGAGGTCAGAAGTCATTAAGTCACTGGATAATAGTCAATAGTCACTGGTAACAAATGACAAGTGACTATTGACCAATAACTCCTTCACCCAACCTCCAGCATCCGTTCGATAGGCAGGCGGGCTTTTCGGAGGATTTCCTCGTCGAGGACAATTTCAGGTGCCCGGTTTTTCATGCACAGGTAGAGTTTTTCCAGGGTGTTGCGCTTCATGTGGGGGCAGGTGTTGCAGGTGGTGCAGCTTCCCTTTTCGCCTCCGGCCACTTCGGCGGGAGCCATGATGAAGGTGGCATGGGGGGCGATCCGTTCCATTTGATGAATGATGCCCGGTTCGGTCACCACCAGATAGGTTCCGCGGGGGTCTCCCTTTTCCACCGCCTCCAGGAGGCGTTTGGTGCTGCCCACCACGTCACCCAAATCGCGCACCGGCCCGGGACATTCGGGATGAACAAGGACCTTGGCTTCGGGATGTGCCTGTTTGAGTTCGAGAATGGCCTGTTCACTGAAAATTTCATGCACTTCGCAGGATCCCTCCCAGAGCAGCATCTCGCGTCCGCTCTCCCGTTGAACCCAGTCGCCGAGATATTTGTCAGGGCCGAAGATGATTTTACGGTCTTTTGGCAGGCTTTGAATCACCTGGACGGCGTTGGAGGAGGTCACGCAGTAATCGGTGAGGGCTTTTACGGCGGCGGAGGTGTTGACGTAATTGACCACCAGATGATCCGCGTGTTGATCGACAAAACGTTTAAATTCATCCGCCGGAGCGCTTTCCGCCAGTGAACATCCCGCCGCGAGGTCCGGGAGCAGCACCTGCTTGTGCGGAGACAGCACCTTGGCGGTTTCGGCCATAAAGTGAACCCCGCAGAACACAATCACATCGGCCTCGGTGGCTGCGGCTTTACGGGAGAGGTCCAGGCTGTCGCCGATAAAATCGGCCACGTCCTGAATTTCATCCACCTGATAGTAATGCGCGAGAATGATGGCATTCATCTCCCGCTTGAGTTTCTCGATGGCGGGGACCAAATCCACCTGGCCGGTTTGGGAGTTCTTTGTAAGCAATATCATAGAGTATTTTCTATTGTATGACCAAAGAGGAACAAGTCAAAACCTTTGATAGTCAGATAATATATAATAAGAAAAGGCTTGAACTATGGTTTTGTCGTTTGGCACACTAATTTCCAGATTAGAGCCAACCTATGAAAACATCGATCTTCCTGAAATCCTGGGCTCTGCTGTTTTGCCTCAGCCTTGCCCCCCGCCTGTCCGCACAGCCGCAAATGGTGCTCCTGCCCGAGGAGGGCGAGACGAGCCGTAAAGTTGTCTGGTCCACTGAACCCGGCATTCGCTATGGCCTGCAAGTTTCAGAGGATCTGAACGATCCGCCGGGTTGGCAGACGGTTGAGGGCTCCCCCTCCGAGGCCACGGCCCTTGCTCAGCAGCATGAAATTGAAAAACTCACCGGGGACCGTCTCTTCTTTCGTGTGGAGCAGTTGGATGAACAGCCACCACAAGTTGCCCGGCGTTTTCCTGCCTATGGAAGCTTTGGGGCAGAACGCTTCGGAACCATCACCATTGACTTGGCGGACAGAACCGGGATTGACCCGGCCTCCATAATTCTGACTGTGGGTGCGCACGGATCCTTTACCCTCGATGACGGTCAACTGAGCTGGGAGGAGCCGACCCTGAGCTTCTCGCTTGGAGATGACACCGCGCTGGGCGAATGGGGCACGGAGGTTGAGGTAGAACTGATGGTGGCCGATGTCTTGGGCAACCTCACCATCCTTACCTGGTCTTTTGAACTGGAAACCGAACCCGAGGTCGTGGAAAACTTGTTTGTGTTCGGTTCACCGGATGCCCAACTTGCGGGGCAGCGGCTGACAGATGCGGCAGCCGCGCTGGCCGCGCGTTTCCAGGCCGGATCCGTGCGCATGAACGACCCCGACAATGCCTGGACCCTTCAAGAAGTCACCGAGACCTATATTCTGCTCGGTTACGAGGGAACACCCCCAACCTTTGACATTGGGCAATACCTTGCGAACCTTACCCCGGGGAATTCCAGAGAAATCTTTTACCGTCAGGTAACGGATGTCCAGGTTGAGTCAGACAGTAATCAAATCACCCTGTTCACCCAAGATATCCCCCTGCAGGCAATTTTCTTGAATGGATCCTTCCGTGTACCGGATGAAGTGCTGGTCTTGGACTTGGATGAGGAAGGGAATGTGATTTCGGAGGATTTCTTTGACACGCGCGATGCCCTGCCGAGTTTGGGGATGGACATTGCCGGGCAATCGATTGAGGTGCAAACGGAGTTGGCTTTTGAGAAGGATGACTCCTTGGATTTTGCCCGGACCTTGTTGATTTTTTCAAACGGGAATCATTTCTTCCACCCTGGTTTAGGGGCGGGGATCGAGATTGAGAATGGAGAGCTTACCCGGTTCGACATCACGATGCGGGGGCGGGTCGACATGGATTTCCAGGCAACCGTCTCGGCGAATTCAAGGTTGGCGGTTGAGGAAAACACCACGATCTGGAATGGTGCTTACTGGCTCTGGTTTGTTGTGGGGGAAGTCCCGGTCGGGATTCAGGTGACCGGAGAACTCGGCCTGCAATTTCTCGTTGAGACGAATGGGGCGTTTGAACTGGGCACGGGACACGCTTCGCAAACGCGGTACGACCTTTCCGCGTTATACGAGGAAAACATGTCCCCCGCAGTTGTTTGGGAACGCGTCATAGAGCCGGAAGAATTTGAGGAGTACACTTCCGGCGACCCGCCCGGGGGACTGTCCCGCATCGAAATACGTTTCCCATGGAAGCTCATGACCCGGGTCTATGGTTTGGGTGAATTTAATACGAATCTGAATCCGGGAATGACCATCGCGTCAAAGGATGTGGTGATGGACAGTGGACAGACGGAAACCCAGGTGGACTTCACAGCAAACGCGGAGATGGAAGCCGTCTTGGCCCTGCACGGGAAAATGAATCTCCCCGCGTTCACGGGAACCGGTTTCCAATGGCATGAGTGGTCTTCCCTAAGCCCGTCCGGGGACGGTCTGACGGGTGAGCTGATCCTAACGCGCCACCCATCGGACAAAACCGCCTGTCCGGGGGATACGGTTGTCCTGACTTCCGACGCAAGCGGTGCGGGTGAGTTGGGATTCCAGTGGTATCAAAATGACAGGATTATCCCAGGAGCCACCCGGAAATCCATGCGCCTGAATTCCGTCGGTCCGGCCCATTCGGGTGCCTATCATGTAAAGGTAAGTTCCGCGGGACAGGCTGTGACTTCCCTTCCGGCCATGTTGAGCCTGCGCCCCTCTTGCAATACCTTCCAGGCGCCTCCGGGGTTTGTCCGTGTCCCGGCGGGAACCTTTCTGATGGGTAGTCCGGAAAACGAACCGGGGCGACGTTGGGATGAAACACAACACCAGGTCACCCTCGACAGCTTTTACATGTACCGAACCGAGGTGACCTGGGACCTGTGGAACGAAGTGCGCGACTGGGCGCATTTAAACGGATACGAGGGCATCCAGGAAGGTTCCAAAGGGTCGCACGGGGATGAAAGGAATTCCCCGCTCGACCCAGTGTCGAGAGTAGGGTGGATCGATGTCCTCAAATGGTTGAATGCCTGGAGTGAAATGAACGGTCTGACACCGGTCTATGTTGATCTTTGGTGGGATACGCCTGTGAGAACCGATGACACGGATCCAAGAGGTGTGTTTTTTAATCAAGAGGCGAATGGGTATCGACTTCCCACGGAGGCGGAATGGGAGTACGCCGCGCGGGCGGGGACATCCACCGCGTTTGCGAAAGGTGAGATTACCTATCCCGGTTACGAGGATCCTGTGGACCCTGTATTGGATTTGTTGGGCTGGTTTGATGGTAACAGTGATCAGGGTAACGGGGTTCAAACCCGTCCTGTGGGAGGCAAGCTACCCAATGACTGGGGCTTGTACGATATGCACGGAAATGTCTGGGAGTGGTGCTGGGACGGATACGCTGACTATCCGCAAGGCCCGCTGGAAAACCCGTCGGGACCTGATGAGGAATACGATTTTCACTGGGAACGGGTTATCAGAGGGGGAGGCTGGGGAGATGCGGCGGCCGCCTGCCGATCCGCGGCAAGAAATTTTCACGATACGTATGATGAAGCTTCGTGGGTGGGTTTCCGCCCTGTGCGGAGTGTGATGAGGGAAGTCCCGGCCCGGAAAACGGTCCATTTGACCGGCGATTTGAATTTCGGGGGATTCTGGTCCAACCAGAGTGTGTACAGGTGGCTTCATATTCACAACCTTGGGAACGAAACCTTTGATGTATCGAAGATGGATCTGCCTTCTTTCTGGTTTGTGGGGAACTGGATCGGTTCCGTGCCGCCGGGAGAAACGCAATCGATTCTCCTCAGGTTCAGACCCACCCGGGTAGATTTTCATGAGGGGGTGGTGTTTGTGGACAGCAATGCGGATACCGGGAGAAACACCCTGCCGGTTTCCGGTGCAGGATTCGGATCACCTCCCTCGCCGGAGGGATTCGCCATCATCCCGTCAGGCAGCTTCCTCCAGGGCAGCCCGGAAGACGAGCCGGGGCGAATGGAAGAGGAGGGGCCCCAACATGAGGTGACTCTCGGGTCTTTCTACATGCAGCGCGTACCGGTGACCTGGGCGCAATGGAATGAGGTGTGGAACTGGGGGATGGCAAACGGCTATCCCGATTTGCCGGAGGGGGGCAAAGGCCCATCATATCACGAAAATGCGGATGATCATCCTGTCACGTTCGTGAACTGGTTTGATGTGTTGAAATGGTTGAACGCCCGCAGTGAAAAAGAAGGTCTGGACCCCGCGTATTTTCTTGATGGAGAGGTTTTTCGATCCGGAACCCTGGAGGTTCCCTCAGATATTGACTGGTCGAATCCGCCCCCTTATCCGCTGACATGTGATTTTGATACAGATGGCTACCGTCTGCCAACCGAAGCGGAATGGGAATTCGCTGCCCGTGCGGGAACCTCGACCGCCTATTTCACCGGACCCGTCACCGCACTTGGTGAATTCGAGCCGGAGCCCGTGATTGAACAAGTGGCCTGGTATGGTGCGAACAGCGGTGGGGACACAAAACCGGTCGGTTTGAAAGCTCCGAATCAATACGGCCTTTATGATATGATGGGCAATGTGTGGGAGTGGTGCTGGGACGTGGCCGCCGACTATTCGGAAAGTTCGAAGACCAATCCCACCGGCAGCGGTTCGGGCTGGAACTCGTTACGCATTCAAAGGGGTGGATCCTCGGGGAATTCGCCCTATGCGCTGCGTTCGGCAACACGATACTGGGCGGATGCCACCTATGATTTTTCTGATGAGACCGGGTTCCGTCCGGTCAGAAGCAAGATCACCGGAGATTTTGCGCGGATCCCCGCAGGTGCGTTTCTCATGGGCAGTCCGGAGGAGGAGCCGGGGCGTTCCACCTCGGTCGATGAGACGCAACATGAGGTCACGCTGACGCGGGATTATGAACTGCAGCGGACTCAGGTGACTTGGGGGCAATGGAATGAGGTACGGAACTGGGGGATGGCAAACGGGTATACCGACTTGTCTCCGGGACGTAAAGGCTCGCATGGGGACAGCCGCAACAGCGACCGGGATCCGGTAACGATGGTGAATTGGCACGACGCTGTAAAGTGGCTGAACGCATGGAGTGAGATGGAGGGATTTACACCCGTGTATATGGTGAGTGGAGACGTGTATCGGACCGGGGTGAGCACCCGGGTAACGGACCTTAACGCGAGTGGATACCGCCTGCCGACGGAAGCCGAGTGGGAATATGCGGCACGCGCGGGGACGACAAGCGCCTTTCACACCGGACCGATTACATTTATCGGCGCTTTACCTTTGGACCCGGCCCTGGATCAGGCAGGGTGGTATGGAGGGAACAGTGATGGAAAGACCCGCCCTGTTCAGCAGAAACTTTCGAATGCCTGGATGCTTTATGACATGCATGGAAATGTGAGCGAATGGTGCTGGGACGAGCTTGCGGACTACTCGGGGGATGCCATCGATCCAACCGGGCCGACCTCGGGCTCGGGCCGGGTACACCGGGGAGGATCATGGTACAATTCCGCCCGGGACTGCCGCTCGGCGTCCCGAGAGGGTCTCCCTCCTACATACAGCCGGGACTTCATCGGCTTCCGCCCCGCAAGAAGCATTTCGCCATAAACAAAGGAATTCCCCCATGATACATCCGCTTTTCCTCCGTAAACTCCTCCTGTTGTTTTGTCTGACCCAACTTTTGCACGCCGATGAAAATCTTTTCCGCACCTGGACCAGTGCGGACGGTCAAACTGCGGAGGCCCGGATGAAAGATGCGTCGCATGACCGTGTGACCATTATCAATCGTTCCGGAAAGGAATTCACCCTGCCCCTGGAGCGGTTTTCGGACCAGGACCGGGACTGGGTTTCCGCTGAACGCCTGCGCCGCTTCCTGCCCAAAGTGGATGATTTCATACGACCTCATGTGAAAGCAAACCCGAACGGCATCCTGTTTCTGCGGTTTGAGCTGTTTTCCATGGGCCGCAGGGAATGGCGGGAGCTTCAAGCCTTGGGTATCCCGTCGGATGATCAACAGGATCTGCGTATCGACGGGGCGGCGAGCCGGAAGGTGATGGAACGGATCGGACAAAGCCCAGGCATAAGGTCCATGGGAACCCTGGACTGGCTGGCATTGAACGGAATCGGATATCCCGCGTCCGCGCAAACCATCGGGGATTACCAAATCCAACCCAATTTGACCGGGTTCCTTCAGCCGGGCACCCCTGAAGCCGCCCCGGGAAGCACACATATCGCCGGGATTACCATGGGGCTTCAATTACGGACCCAGGCGGGAAATGAGATCAGTTCCATTACCCGAAACGGCAGCTATATGCGTATCGGGGACAGTCTTTTTGTTCCTTTAACCACGCCCGCAAATGGAAATGAACACTACCTGCTTCTCATAAAACTGGATGGAATTGTTCGCCCCGCCAACCGGGGGACACAACCCCTTGCGCCCCGTCAGATGCGGTGACTTTTCTTGAAAATGTGAAATCGTATCTGAAGCATAAATAAGAGAAAAATGCATTAGTAAATAAGCGAATTCTCTGTCGCTCAAACAAATTCAATGGAAACAATAATGAAAGCCCAAACCTCCATCCTTGTTCTTTTGTGGTTCCTTTCGGTTACAACGCGACTCACCGCGCAGCCGCAAATGGTGCTTTTGCCCGACGAGGCCAAATCAGGCCGAAGGGTGGTTTGGTCCACCGAACCCGGCATCCGTTATGGTCTGCAAGTGTCCGGGGATCTGAATGATCCTCTGGCCTGGGAGACTGTGGAAGGTTTCCCAACTGAAGCGCAGGCTCTTGCCCAACAATATGAGATTGAGCAGATGGCTGGAGACCGACAGTTCTATCGGGTGGTGCAGCTGGATGAACAGCCGCCTGCGATTTCCCGCCGTTTGCCCGCCAATGAATCTTTTGGCGTACAGCGTTTTGGCGATCTTCGCATCGAACTGGAGGATGCAATGGGAATCCTTCCTTCAAGCATTCAATTGACAGTGGGAAGTCACGGACCTTTCACCTTGGCAGACGACGAATTGAGTCTGCAGGACGGGACGCTCATATTTTGGCTGGGGGGGGACACCGCACTCGGTGCCTGGGGAGAAACTATTGCCGTTGCACTGGTCGTGGCGGACACCCTTGGCAATCAGACCCAGATCAACTGGAGTTTTGAGTTGGAAACCGAAACTCAAACGGCCGAAAATGTCTTCGTCTTCGGCTCCCCCGACGCTCAACGCGCCGGCCAACGGCTGCAAGGCAGTGCCGCTGCACTCGCCGCACGTTTCCAAACCGGCCCGGTACGCATGGGGGACGGCGATCTGAACTGGTCCATCCAAGAAGTCACGGAAAACGCGATTCGCATCCACTACGAAGGAACGCCACCGGTTTTCACGGAGGGGCAGAAGCTTGCAAACCGCGCACCAGCCAATAGCTCCGAAATTTTTTATCGCCAAGTGGAATCCGTTGTCCTCAATACGGAGACCCAAATCATCGAACTGGGCACGGTGGAACTGGGACTGGCGGACATGATTGTGCAGGGAGCTTTCAGCATCCCGGAAAACCCCATCCTGCTGGAAATGGACGAGAACGGGACTCTGGTTCGCAGCCTTGAAATCGCTGCGGATTTTGGGCTGCCCGCTCTTGGGGCGGATCTGTCCGGAATCAAACTTTTCCGGCTCACGGACGAAGGTGTCGAAGTACAACCGGATCAGACCTGGGATGAAGGTCTGCAAGTCGAATTGGCTATAGAGGTGCAATTGGATGAAGGCCGCATCATGTACACACCGAACCTGCATATGGCTTTGTCCACCAGCCTGGGCTCCGTGGACCGTTTCGAGGTCTCCTATCAAGGGCACTTTGAAACGGCCTGCGTACCGCGCATTGAAGCATCCGTAATGATCAACCGGGGCTTTGAGCACACTGTTTTGAAACACAGTCACTGGATTTTCTTTATGGCGGGTCCGATCCCAGTAGGGATTGAGATCGAACTCAGTGTCAAGGTGGAAGGGAAGTTGGAACTGGGATCGGTGGGAACACTGCGGGGCGGGTTTCGACAAGAGGCGGATATAGGCATTGGTGCGACGTATCAACGGGATGCGGTGCCGATGGTGACGTGGCAGCGGGAATTCGACCTTCCGCCTATGGAAAAAGTACCGTTCACCTATAGCCTGGGAGGCACAGCGGGTGCGCAAGTGGCACTGGTGCCCCAGGTGGATGTGCGCGTATATGGCGTGGCGGGGATTTATGTCAAAGCCGATCCCCGGCTGGAAGTGGCGGGGACCGCCACCGTGCATCAAGAGCAAATCGTAAGCGCAAGTTGGTCTCTGGGAGCCTTTGCCGACATGACGGCGGGTTTGAGCATCCGGGGCATTGAAACCGAAGTGTTGCCCTCCCTTCCGCCCTTCCGTCTCTTTACCTTTGGCTGGGAAGAGACGTTTGACCTCAATCCGCCCCCGCAGCCGCCCATCACCATCACCCTGCACCCCGCAAGCCAGTCAGCGAAAACCGGGGATACCGTGCGCTTCAACATGGATGCCAGCGGGCCGGAAAATCTCTCGTTTCAATGGTACCAAAATGGACTTCCGATCTTGGGACAAACCCAAAAGCACCTGGATCTCCCCCGCATTCGCAGTGGACATGGGGGTGTTTATCACGCAGTGGCACGGGCCAATGGACAACAGACCCAGACCCAGCCCGCCACCCTCACGCTCATCACGACAAACAACACCGGCCCCGCCCCCGCAGGGATGGTTAGGGTGCAGGGGGGCACATTGAACACCACCAATTCACTGAATGGCACTCACGTCTCGACCTTTTTCATCGGACGCACGGAGGTGACATGGGGTGAATGGCAGACCGTGCGTGCATGGGGGGAAGCCAACGGGTATGACTGGGACGGTCCGGATCAAAATAATCGTGAACCATCCGGATGTGCAGACAGCCACCCTGTAAGATATGTGAGTTGGTATGATGCGGTGAAGTGGTGTAATGCGAAAAGCGAAATGGAGGGCTTGCCCCCCGTATATTGGGACAACGATGAAGTCTATAAAACCGGAGAAATTAATCCAAGCCACAATTTTACCGCAAACGGATATCGTTTGCCTTTTGGGGCGGAATGGGAGTTTGCGGCAAGGGGAGGCAACCAGACAAATGGCTATACCTTTTCCGGGAGTAACGATTTGACTGCAGTGGGATGGTTCAGTGGCAATTCCGATGGTGCGGACTGCGACATGGTAGAAGCCCGCGGCACTTGGCCGGTGGGGCTGAAAGCTCCGAACGAACTTGGTTTATATGATATGAGTGGGAACGTCTGGGAGTGGTGCTGGGATGGTATAGATCATCGGAGACATCAACGGGGCGGCAGTTTTACCGATCACATTTTTCATTGCATGGTTTCCTATCAGCGAGAATACGACTCATGGTCCAGGTTCAGTCTCACAGGCCCTGCGGGTATTCGTATCGCGCGAAACGCTTTCATTGGTGTAAATCTGGCGACGGCGATGATTTCAGGACACATATGGTCGGATCTGAATAACAATGGTACCTATAGTGACGAGTCGCTGGATGTAGACGGTCTCGCGGGAGTATCTATTTCCGTTCAATCCGTCGATACCGGGCAAATCATGGGCACTGTTGTGTCTGGACCCGGCGGATTTTTTTCTGTGTCAGATCTTAACGCCGGAATGTATTCCATCAAAATTGATCAAACCACGGTGCCGTCCACCGTCATCGGATTTACCACCCCCACGGAATATGTGGTCCAAATCCTGCCGGGATACAACTTCCAAAAAGCCGATTTTGGGTGTGCGATTCGGTCACCAAACTTGTTTGTCAACGGGGATTTTGAAGAACCTCTGACGACAGGTTGGTCCGGGTCGACTTCATCTGGCGGCAGTGGAGGCGCCTCGCGTATTGAGAATGAAAATGAGGGAGGTGGCATGGCGCTGTATCTGCAAAGGTCATTGAGCAACTATGAATTCG
Organism: Kiritimatiellia bacterium; assembly: GCA_040905625.1. GTDB lineage: Bacteria > Verrucomicrobiota > Kiritimatiellia > SS1-B-03-39 > UBA6053 > UBA6053. Next base: position 14,232 of record JBBDRC010000195.1, read on the forward strand.
AGACCTATCAAACGATTCAAGCAGACAAAGACACTGAGATCCGTTTTGATGCGAAGCTGGAGGGAGCCTCCAGTATTTATGGAAAAGGATGGGCGCAAGTGATTGTCCGGCTGTATAATTCCGCCGGAGAATACCTCGGTGCGTTTGTGGTAAGTTCGACTTCGGGGGGACTGCCCGGCAGTTCTTCCACTGCAAAGTATTTTGGTGCCCCGGATAAAAATTGGAATACTTACACTTTTATTCTTTCAGACGTAATAGACTTATATTTACCGGGTGTGAATGCCGATGAGGTGAAACAACTGAAATTATCGGGACTAGTACATGGCACCGGTTTAAGCGGCAGCGCAAAACTGACCTTGGATAATGTATGGGCGGAACCCGGAGAGTGAGGTTTGAGTGCATGAATAACGAAACATCCCGTTTTTTTAAACAAACATATTACACATAAAGGCTTGAACTATGGCCTTAAGGTTTGGCAAGGTGATTGAGAACCGGAGTGAACCCATGAAAAAGCCGATCTTCCTGAAATCCTGGGCCCTGCTGTTTTGCCTGAGCCTTGCGCCCCGTCTGACCGCCCAGCCGCAAATGCTGTTTCTGCCACGTATCGAAGAGGAGCCCGATAGTCGACGCCTGACCTGGACCACTAAGATTGGCACCCGATATCTCTTGCAAACCACAGATAACTTGAATGATCCGAATAGCTGGGAAAGCCGGTCGGGATACCCGGTGGAGGCAACCTCCACGGCTCAGCAGCATCTTGTACATCAAAACCTACAGGATGTGCAATTTTACCGGGTAGTGGAACTGGATGAACAGGCTCCCGCTATCATCCGGTTAGAACCTTCTGATGATTCCGTGGGATTTGGAAGATACGATGAAATTCACCTGGATTTGGAGGATCGTACGGGTATTAACACAGCCTCAATTCAGCTCAAAGTCGCGGAGCACGGCCCGTTTACGCTTGAAGATGAGGAGCTGTCTTTTGAAGAAGGGTCTCTGAATTTTTGGCTTGGCGGGGATACGGCATTAGCCGATTACGGTGAAACCGTGCAGGCCGAATTAACGATCGCAGACACACTTGGAAATGTGACAACTCACGTCTGGTCTTTTACAACCGAGCGTGATCCCGTGGCGGCGGAAAATCTTCTTGTGCTGGGCAGTCCAGAAGCGCAACGACAAGGACAGAGATTAACCGAAGCGCAGCAAAAAGTCTTCCGGGCGGTCTACCCGGACGCGCGACCCATCCGGATGAATGAGAACACCCAACCCTATACACTCATCGAAAGCGGTGAAAATCAACTCGTCTTCGAATACCTGGGGGATATCCCGCCGGATTTCAGTGAGGGCCAATATCTGGCCAACGCGACCCCCGCCTATGAAGCGGAGGTGTTCTACCGTCGCGTCGTTTCAACCGTCGATGATCCGGATCAAAATCGTCTGACGGTGCGTACAGAGGATGTGCCCCTCTGGGAGATAATCGCCCAAGGGTCCCTGCTGTTGTCCGGCAGGGAGGGCGCCGCATATGTTATTTATCAAATCGCCTCGGATGGACTTATGGTGCAGGCTTCCGGGGAAGTGATGATCGGAGGTGAGTTTTTCGAAACCATCGACTTTTCGCCCTTTCCCGCCACATTTGAGCTTGATGGTGAATGGTCCTTTATCCCCAAAATAACCGCAACTATTGATATTCAGGATTCCGAGCTTCAGGATTTCTATTTCCGATTTGACGGGGATTCCGCCATCCGGCTGAGTCCCTCTATCCAGGTTACGGATAGTTTGACACATAACGTCTCAACGGATGAACCGTTGATCTCAGCCGATAAATTTATTCTTCTCGGCGCGATTGGCCCGGTTCCCGTCTGGGTGCATGTGGCATTTAATCTGGACGCCGAAGCCGGGGTTGAAGTAAACGCGTCGGTGGATCTCTCCGCGGAAATACAACGGGTGAGTCCATATTTTGTCGAAATCACATACAGCCAGCGGAATCCCAAGCTGAATAAATTACGACAGTCCGGAACAGAGACCGAGCTGCCAGCGGGCTTTACTACCATTGGAAACTTTGACGGGCATGCATACGCCAGACTGATTCCACAACTGGATGTTCGATTTATGAGCCTGGTTGGTTTTTATACCAACCTCACCCCTGAAGTGCGGATCAACGGAGAAGCAAAATTCCTAAACGGAGATTTAGAGGAGGCCAGCCTCACCGCCACCGCGGAACTGAATCTCAACGCGGGAATGAGTTTTATTTTTCTCACAAATGACGACCTTCCTGATTTCCCGTCCCAAAATTTGCTGACCTATGAATGGTCCTACTTGCACCCTAAACCAGGAACCCTGTATTTTATCAGCCATCCAAAAGACCAAACGGTAAAAAGCGGAGATCCTTTTGTTTTTTCAAGCATGGTCTCTTTATCCGACACAACGTCATACACCTGGTATCACAATGATGTGCCGATCTTCACCGGTGGTGCTTCCTACATCCAACCCCATGCGCTTCCCGGGTTGTCAGGCACCTACCACGTTGTGGCCGGATCGGGCATGCAATCAGTTCGTTCCGACCCTGCAACCCTCACTGTCATCCCTCCACCGCCCTCCCAGGACCACCCCGCCGGGATGGCCCGCATCCCTGCCGGATGGTTCACCATGGGCAGGACGAGCGGCGATACCGACGAGGATGCCCCGCCGGTGAACGTGTATGTGAGCGAGTTTTACATGGCGAGAACTGAAGTGACCTGGGCTTTGTGGAACGATGTCCGCGACTGGGCGGTCAACCACGGCTATACGGACATTGCCCCGGGCTTTGGCAAAGGAGCGACGCACCCAGTGCTTGCCGTGGTTTGGTGGGATGTGGTGAAGTGGTGCAATGCCCGTAGCGAGCGGGAAGGACTGACTACAGTTTACCACAATTCAGATGGGACGGTGTTCAAGACCGGGACGACCACACCAACGGCCAACTGGAATGCCAACGGCTACCGCCTACCGACGGAAGCGGAGTGGGAGAAGGCGGCGAGGGGTGGGGTGTCAGGTCAGCGCTTTCCGTGGGGTAATAACATAAATCATGACCACGCCAACTATCGTGCGAACGGCGATGCCTACACTTACGATACGAGTCCTTACACAACCTATACATACCACCCGACCTACAACGATGGCACCCAGCCCTACACCTCGCCAGTGGGGAGCTTTGCGGCCAACGGGTATGGTCTCCACGACATGGCGGGGAACGTTTGGGAGTGGTGTTGGGATTGGTATTCGGCCTCGGCCTACACAGAAGTTGCGACTGACCCCAAGGGTCCGTTATCGGGCACGGATAGAGAGGCTGAGTTGCTGGCCTCCCGGGTTTTCCGGGGCGGCTCTTTGGGCTTTGACGCCGCGCACACCCGCGCCGCAAGCCGTCTCAGGACTTTTCCATCAACCGTTAGTATGGACGGCGGGTTCCGCCCCGCCCGCAGTTCCGTTCCTTAAGCCAGCGGGGCTTCGTCTGCGTAACGCGCCCAAAGGCGGAGCCGGGCGCGTGCGCGAGACGAAGCGAAAGAAAAACATGTGGGCGGAGAAAAAAGATGACCGAAAACAGACAAAACAGACAGAACGGTCGGGGAGAGGATGAATCTTCCCGGCGGGCGTTGCGGTCGGAGGCGGCGGGGCGGGTGTATGGGAAGCATGGGGGCTACCGAAATTTGAAGGCGTATCAGGTGTCAGAGAGGGTCTACGACTACACCTGCCGCTTTTGTGATCGCTATATTCCCAGACAGGACCGCCATCATGATCAGATGGTGCAGGCGGCGCGGAGCGGGTATCAGAATATTGCCGAGGGCAGCGAAGACAGCGCCACCAGCCGGAAACTGGAGATGAACCTCACCAATGTGGCCAAATCCAGCCTGGGCGAATTGGGGCGGGATTACCAAAAACATCTGACCCGCCGGAAGCTGCCGATCTGGGAACAGGGCGAGGCCCAGTTTGAGGAAGCGAGAAATCTCCACCCCAAAACGGTGGAGGAGGCCGCCGCCTGGGTGAATCAGACGCGAAGAGACACAGAGGAACGGGCCGCGAATCTTGGATCTATCCTCTCCACCCAGGCCCACTTCCTCTGCGAACGCCTTCTGGATCGACAGGCCCGGGATTTTGAGACGGATGGAGGATTCTCGGAGCGCTTGTACAAGGCCCGAACCCGCCGGAGGCCAGATGGAAGGGACTGAACAGACGAAACGGACAAAACCCCAGGGGTTCTTTTCCGCCCGTAGGCAGCTTTCCGAAGGGCCGTTGTGTCCCTTGCGTTGGTTCTGTCTGTTTCTTCTCTTCCTCCCCCTTCACACTCTTCCTCCCCATCCTGAGCTGAACCTTGGCTCTTGACAAACCGTGCGGATTATTCGATCATTTCTCTATGACCCATACCTTGCAAATTGAATACGGAGATGATGTCTTGCTGAGTGCCGGGCTGTCGCGCGATGCTTTTGATGGCGAGGCGCGTTTTCTCCTGGCGGCCAAACTTTATGAGTTGGGCCGTCTTTCCTCGGGCCAGGCCGCGAGTTTGTGCGGAATGAAGCGGGTTGGGTTTCTGATGGAGCTGCCCCGTGTGGGAGTGTCCATGAGCAATCTCGGGCCTGAAGACGCGGGGGCTGAGTTGGAGTTTATCCAACATGGCTGAACCCTTGGTGATCAATACCGGCCCTATTCTCACGCTCGCAAAGATCGGGGCACTTGAGATCGCTGAACAACTGCCATATCATTTTTTGACACCGGAACAGGTTGTGGAAGAGTTGGAAGAAGGGCGCAAGCTCGGGCATCCGCACAGCAGACCTGCCTGGATAGAGGTTCACCGTCTTCGGGAACCTTTGCGCCGTTTCGATACGGTTACGCTTGGCAAGGGGGAGGCGGCGGTGATTCAGCTCGCGTTGGAACGCAGCCTGACCAAGGTTTGTATTGACGAAGTGAAAGGGCGGCGAGTCGCCTCCACCGCCGGATTGTCCGTGGTGGGTGTGCTGGGACTCTTGGGACGGGCAAAATCCCTGGGCCTTATTCACGAACTCAAACCCTACCTGCAAAAGGCGGTGGAGGAGGGGATTCGTTATGATCCGAAATTGGTCCAGCGTGTTCTGGAATCCGTACATGAAGCCTAGTTTTCCAGCGAGGGGCATGGTCCGAAAGTTTGTTTTTGCCGTCCTGCTTGGGATGCCCACCTTATCCCACGCCATCCTCGCCGGGGGCGAATTCGACGAACCTGCGGACTACCCCTCCAACCGACTCGACCCGCAAACCGCCGACTCGCCCTTCAACGCGGTGGGTGCCCTGCGCATCGACACCGGCTCCTCCACCTACTCGGGCACGGCCATCGCCCTGTCCCGGCACTGGGTGCTAAGTGCGGCTCACAACGCGGATTTCAACGATGACGGGCAACCGGACCCGGGCCTGGGCTTCACCTTGCACCTGCCGGGGCACGGGAGCATGAGCACAAGCACTGCCCACATCCACCCTGACTTCACGGGCTTCGGCAATCCCTCCATCCACAACGACCTGTCGCTGCTCCACTTCACCGACCCGCTGCCCGAACTCAACTTCCCCTCCCTCGGACTCTCCTTCTCCACGGGCCAGGAACTGACCCTCGTCGGCTACGGTCGCTCGGGCTTCGGCAGCTACGGCTACACGACCAGTGCCAGCACCGATGACCGCCGCATCGGCTGGAACACGGTCGAGACCATGCAAAGCTCGTCCAGCACCGGCGGGCAACTCTTCCGCTACACCTTTCACGATCCCTCCGACACACAAAGCCTGGGCAACGACCGGGAAACGATCATCGGACCCGGCGACTCCGGCGGCCCGGCCCTGATCGACTGGGGCGGCGGACAGGCGCTGGTCGGCATCAACACCTTCACCGAGGGCTACGGCGGTCGGTTCGGGGATGTTGGCGGCGGGGTGGCCCTGGACCCGGCCTGGGCGTGGATTTCGGAGACCACGGGGCTTGCATTGATCCCGGAGCCGGGGACGCTGGTGCTGCTTCTTGTTGCCGGGTTTTGGCTGGCTTTTAAAACAAAAAAATTCGGGTTTACTCCCCAGAAGTGACGAGTTCGAGGGTGTAGAACCAGGGCGGGTTCCCTTCGGGGGATTTCCGGGGGTGGTGCCGGCGAGATAATGTTTCCAGAGCGGGAATCCGGGATCCACACTCTCACCCTTTTATCGTACTGCAACTCCCGCCGCGATTGCAAGGATGAAGTCCCTATGCGGATCCCTTCTTATCGCGCGTCATTTTGCTTTTATGTTGACCGGGAATATTCTACATTTCGGATCATCTTATGAGTGCTCCCGAAGAAACCGAATCGTCCTCTCCTCCGAAAAAGGACAAAATCACCTTCAAGTCACCTGCGGGTCCGAAGAAAAGCATGCTGACGCATGTCCGGGAAAGCGGGAAGGCTTTAAAACCTGTGTCCGAAACGCCTCCCGAGGTTTCCTCCGAAGATCCGGTGGCCGCTGCGCCCAAGGACCCGGCGGATGCACCCCCGGACGGTTCCTCCGGGAGGGTGTCGGCTGAACCGGTGCCGGCCACATCGGATACGTCCGCGGCGTTGTCTGGGAAAATGGCCAAAATCAGTTCGATCCGGGATTCCACCGGGTTCAGGGAGTCGGATCCGGCATGGAAAGAAAAAGCCGGAGCGGCCTCCACCTTGCCGGAGGCCATGGCCCGGGTGAACCGGAAGCATCGAAACGAGGAATTAAAGAAGCAACTGGACACCACCACGCCGGAGTCGAGCAGGCCGATGAAACGTCAAACGACCCGGGAACCGCTGAATATGGAGGATCCTGAACCCGGTCCGATGCGAACGCTGTATTGGTTTGTTTTCCGCTTCGGACGTTTTGCCAACGGGGTGTTGCTGGCCCAGCCGATTGGGTACAGCGTGGTGTTTGTCTTTTTAGTTGCGCTTGGTTCCGTGTACCACAGTCTGGGACTGTTGGTCCCGGGATCGCCGGGACCGAACCGCCTGTTTGGGAGCGGTTTTCCGCTTCGGGTAGTGGGGGGAGGGGTTCTGCTGGGGGTGATCTGCTTTTTTGGAGTAAGTTTCATTTTCAACCGGGTGTTGCAGGCACGCTGCGGCAAGGTGGGGAAGGGATTCGGGTACAAAGTGGTGGCGCAGGCCTTCGCGCCGCTGGCGGTGTTGCAGATCATGGCGTTGATCGCATTCAGTCTGTTATGGGGGGAGGCCTTCTGGCGGGGAGCCACCCCCGCGGGTTTTGGCCCGGTTCATTTTGTACTGATTCCTCTGTTCTGGCTGTGGGGCGGGTTCCGGTTGGCGCAGGCGTTGTGTGGATTATTTGCACCCCGTTTTCTCTCTCGATTGGGGTTGAAAGGAGGGTTGGCCGGTGTGGCGGGATGTCTGGGAATTCTTTTGACCCACGGTCTCGCATGGCTGGACACCACGTCTCATGCGGAGGCGTGGGCGGAACTGAAATCGGATGTGATGCAGTCGGGAGCCGCGCTTCCGATTGAGCGGTACGACCGCATGGAGAAGCAACTCGGATTCCGGGATGTGTCCAGACGCCGCGAGTTGTATTTGTGGCGCCTGCAGGCACACTATATCCGGGATGATCGGATGGCGGCAAGGGCGGATGCCCTGCGGCTGGACCGCATGGAACCTCCAGGATCGCCCTATCGTGAATTGGCCCGGGGGCTGAATCTGCTGATGCAGGACCGACTGGATATGGCCCTGGTTCGGTTTGAATCGGCTCTGGAGAAGGATCCCGGATGTCTGCCCGCCCATCAATGGATGGCGCTGGCGTATGTGGGACGGGACCTTTCGGTTGCGGAATCGCATGCCCGCCGGTTAATGGGGGCCGAGCCCAATGTGTTTCATCTGCAAGTGCTGGTGCACATCCTGTTTGCCCGGAATAAACATCAGGAAATCTGGGATGTGATGTTGACCGTGGATGCCCCTCCGGAGGAATGGGACCCGTTGACCCTGGCACAGGGAGGAATCTCCGCGCGTGCGCTGGGCAAATATAAGCGGGCCGACATCCTCCTGGACCTGGCCAGACGCAAAGGCCTGGATTCCGATCCCGAATAAGCTCGATTTTCAATTTTAACCACGAATTCACACCAATAAATTTTTTTAGGGAGACTGAATTTATATGACCTTAACTTCTGCACGCGCCCGGGAAATCATGGGCCGTTTTTCTGATTGCCGCCTGCTGGTGGTGGGTGATTTAATGCTGGACCGCTATGTGACGGGTAAAGTGGACCGTATCAGTCCGGAGGCTCCGGTGCCGGTGGTCCACGTGCTGTCCGAGCACAGTGTGCCGGGGGGCGCCTGCAATGTGGGATTGAATATTCAGGCGTTGGGGGGACATTCCCGGGTGTGCGGTGTGGTCGGGACCTGTGGTCACGGGGATGAATTGATGGACCACCTGGAGCGGGCCGGGGTGGATGTGTCCGCGGTGTTGAGGGATCCGGAAATCTCCACTATCGTCAAAACCCGGGTGGTGGCGGATCGACAGCAAATGCTGCGGGTTGACCGGGAACGAACGGATATATCGGAATGGGTGGAATCCGATTCCTTTTATGAGATCCTTTCCAGGGGGCTGGAGGGGATGACGGGTGTGATTCTGGAGGATTACGGCAAAGGGGTGTTGCAGCCCGGGGTGGTGAAACGGGTGCTGAACGCCTGCAAACAATCCGGGATTCCCAGTGGATATGATCCCAAAGACAATCACGAACTGGATGTGCGGGGAATCACCTTTGCCACTCCGAACCGCAAAGAGGCGTTTACTGTGGCCGGGATGCGGGATCGCACTCCGGAGGCGGAACCGATGTCGGACACGAATCTCGAGGCCGCCGCCACTTCCCTGTGCCGGATATGGGAGCCTGAGCATTTGTTGATTACGCTGGGTCCGCAGGGGATGTACCTCAAAGAACGGGAACGGCCGCCTGTGCATTTAACCACCCGGGCGCGGGAGGTGTTTGATGTGAGCGGGGCGGGGGATACCGTGATTGCCACCACCATGCTGGCCCTGGCATCCGGTGCGAACTTCGTGGAGGCCGCTGAATTGGCGAATGTGGCCGCGGGGCTGGTGGTGGCGAAGCTGGGAACGGCCACGACCTCGCGGGAGGAAATTCTGGACGCGTTGGTACTGCGGCCATGAGAACGGTCGCCGTCATTCCCGCGCGGTTCGCGAGCAGCCGGTTTCCAGCGAAAATGCTGGCGGATCTGGATGGCGTGCCCATTGTGGTGCGAACCTTGCGTCAGGCCGCCAGATCGTCAGCGGTGGATGAGGTGGTGGCGGCCACCGACGACGAGCGCATCGCGCAGGTGGTGGAGAATGCGGGATTCAGGGCCTGCCGCACCCGTGATGATCATCCCAGCGGCACCGACCGTATCGCGGAGGCGGTTGCGCACCTCGACGCGGATCTGGTGGTGAATGTGCAGGGGGATGAACCGTTTATCGATCCGGAGCTGATTGACCGGTTGGCCGCCCGCATGCGGGAGGAGGATCAGCCCGATATCGGCACCGCCTGCACCCCCATTTTGCATATCGACGAGTTGCACTCGCCATCGGTGGTGAAGGTGGTCCGGAACGAACGGGGCTGTGCCCTGTATTTCAGCCGGAGTGTGATACCCTTTGCTCGGGATGTGGATCCGGCCGCGTTGTTGGATCAACAGGTGTATTACCGTCATTTGGGGATTTATGCCTACCGCCGCGCCTTTCTCGCCCGGTGGGAGACCCTGCCGCCCCACCCGCTGGAAGAGACCGAAAAACTCGAACAACTGCGGGCTCTGGCACACGGAGCCCGTATTGCGGTGATCGAAAGCGCACAGACCGCGCCCGGGATCGATACCCCGGAGGACTTAGAGGCGGCTCACGATTTTTTAAAACGAAACCCGGAATTTTATTTATGAATGTAAAGCAAACGCGAGCAATTGATATCGGCCCGTTTTCCGTAGGCGGAAACAGCGGACTCTTCCTGATATGCGGACCCTGTGTGATCGAAAGCAGGGATGTGCTGATGGAAATCGCGGAGGCATTGGCCATCTGGTCGCGGAAAGAGGGGGTCCCCATGGTGTTCAAGGCCAGTTATGACAAAGCGAACCGGACGTCGCTGTCCGCGTTCCGCGGACCGGGCAGGGAGGAGGGGTTGGCCATGCTGCAGGAAGTGAAAAGCGAATTCGATTTTCCGATTCTGACCGATATTCACCATCCGGAAGACGCGGCTCCGGTCTCTGAAGTCGCGGATGTGCTGCAGATACCGGCATTTTTGTGCCGTCAAACCGATTTGCTGCTGGCTGCCGCCTCCACGAAAGCCGTGGTGAATGTGAAAAAAGGACAGTTTCTGGCTCCGGGCGACATGGAGCCGGTGGTGAAGAAAATCGCCGAGAGTGGAAACCGCAGGATCATGTTGACCGAGCGGGGCTCCAGTTTCGGGTATCACAATCTGGTGGTGGACATGCGGGGGCTGGTGGAAATGCGTGACCTGGGGTATCCGGTGATTTTCGATGCCACCCACAGCGTACAGCGTCCCGGAGCGGGAGACGGCTACACCGCCGGTGACGGGGCTCTTGCTCCCTATCTGGCCCGCGCCGCGGCGGCGGTGGGGGTGGACGGTTTCTTTATCGAAACACATGTCCGGCCCGAGGAGGCGCAATCCGACCGGGAAAACCTGATTCCCTTCACGCAACTGCCCCGATTATGGGAGCAACTGCAAAGCATTTCCGAGTTGTTGCAGGGTTGATTCAAAAGCAGACCGGGGCACCGCATGCCTTTCAAGTGGTGATTTCCGACCCGTATGTCGATGCGAACCCCTTTCGCCGCCCCGGAGATCCTCTGCGTGTTCCCGCCAGAACCCTGCTTTCGCAGTTTCTGTGAGTTTGCGCGGCTTCCAGATTTGGGGATGATCTTTGGTTGCGGATGGAGTCTGCGTTGGGGACTTTTCAAACGACTCCCTGAAAATGAGATAAAGCGGACAGCAAAAAAAGGATGGAAAAGTGATCGATTTT
>JBBDRC010000196.1:0-4232 GCA_040905625.1 Kiritimatiellia bacterium
TTTGCAGAGCATCAGAAAGACTCTAACATCATTACACCAATTGTGACATGCGCCCTATAAAGAAGGCAGAATGATTTTAGGGTTGAAAATAAAGAAATTTCAATATACTAGACCAATCTATACATCAAACAGAATTCTCTATCAAACCAAATCGGAAAGCGCATGAAACTTCATATTCTTCTTCTGCTCAGTCTCACCATGAACCTTCAAACTTCCGCCCAGACCTTGCCCCCGGATTCCGAATATGTCATCGTTGATGAAAACGGACATTTGTCCGTGAACGGCGAACGTCGACGTTTCTGGGCGGTGATCGGCAAATTGATGATTTCGGCCGGGGTTCAGGCGGACGACGACGCGGAGACCCGGGCGGCCAAGCTGGAACGGTCCCGCAAGGGCACGCTGGCGCTGCTGGACCGATTCCAGGCCCTGGGCTTTAACGGCCTGCGCATGTGGTACAGTCTGGGCGGCGCCGCGCACAGCGACTACGAGATGGGCGACGGGTCGTATGCCGACAGCGTGGATTTCATGATTGCCGAGGCTAAGAAACGGGGATTCCGGATTTGGTTCGCGGGTTTCGGAAACCGGGTGGGCCTGCCCGATCCTGAAAAGGTGAACTTGGTGGACGATCCCGAAACCGCCGGGGCCTGGGTGGAGGCGGTGGAGGACTATCTCGGACGCGAGAAGAAAGTGGATATGCGCCACAGCTTCGCCCGTCACTGGGACCCGCGGCTGGAAGCGCTGTACATCGAACGCATGAAGGAAAACGCGGATCATGTGAATCAGTATACCGGTCTGCGCTGGGGAGATGATCCGGTGTTCGCGGTATGGGAACTGAGCAACGAGGAGTGGTTTATGAGCCGGATGCTGGGAGGGATCTGGCAGAAGGAGCCCGCGTTTTTCCGCGCCCGGCTGATTGCCAAGTGGAACGCATGGCTGCTGAAGAAATACGGCTCGGACGAGGCGCTGGCGGAAGCCTGGGGCGGGGTGCTGGCCGGGGAACGACCCTCCGAGGGATCGGTGTTGCTGGCCCCCATGCGGGGCAAAAGTGATCCGTCCCTGGCCATTGGCGACGCGAATCCCGCCGCGCTGGCGGCCCTGACCAGCGAGGATCAACGCTATTCCCGCGCCGATTTTTCCGACGAACGCGCCGGAGATGTGCTGGAATTCTTTTTGTCGATACAACTTTCCCACAAAAAGCGCTGCGAGGCGGCGGTGAAAACCTTCGGCAAAAGCCTGGCCCTGAGCCCCCTGATTTACGACACCGGTATCGGCTACGAAATTCACTCCCAGTTCATTCACCAGAACGCCGACGCGGTGGCGCACGACGCATACGTCAACGGCTGGGGGCCGCGCCTCGTGGAACCCGATCTGGAAAACGCCCGCACCGAAAACCGCAAGATGCTGGCGATCCTCGACAAAGAACGCATCTCCGCCAACGACGGCCCCTGGGTGAACTGGCTGTTAAAGCCTCCCGGCATTTCCCAGGGCGTGCCCTGGCTGGAGCACAACCGGACTGAAGGGAAACCCTTCCTGGTCTACGAAACCCAGATCCAGCAACCGGCCAAATACCGCGCGGATTTCCCCCTGCGACTCGCGGCCCTGGCCAGCATCCAGGACTGGGACTGGATTTCGTGGCACTATTTCGCCTCCCACGACGATGTGGGCATCGTGGAGGAACCCTTCCATCGTCCCATGGATGTGACCTCCGGATCTCATCCGCAGGGCTATCACTACACCTACGACGAGGTGCAGGGGGCGATGATGCGCCAGGCCGCCCTGATCTGGCGCAACGAACTTCTGGAGCCCGCTCCAAATCCCACCACCTTCATCTACGGCCGCCAGGCGCTGCGGGATGCAGACAGCATGGACTACGCGGGTTCCTACGGGACCGTCGGCTTCGATATGCTGCAGACCACCTATCAATACGGGGTGCGCATTCAAATTGATCCCGGGCGCGAAGACAACGAAGTGATCGGTCCGGTGGTTTCCTTTGCCGACCGCAACACCCACAATCCCTACACCCCCACGCCCGCCATCACCATCGACTGGAAAAAGGGCACCTACAAGTTCGACAACGACAAAGTCGCCGCCTTCACCGGCATGATGGCGAACGTCGGCGATGAAATCCGATTCGACAACGGCGTGGTGCTCAAGGACGTGGCGCACCACAATCCCGAAGGGATTTACGCGCCGATTAACGAGGACAGCAAGTATCTCGCCTTCGCGTTGAATTCCGAGGACGGCAAGATTCTGGCCGATTCCGAACGGGTCTCCCTGGCCCTGCAGAGCACCAGCTTCAACAGCGGATTCGAGATGGATCCCGAATTGATCCTGGAGAAAGGCCACCCCCGGCACGCCAAGACCAAACAGGGCGGACTGCCGGTGCTGGTGGTGCGCGTGGAAGCGACCGTGGTCGCTCCCGCCCTGGACCGCATGACCGCCACCTTCTTCGATTGGCACAACCAACCCATCGGCGAAACCCGCGTCGAAAACGGTCAGTTCCGCATTACCGCCGACCTGCCGATCACCTACATCATCCTGACGCGCTGAAGCCCCACATGAAACCAATGACTTCTGCGAAGTATTCCAGATAGGAGTCCGAGTAGTACAGACCGTTATGCGGAGGAAATTCCCGCCCCTTTCACGTTATATATACTTGAACCCCTCCAGGTTCCCGAACGGCTCCCTCACCCGGAGCCGTTTTTTGTGTCCTGATATTCTCAACCCAAACAAAGGAGCCATACCATGGCCGTTATACTTGAACTGCATTACGGTAAGAAGCTGGGACTGCCCGAGTACAGCAGCCACAACTTTTCTGTCAGCCTCAAAACCGAGGCCGCATCGCTCGACCAGATCCCCAGCGAAGTCGAACGCGCTTACCACATTCTCCAGGAGAGCGTGGACCAGCAGATCATTCACCCCGGATATGTGCCGGGCATGGAGAGCGAACCCGCGTCCTCCAATCTCGTACATATGCCGAGTCCGCAAACTAACCCCGGCCCATCCTCCACCCACTGGCGTTGTTCGCTCAAGCAAAAGGAACTGATCCTGAAGCTGGTGGACGAGCGAAATCTCGACCGCAACGAAGTCGATGATCAGGCCCGTGACCGTTTCGGCAAGGGCGTGGTTGAACTGAACAAGCTGGAAGCCTCGGGCTTGATCGACGAGCTGATGGGCGGCGGCTCCGGGCGCAAGTCCCGGGGCGGTCAGCGGAGGGCCGCGTGATGAATGCCCCCCATTCAAACGCGGTCAATGACAGTGTGAGTTCGCAGGTCCGCATCCTCCGCAGCAACGCCCGGCCCGAGGACGGAACACCCGGTGATCCGCTGGACTATCTCAGCGCCAGCCGTCTCAAATCGTTCCTCACCTGCCGCCTGAAATTCTACTACGAGAAGGTGCTGGGACTCAAAACGCCGTCCACCCCCAACCTGCACATCGGCAAAGCCGTTCACGTGGGCCTGGAGGCCTTTCACGTCGCCCGTTGGCGGGAGGAGGATGGCAGCACGCCCGTGATCATCGAAGCCTACCACAGCGCGTACCGGGCACTGGAGGAGGAGGATCCGGTGGACTACGGCGACAAAATGCGCGAGGAGTGCCTGGCCACCGGTGAACGGGTGGTGCGGGCCTACCTCGATTCGGAGCTGGCTGCCGATCCCCGGCGTGTGCTGGGGGTGGAGGTCTATCTCCGTGCCGAAGATCCGAGTATGCCGCTTCCGCTGCTGGGCGTGCTGGATCTGGTGCGCGAGGGCAATGTGCCGGTGGACTTCAAAACCATCGGCTCGACGCCCAATCTGGAGGAGGAGGCCTGGGCCAATCAGTTGCAACTCTCCATGTACCATCTGATGCTGCGGGACGCGACGGACGAGGAACCGGGTGCGGGTGAGCTGGTGTATTTGGTGAAACTCAAAACGCCGAAGGTCATCCAGCACCGCCTGCCGCCGGTGGAGGACGTGCAACTGGCGCGTCTCCGCAGCCTGGCCGACATCTACGTCGATGACGTGAAGCGCGGGGATTTTTATCCCTCTCCCGGTATGCATTGCCGCTGGTGTGAGTTCCGGGGCCGCTGCCGGGCCTGGGGCAAACAGACCGCCTGAATTAAATCAGCGGCTTCCAAAATCAACGGGACTGCATGGCCTCGTATCGTGTCCAGGCTTCACTTATGATCTTTTGAGAAAGATATATGCTGGTGGATTGAAGGCGGTTCATTGCCGCTGGAAAATCCACCAGCCCCC
>JBBDRC010000197.1:0-4224 GCA_040905625.1 Kiritimatiellia bacterium
GCCCGGCCCAGGGTATCGGTCACATGCGACTGACCCACGACCTCGCGAAAGGTCTGGGGACGGTATTTTCGGGCTAAAACTTCGTAGGCCATAAGTGAGAAAACTTCCGGATACTGAGTTCCAGCGACGCGGCTCCGGCCAGGCGGTCTACGGCGCCCAAACGGCTGGTCTTAGTGCTGCTGCCTTCCGGCCCTGACACGGTTCGTCCGCGCTTGTCGCATAGGACCCAACCTTCAACACCGCATCACTGGAACTCAACTTCCGGCAAGAACCGGAGCTATAACACGACAGCCCGTGAAGGCAAGCAGGCTTTCGGATTTTAATACCTTGAGGTCTCCTTATTGAAAAAATCCACGAATGAATGGTGGCGGAGGACATTTCAAGACAACGCCCGCAGGCGGTCGAACATCCGATGCACGTACTCCCGCTGCAGATCGTCCGGAAGGAAGGAGTGCGAAACGAGGGTTTCAGTTTTGGAAACGGAGGTATGAAACTCGTCCACGATGGCCGCGGCCCTTTTGGAATCCACCCCGAAACGTTCCGCCAGTAAAACAAAATCCGCCCGGCCATAGAAGCCGTTGATCTGAAAAAATTCGGTTTCTGTATTCTCAAACAGATCGAGGGCGCATCGGGTGTCGTCGGGAAGGTGCAGCGAAGTACAGAGGAGATCATAGGCGGGACTGAGCAAATGATCGCCAAAGGAGCTTTGGCAAAGAGAGAAATTTTTCAAGTGGGCGTCCCCGTTTGAGAAAACGTAATTGAACACATGACGACGAAAAAGATCCTCCACCTGCACGGCATAGGCAGGGCAGAAACGCCGCAGGATCCGTCCGGTCTCCTCCTGGGTGCTGTCGTATTTGTAATTTCTTCCGTGGGTGGCCTCGCTGCGGTTGGCCAACTGACAGAAATCCTCCTGCAACCGTTTGGTTCCGTAGGCATCCCGGTCGAAACGACGGACCAGATAAGCCGGTTCGCCGTCGGCAAGTTCCACCAATGCGCAGGCAGCCACGGGAATCCCAAAGACCTGGCCCGCGATTTGCATGGTCAGATGTTCGTTGGCGGGCACCGCCTCCACGTGACGAAGGGATGTCAGCCCGGGAATGGGTTTCAGAATGTGGGTGCCTCCGGTTGTGACCTGAGTGAAGGCGCCGCGATCCAGCCGCAAAGACACCTTGTCCTGTACCCCTGATATGGATATCCGTTGAGCCTCCTCCGCCCGGTGTCGAATCACCTCTCGCCGGGTGAACGGCAGGCGATGGGGCATCCGGGCCTGATGGCCGGTCAACGCGCGGAGTCCGGCCGGGGAGAAGCCCCCGCGGTTGATGGGTTTCAACGTGACGCGACAAAAACTCACCCGGCATTCTCCGGGTGAACGCTCACAGCGCCGATGGTGTCTGAACCCGCGGTTTGTATGAGACGACCGAACGCGTCGTCCTCGTCCAGCTTCAATCGGCGGCACTGTTCGGCTTTCAGGTTTCCCTCCGCGAGTAATCCGAAAAAGAACGGGAACAGAATGTTGGATTCATGTGTTTGACGCGATTTGGGAAGCCTCAGACTGACCGATGGCGCATTCGGATCGACCAGATACCCGTCATGGTAGCGGAAACGGAACCCGCGGGATGTTTCCTCCAGCACGCCCGCGTCCCGACCACAGACCCGTACAAGTCCTTTACGCATCGGGAACCTCCGGATTACGAAGGATCGGTATCAGCGTCATGCCCAAAGCATCCAATACTTTCTCTACTGTGGTCAGGGTCGGATTTCCTTTCCCCGTTTCAAGATCGCTAAGGGCATGCACGGAAATACCGGAAATCCTGGCCAGGGATTTCTGGTCCACGCCCAGCAGCTTACGTCGTTCACGAATCGTTTTAGGGATAGCTTCGTTCATTTAAATGAATAGTTTGCGCTTTTTTCCTACTTTGTCCAGATAAAATCAAAGTATTTTTGTTTTAATGAATATAATTTGATTTCCATCACAATTCCACGGAATTATAGTCTATATATTCATTAATATGAATATTATAGCCAGTTTGAAAACAACCCGGAGCCTTCCAGGTCTTCTTCAATACTCTTTCGATCCACATTCTTCCTTTCTATAAATAACCAAGCTCAGAGTTTGGTGCCCGGATATATAAACAAAAATTCCTCGTGGATTCAATTGCCATTTTCATTCCCGCCGACTAGGGACTTTCATCCACTCAATCTATTGAATCCATATGGAAATCCTCAAGCAGTTCTACGCCTCCACCGGCTTCGCGTCCATGAACACGGGAAGCTTTCTCATGATTCTGATCGGACTGGGTTTTCTCGCCCTGGCCATCCGTCTGAAATACGAACCCCTGTTGCTGGTCCCCATCGGACTGGGGATCATCATCGGTAATATTCCCTATCCGGAATCGGCCACCGCGCTGGGGGCCTCGGACGAGGGCAGTGTGTTTTATTTCCTGTATCAGGGGGTGAAACTGGGGATTTACCCGCCGTTAATTTTTCTGGGGATCGGCGCCATGACCGACTTTTCCAGCATGATCGCCAATCCCAAGCTGGTCCTGCTCGGCGCCGCCGCCCAAATCGGTATTTTCGGCACCCTGATCGGGGCGCATCTCATCGGATTCTCCACCCATCAGGCCGCCGCCATCGGCATTATCGGCGGAGCCGACGGCCCCACCGCCATTTTCCTCTCCTCCATACTGGCGCCGGAACTGCTGGGCCCCATCGCCATCGCCGCCTACAGCTACATGTCCCTGGTGCCGATTATCCAGCCGCCCATCATGAGACTGCTGACCACAAAAAAAGAGCGTCTTATCCGCATGCCGCCCGTCCGCAAAGTGAGCAAACGTGAATTGATCGTATTTCCCATCGCCTGCATGCTCATCACCCTGTTGATTGTTCCGGCCACCATGGCTCTGCTGGGGATGCTGTTTCTGGGCAATCTGCTCAAAGAAAGCATGGTGACCGAACGCCTGGCCGTGACCGCCCGCACCGCCATGATTGATATGATCACCATCCTGCTCGGGTTCTGCGTGGGTGTGAACACCCTGGCGGACTCCTTTCTCACCACCAGCTCACTGGGCATTTTCGGCCTGGGGGTGGCCGCGTTCATGCTGGCCACCGGCGGCGGGGTGCTGTTCGCCAAAGTCATGAATCTGTTCATGAAACAGAAAATCAATCCCCTGCTGGGAGCCGCCGGGGTATCCGCGGTTCCGCAAAGCGCCCGGGTGGTGCAGAAAATCGGCCTGGAGGAGGACCCCCAGAACTTTCTGCTCATGCACGCGATGGCTCCCAACGTGGCCGGGGTCATCGGTTCCGCCATCGCCGCGGGCATTATGCTTTCTGTGCTGGGCGGACAGCCCTGACATCCGCGGTTCGCAACTCCGACCCGTTCACTGCATCAAAAAATTGAAAAAGCGGGGAACGGGAGCCTCAAAGCTCATGGGTTGATGGGTGAAAGGGTGTTTCACCTCGATACGGAAGGCATGCAGAGCCATTTTTTTCAATCCCGGGGTGCGGTCCCCGTATTTTTTGTCACCCAGCACCGGATGGCCCGCTTCGGCCAGATGCACCCGAATTTGATTTTTTTTACCGGTGTGCAGACTGAGTTCCAACATGCTGTGTTTAGAGGATTCCTGAACGACCCTGTATCCGGTGGAGGCGAAAGCTCCCTCTTCAGGATTTTTCACCGAAGCCACCCTGTACTCGTCATCCTCGGCCAAATAGGATGTGAGGGTCCCCTCTTTCTCTTTGAGAATGCCTCCAACCACGGCCAAATAGGTCTTGGTAAAGGAAGGCCACTGTTCGATCATATACGCCCGGGCCGCCTCCGATTTCACAAACACCAGCAGTCCGGAGGTGTCCCGGTCCAGCCGATGCACCGTAAACACCCGGTTGCGGGATTTGGAATTCCCTTTGCGCACATAGTTCATCAACAACTCATGCACGCTGATTTCCGGATCCTGCTCCCGGTAGGCGATGGTGAGCAGTCCCCCCCGTTTATCCACCACCAGCAGATCATGATCCTCATACAGAACCGTGAGACCGCGGGGATGATATTTTTTGGGCGGAGATTTAAACGGTTTGGGCTGTTTATGCATAAACCTGAACTATGCCAAAACCTTCGGGTTTACGAGAACAAGTTATGCGGATCTCAGCTGCAGCCGCCGCTGCCGCACCCGCATCCGCCGCCGCAGCATCCGCCCTGTTTGGGGGTCACTTCCTCTTCGGTGGGAA
>JBBDRC010000198.1:0-10325 GCA_040905625.1 Kiritimatiellia bacterium
TTAAAACCACGGGTCGACGAAATACGGTCGGCTGACTCCTGTTTGCGTTCGTGACCGGGGGGATGCCCCCAGAATTTATGATAGGCGCGGGTGAAATAGTGGGGGTCGGCATAGCCAACACGGTCAGCGATTTGCTTGATGAAAAGTTGGGTTTCCTTGAGGTAGTGCCGCGCGGTCCGCATCCGGAGCTGGGTGAGATATTGGTTGGGAGTTTGGTGGAGCTGTTTGTGAAACAGATCGCCAAAATAGTCGGGGTGCAGTTGTACACGATCCTGCATGTCTCCGAGGGCGGTGGGTTCGATGAAATGACTGCGCAGATAGTCACGGGCCAGACGGACCTCGGAATGCAGCGTTTCCGTGGGCTGTTCACGCATTTCCTGGAAGCGACGATTCACCAGCGGATCCGTAAAAAAACGCGCGAGCAGCGCTTTAAGTTCTCCCTCTAAAAGGAGAGGGGAAGGGGAGGGGGCCTGCCAAAGGGCAAGCAGATGCTCCATCTTTTCCCGGAGCACGGCAAAGGTGGAGACCTTCAGCTCAAGATCATCATCCATGCCGCTGAAAATTCCCGGATCTGTTCGAAACACCACCCACAGCAGCTCCAACTTGCGGTGTACCTGCCAGGTGCGCCAGATCCAGGGAGGCACGAACACCGTCTGCCCAGCGGACAAACGTGAACTATGCTGTTCCACGGTGTAATCGACCGTTCCCCCGAGGATCATGATAAAGCGGCAACAAGGCACCACCTGTGATTTGGTCTGAAAGCCCTTGGGAAAATGTTCATGCCGAATCTGGGTAATGTCCAGCCTACTTTTGAGGAGTTCCCCGAGGATTTCATGGGACGAATTTTCAATCATGCCTCTTTTACTGTCTATTTTTGGTTCAATTTCAAGCGGTGAATGCTGAAATCCAGGTTTTGTCCAGTTATTCTGGATGTTGAACCCTAGTGAGTTGGGGTTCGTTTTGGTATAAATAGACATTGTTCAATGTACTTAACCCCATCCTATACCAAGGACTCCATCATGAAAATGAAACTGTTTATGACCCTGGCCGCATTCGTGGCCGCCACCGCCTCCCTTCAGGCGGATGTTATCATTTCCGGAGATGAAACCTACATCCGTTCAGGTGCTGCGGACTCCAACCTGAATGGTGAGGACCGCATCCTGATCGGATTTCACAGCACGGCCACCCTTCAAGCGATGCGCGGCGTCTTTGAATTCGATTTAACTTCAGTGACCGATACTATCGATTCGATTTCGCTGACTTTGGATAAGGGTAGTTTTACAAACGGCGATCAAAGCAGCGGACAATTTGATTTGCTGTTGAAAAGTTTGGATACCGACTTCGCTGAGTCGGCCGTGACCTGGAACTCCTTTACACCTGACGGTGGTGATGTGTCTGGAACGACGCTTTCCACGGTGGCTGGCTATAATGCCCAGACCATTGCGAGTGCCACCTTCGGTTCCACTACGGATTTTCTGAGTGCGGCGAATGCGGCCAAAGGCGGTATTTTTCGCCTGATAGCTTATTCTCCGGATGCCGAAGGGATAACGGTTACTGATGCTCCAAATGACAAAAGCTTCTATCGTTTTACGGATGCGGCGACTCTGAATATCACCACGATCCCCGAACCCTCCAGTCTGCTGCTCCTGGGTCTCGCCGGATTGGCATTGGTCCTCTTCCGGTCCCGTCGTTCCTGAAGGGCGATTTCTTCGAAACGCCTTCACCTTAAAGATCAACCCCTGAGGGTTGATCTTTTTGGTTTTTTACCATGAAAACAATCCTTATGGCTATCTTTGCAACTTATACGTCCGCTGCTGAATTCATTAAACGCGATGTCTGTGTGTATGGTGCCTCTCCGGCCGCGATGACCGCCGCCCTGCAGGTGCGGGCGCAGGGGCGTTCGGTGGCTTTGCTGGTGCCGGGTCAACATGTGGGCGGGATGCTGGTCGAAGGGCTGGGCAGCCAGGATGTCAACAAAAACGGAACCAACAACGTACTGGTGATCAGCGGGTTTGCCCGGGAATTTTATCAGCGTGTGGGTGCAAAATACGGAAAGCCGGTGCAATACACCTTCGAGCCTCATGTCGCCGTCGAGGTGATCGAAGCGTGGCTTGCGGAGGCGGGGGTGGAGGTTTTTCGCGACAACCGGCTGGTCGAACGTTTTGATGCCGTGCTGAAAGACGGTTCCAAAATCGTGGAGTTGGAAATGGAAAACGGCAACCGCTTCCGCGCCGACATGTTCATCGACGGGACGATTGAAGGGGATCTGATGAAATGGGCGGGGGTCTCTTACACTGTCGGACGCGAGAGCAATGCGACCTACGGCGAAACGCTCAATGGCGTGCGGGGCACAAGCAGCTATCGACAGTTTGAGGTCAACGTTGATCCCTATGTCGTGCCCGGCGACCCCTCCAGCGGGCTGATCGCCACGATCCAGGATGATGCGCTGGGCACCCCCGGCGAGGCGGATGACGGGGTGATGGGGTTTTGTTTTCGTCAGACGCTGACAAAAATCTCCGGCAATCGCATTCCTTTCACGCAACCCGCCGACTACGATCCCGCCAATTACGAAATCTACCGACGTTACTTCGCCGCCGGCGGCTCGCTTTACAGACCCAGCGCCAATCTGCCGAATGGCAAAACCGACCTCGGGAGTTGGCACGATCTTTCCGGCAATCTCTATGGGTACAGCAAAGGTTGGCCGGATGGGACCTACGCTGAAAGGGAAGCCATTTATACCTATCACCGCAATTTCATCCAAGGCCTCTACTGGTTTCTGGCCAACGATCCGGCGGTGCCGGCCGCCGTGCGCGACAACTGGTCACTATGGGGTTTGGCGGCCGATGAGTTCCTCGATAACGGCGGCTGGCCGCGATCCCTCTACATTCGGGCCGGGCGCCGGATGATCTCCGATCTTGTCCTCACGGAGGCGCATACCAAAGGCCAAAGCGTGGCGGCGGATTCGATCGGGGTGGCCTGGTGGCCGCCCGACATGCATCACGCCCGCCGGATTGTGAGGAACGGCTTCGCCTACAACGAGGGTTTTGTTTTCGCCAACGACTATGTGCCCTTCCCAATTAGTTACCGGGCGATCGTGCCTAAAAGCGAAGAGTGCACCAACTTGCTCGTGCCGGCCGCCCTTTCCTCCAGTTATGTGGCTTATGGCTCGGTGCGGCTGGAATGGACGCAAATGATCTGCGGTCAATCGGCGGGAGCCGCTGCTGCCGAAGCACTGCGCGCCGGCTCAACGGTGCAGGAAGTGGACTATGCATCCCTTCGGGTGGCCCTGCTGGCCAGCGGGCTGGTGCTGGAGGTGCCGAGTGCAGACACCCAGGAGGGGAGTCTGATCATCGACAACAGTGACCCGACTCAGTTTTCTTCCACCGGCGCATGGGTGCCCAGCACGACGGTGTCGGGATTCATCGGCACGAATTATCTTCACGATGGAAATACAAACAAAGGCAGCCTTTCCGCGACCTTCACCCCGATCCTCAGCACGGCGGGAAGCTATCAGGTCTATGGCCGATGGTCCGCGGATGATAAACGCGACACGAATGTTCCTGTCCGCATCGTCCATGCCCAGGGTCAAAGCGATTTTACGGTGAATCAGCAACAGAACGGGAACCAATGGAACCTGTTGGGCACCTTCGATTTTGCTGCGGGCGACAGCGGGTCGGTCACCTACCGCAATGAGGGCACTACGGGATATGTCATCGTCGATGCTATCCTCCTGGTTCCTGCGGATGGACCGCCAAATATCGTCAGCGTCACACCGACTCAATCTCAGACAGGGGAAGGCCACCCCACGGGCGCGACATTCTCGATTGTCCGCGAAGGCGATCTGAGCAGTGCCCTGGACGTGACCTATGAGATAGGTGGCACCGCGATCAACGGGGTTGATTACGCTTTGGCCGCAGGCACTGTCCACTTCGCGGCGGGGCAGGCCGTGGCCGGCGTGGACATTCTTGCCGCAGCAGATGAGATCGTGGAGGGTGCTGAAAGCGTCATGCTCACCCTTCAGGCCGACGAAGGGTATTCCTTGGGGGATGCCCGTATTGCCTCGGTCATTATTTTGGACCGACCGGATCAGGATTGGCAATTTACTCATTTCACGGCGGAGGAGCGCCTCGAAGGAGTGGTCAATGCCCCCGGTGCTGATCCGGACAAAGATGGGCGCAACAATCTCATCGAACGTTTTTCAGGAACCAACCCCCGCTTCGCAGAAAGCGAAAAAATCCATTATTCCAGCACTGCGCATGCAAGTAACGGGGATACGATTCTCTCCTATTATTATCTGAAAGGCGCACACACCGGAGACCTGACCGCAAGCATCGAAGCGACAGACGACCTCCTTGGCCCCTGGACGTATCCTGTGTCAGAATCAGTCCCTGTGGGTTGGGATGCCCGCACGGGAAATATGTGGATGCGCTGCACCGCCGCGTTTCCGGAAATTGGGTTTGTTCGTTTACGCCTACTGTCCGTTCCCTGAACACGGGATCGGCTCGATGGTGTCCAGCAGCTCATCCAGATGGGCCGTGACCAGACCCACGCAGGTGTCGGCGGAGCCGTAATAGATTTTCACGTCCCGATTTTCTTCCAGGACCATGCCGCAGGGGAAAATCACGCTGCCGCGGAAGCCGTGGGTTTCGTGGGGCAATTCGGGTCGGATGAGCGGCTGCCGGGCCAGGCCGATGACGCGGGTGGGGTCCTCAAGATCGAGGAGCATCAGGCCGCCGTGATACACTTTGTGCCAGCCCTCGTGCCAGGCGGGGAGGGGATCTTCCACCTTTTCCACCGCGTGCAGGGTGCAGAGCCAGCCTTTTTCGGTGAGGACGGGCGGGGCGGCGGGACCGATTTTGCAGTTGGAATAGGGAACCTCCTCGCTGCCCAGAACCAGACGGGTGTCGCCCCAGTCGCGCAGATCGGCGGAGGAGGAGGACCAGATTTCAAAGGCCTCCGGTTTGCCGCGTCCGTAGATGGGAAAGGGACGTTCCAGACGCAGATAGCGTCCTTTGATTTTTTCGGGGAACATCACCATGTTGCGATTGTCGGGAGTGGAGATGGAAAGGCATTCGTAGGTCTTGAAATCCCGGGTGCTTGCGACCACGCCGCAGACGCCGTGGGCGGTGTCGAGGGCGAGGCAGAGGACAATGCCCCGGTCATCGAACAGGGTGATGCGCGGATCGTACACCCGGCGGATTTCCTGCGGCATGAGACGGGCCGGAAAACGGTGCGCCCATTGCTCGCGAACCATGGCGGTGGTGAGAATGGGTTCGGGATCGGCCACCCAGTTCAGGCCGTCGGCGCTGCGGGCGAGTCCCAGATTGCTGCCTTCAAAGGCGGCGGTTCCCTCGATGAAATTGTAATCATTGCGGAACACCATCCAGTATTCGCCCTCTTTTTTGGCCACCCCGGCATTGAAGACGCAGGCCCGGTGTTTGTCGTGATTGAAAGGAAATTGATCGGCGGTGAAAACGGGTTCGGGATGTTTTTGCATGGGAGTTGTTGTGCAGATGTTTGGCGCGGTGCGGGATGGATTCGGGGAATCCGAGGGACAATCGTTTCTTTACAACAGCCGTCGGCAAGGGTCAATCCCGCACGACCGGGACCTTACCCAATTTTAGAATGAATGTTAAGAATTCCACGATATGCTCTGACGAATTACGAAAGAGTAAGAGAAGAAACCACGAAGATCACGGAGAAGTCACGGAGCCATGCAGATGGCGGCAGAGTTCGGCGAGCCCCTGAATACACCCCGGTTTGCCGAACCTCTGCCGATTTCATTCCGGAAATACCCCAACCGTGGAATATCGGAAGGAAATGCCGCAAAACGGGGTGAATTTCGGGGCTCGTGGCATTCCTTCCACGGTCGACCTGCCTCCGTGACTTCTCCGGGTTCTCCAGCGCAGCGGGTGGTTAAAGTTTCACAACCCAAGAACCCGCGCAGTTTATTACAAAAATCGGGGAACTCTTGCGCTCGACCGGGACCTTGCCCATTTTGACCCTCTACTACAGACGGGTCTGTTTGCGGTACTGGGTCGGGGTGAGGCCGGTTTCCGCGCGGATGGCCCGGCTCAACTGGGACACCTCCGCGTAGCCGCAGGCAAAGGCGATCTCGGAAATCGACAAATGCGTTTTATCGAGGAGATCGTGTGCCCGCCGGGAGCGAGCGCGCATGATTTCCTCGTGGGGAGAACGGCGCAGGGCGGCCAGGAAACGCCGCCGCAGGGTCCGTTCGGAGGTGTGCAGTTTCGCGGCCAGATCCGCCACCGTCACCGCATGGGACAGTTCGGATTCGATCAGCGCGAGCGCCTCGGCGACCAGGGGATCGTCGATGGCGGTGAGCCGGGTGGATTCCCGCGCCACCACCCCGCCGGGCGGCACGCGCACCGGGCTGTGAACCGGTTGACGCAGGATCACCTTTTCCAGCATCTCCATCGCGGTCAGGCCGATGGCGTAGGTGTTGCGGCTGATGCCGGTGATGGCCGGTTTCACTCCATTGAGCATATCGCGGTCGTCTCCGCCCACGATCAGCCCGGTGGTCAGCGGAAGCGTGTTTCCCATTTCCCCGAGAAAGAAACGCAGCAGATAGGCCTCGCTCAAATTGCGGGCGAAAAATCCCACCGGTTTCGGCAGGGAGGCCAGCTCGCGGGTGAACGGGCGCAAGGAGCGGGGGGTGAGCGGGGAAGACCCGGCCTTCCGGCGTGAGGGGATGTGCACCCGCGACACTTCGATCTCCGCCGCCCCGGCCGCTTCCAGAAAGCCCCGTTCCCTTTGCCGGTTGGCATGATCGTTTGGGGATACACCCAGCAGGGCTAGGTGCGGGTAACCCGCTTCAATCAAATGGCGCGCGGCCAGGGTGCCGATGGCGAAAAAGTCGGAATCCACCCACGGCACATTAAGATCCTGCTTGGGTTGCTTGATAAGCACCTGGGGGATGCCTTTTTCCAGCGCCCAGGGAACCGGCTCCTCCGCCAGGACCCCGTCCGCGTTCTGTTGCCACCCGTAGGCGGCCAACTTTCCCGTGCGGTCCAGACGATGCAACAGGATATGGCAGTCCGGATGCGAGGCCGCGTAGGCGGAAATGCCTTTAAGAATGCCGCGGTTCCAGGGGAGCAAGGGGTCGAATTCGAGGGAAATGATCATAAAATGGGCTTTTGTCCGAAATAATCAACTATTTGGCTCTGAGTGTCAATCCTTTTCACGTGACACAAGCCTTTAGTTGAGTGAAACTGGAATTGTTGAAACTCGAACTGTCAGACCCCAACCCCCTCCCAAAGGAGATATGCTATGAAAACTGTACTCAAAACCACCCTGCTCACGCTCTTCGCTTCGGCGTCGATCACCCACGCCGCGATCATCGCGGAAACCAGTTTTGGCGGCAGCGCCGCATCGCCGACCGGAGACACCGGCTTCTCCAGTACGATCTGGGCCAGCTCTTCGGGCGGCGGCACCGCCTCTTCCGCCGACTTCATTTCGGGGGATATGGCGAATCTGCCCGATGCTTACACCAACTCCGGCTTCGTCAACTCGGGGAATCATATTGAAACAGCCAGCTCACCGGCGTTCCGTACCCTTTCCTCCGCCATAGATGTCGAAACCGCCGATACCCGTTACTTCAGTTTCCTCTACCGCCAAAATAACGCCACCACGGGTGAAAACGGGGGATTCTCGTTCTACTCAGGGGGGAATGAAAGATCTCAGGTCGGAATGGGACTCAATAATTCGATCCGTATTGTCGATGTGGGTGGTAGCAATAAGGCCACAACAGACGACAATATCTGGGTGACCGGGACGGACACCGCGTGGATTGTCGGCAAGTTAGTGACGGCGGTCGGAAACGATACCCTCTCCATCCGTGTCTTTACCGGAACGGACGCCATCGGAGCCGAGGATTTTTCGGGTCCGAAAAGCACGTCGCTTGGTTTTGCGATTAACGGGAATCTCGACAACATCCGCTTTAACTCATCAGGCGGCACCAACACGCAACAATTCGACGAATGGCGTCTCGGGTCGACCTGGGATTCGGTGACCGTGATTCCCGAGCCTTCCACCGCCGCTCTTTTGGGATTGGCCGGACTGGCGATGGCTCTGCTGATGAGAAATCGCCGTCGCTGATCGGGGTCCGAGACCCTTTGATAGATAGGCCTCCACCTGGAGGCCTTATCTCGCGGGAAAGGCTGTTGATCGGCATTCCCGCGGGATTATTTTTGTGAACCGGCCCCCATCAGCGGCGCCCAGCACTGCTGCACCGGTGGCGTTTGGTCCTGAACGTGACAGGCCCGGCGGCGAAACCACTCGAGGCGTTCGTGTTGGTTTTCCAATCCGGCGAGGTTGATCTGTTCTCCGGGATCCTCCACCAGATCAAACAGAAGCTCGACCGGGTGGTCGGGATCGGGCGTGCCCACGAGGCGGACGTATTTGTGCCGCTGCGTGGTCAGGCAAATCCATTGATTGCGGCACTCCGCGTAGGCGAAATCCCGGACCCGCGACGCCTCGGCGCGAATCAACGGCAGCAGGGAGCGCGCGGGAATGAGGTTATTGAAGGCCGGCCAGGGGCGGGAGAGGGCGGCCCGCGGGTCCAATCCGGCTGCATCCAGCATGGTGGCGGTGAGGTCGGTGAGTTCCACCGGGGAGTCGTTGCGCGCTCCAGTCACATATCGCGGATGGCGGATGGCGGTGGGCACATTCAGCGACTCCCGATACCAGAGACTTTTCTGCACCTTGCCGTGGTCGCCCATCATTTCGCCGTGGTCGGAGGTGAACAGGATCAGGGTGTCCTCCATCAACCCTTCGCTCTGCATGAGGTCCAGAATCTTGCCCACTTCATGATCGAGAAGACGGAGGGTGGCCCGATAGGCCCGCCGAAGTTTCCAAAGGTTTTTTTTGTCCGCCCCGCTCAGACTCCCGTTGTCGCCGGGCAGGAAGTCATCCCGCTCTTCGTAGGGGGTTTCGTCGAAAAATCGTTGGGGCGGATCGAAGGGTTTGTGCGGGCTGCAGAAGGATCCTTTGATAAAAAACGGCTGATCCTTCGGCCGCGAGCGGATCGTTTCGCGGATTTTCTCCCCCGTGACCGCGTCGATGTGGAGATCCTCCGCAAAAGGCCAGGGGTCTCCGTCGAGTGCCAGTTCCGGGTCGGGTTCGGCGTGGTTGGCCCCTCGGGAGCGCACCATCTCCCGGTAGGCGTCCAGAAGGCCCCGCGATTCGAGCAGAGCGGTGTAGTCGCAGTGGTTTTGCAGGGCAAGCTGCTTGCCGGAGGTCTCCCAGACGTAATCGAATCCCAGGGACCGCATCTCGGGGTTGAGGGCCACATGGTCCACGCCTTCGCACTCCGGCGTTCCCCAGGGCCAGGTTTGCAGATAATGAAATTTGCCGATCCCCGCCGTCCAGTATCCCGCCCGTTGCAGGGCCTGCGGAAAGGTGGGAATGTTGAAATTCAGATCTCCCGACATATTCAGGGTGCCGATCTGTCTGGAATAGCGCCCGGTCAGCAGGGCGGTGCGGGCGGGCTGGCAGAGGGGGTTGACCGACTGGCAGTGCGTGAAGACCGTGCCTTCCGCGATCCGGTGCAGATTCGGGGTGTTGAGTACCGACCCCGGCATAAATCCGGCGTGGTCCCAACGCTGCTGATCGGTCATGAGGAGTAAAATATTCATGGGGATTTGTCTGAGGAGAGTGGGGGAGTGCGGTGGGGTTGTCTGAACCCTGATCGCTATGTTTTTCAACGGGAAACGACAAGCCTTTTGCTTCAAATGTCCGGTTGGGTCAATGAAATGGCTTCTTCTGTCAAGGATGGGGAGACTCTGCGACCCGTTCCGGGTCAGGACCCATCACATTTTGGTAACCACAAAAGGCACAAAAAACACAAAATAATATTCAAAATGGTTCATGTAGATCGGAAATGGACGGCACCGGATTCGCAAACACTTCTTTTATGTGTATTTTGTGAATTTTGTGGTTAAAAAACTGCACTAAATTGGATTAGCGGTGGGGTGTTTTTTTTTCATTCGGGTACTTGAGTCAATCAGCCAGGCAGGTAGAAAATTTTAGACCGGATCATTGCGGTGCCCACGGTTTATGCCGTGATGGCATCGTGGATTGAAATCCACGTCTATGCGTCGGATGTCGCTACGCGACAAAATCAGGGTCTAAGACAGGGCAGCTTCGCCGAGCGCCAATGACCAATGACAAATGACCAATCGTACATCTTCCGATCCCGGAGGGATCGCAGACTGTAGCCGGGGCGTCCCGACGTGTCGGGACCCCCGGAAACGGGAACAAAAACGGCATCCGACCCTGGAGGGGTCGCATAGGATGCGGAGACT
>JBBDRC010000198.1:10335-24946 GCA_040905625.1 Kiritimatiellia bacterium
CCCTCCAGGGTCGGCAACATGGGTTCATTTATACCGGAGGTCACGCAGTCGCGCGACACTCCGGCTACAATATTTGACCCGTTCCGGATCAGGACCCATCAAAAATCACCAATCACCCATCAACAATCATACATCCCTCGGTTTCCGTTGTACGGTTAAAACTAACGGGCACTTGTCACGCATCCGGTTTCCTGATAGTATTTCCGGAATCCAGACCCAACCGGTTCCGTTTTCGGATTCCGGTCGGGTCTTTCACCTTGAATTCGGAGTAGTGTTTTATGAAAGTGCGTACAACATGTGGTTTATTTTTTTTGGTGTTCATGACCTCGTCGGGTCTGTGGGCCCAGGCTGTGGATGATTTTGAATCAGTCACCGTGAACTGGTCGGAGGAGATCTTCGAGGGCGGGGCGACCATGGTGGCGCTGGGCTTTCTGAGTGTGGCCATGGTGATGTTCACGGTGGAGCGGCTGTGGTTTTTGCGTCGCTCGCGTTTTGTGCCGGAGGCGTTGTTGACCTCGGTGGACAAGGCCTTGCGAGGGGAGGGGGCGGATGCCGGGCTTTCCCTGTGCCGGAAGAGCAACACCCCGCTGGGGGATGCGCTGGAGCTGCTGATCGAGCATCACCACGCCGGTCCGGACACCGCCTACACCCTGGCCGGGGACGAGGCGATGCGCCGCATGGAGGCGGAGGAGCGCAAAGCCGCGCCGCTGGCGGTGATCGCGGGTCTGGCGCCCCTGCTGGGGCTGTTGGGCACCATGATCGGCATGATCGAGGCTTTTAAACTGGTGGAGGTGTTCGGGGACGAGGGGGGCGCCTCGCTCTTGGCCGGTTCCATTTCCAAGGCTTTAATCACCACGGCGGGCGGACTGGTGATCGCGCTGCCCTCGCTGATGTTTTATCACCTGGCCCGCCACCGCACCGGCACCATCTCCGACGCGCTGGAGCAGGCGCTGACCCGCGCGCACACCCGCTGGATCCTGTCGCCGGAAGGTCCGCTGTCCGCCACGCCATCTCAGGAGGCCGGAGATGCCGCGCAGGCGTAAAAAACGGAACACAGGGTTTGCGGAGGTGCCGCTGTCGCCGCTGATCGACTGCGTGTTCCTCATGCTGATCTTTTTTCTGGTCACCAGCATGATCAAACGCTGGGAGCGTCAGATTCCCACCCGCATGCAGCCCGACGCCATGACCCTGGAGCGGGGCGAGGAATCCCGGGAACTGGAGCTTGGCCTGGACGAGGAGGGTAACTTGTACAAGGTTCGGGGACGCTCGAAACACAGTTTGAAAACCGAGCGGGTGGGCGCGCCCGCGCCGTATCTGCGCCGCCTGGCCGGCGAGGTTCCGCTGGAGACCCCGATTACGGTGATCGCCGAGGAGCAAACCGATTTTCAGACCTTTATCGACGTGCTGGACGAGTTCGAAATCCAGGGCTTCACCCGGGTGCGGGTGCGGGCCAGCGATGTGTACATGGACGGTCAGGCGGCCCGCACCCCGCCCGCGCCGGGGCAGGTGTCGCCATGATGCGCCGACGCCAACGCCGGGGAACCCCGATTGAGGCGGAAGTCTCCATGTCCCCGCTGATCGACTGCGTGTTTCTGCTGCTGATTTTCTTTCTGGTGGCCACCATGTTCAAGAAGGAGAAACGCGATATCGACATCGTGCCTCCGGAAAGCGTCAGCGCCTCCAAAATCCGCCCCGACGATCAGCATCTGGTGTTGAGCGTGGGACGCGATGGCGCCCTCTATCTGCAGGGACGCGAAACGGAGATGAACGAGATTTTCCAGCGGCTCGGAGAGCAGGCCCTGGAAAACCCCGAGCGCCGGATCCGCATCGACGCGGATCATCGCGCGCCGCTGTACCATGTCGCCCAACTGCTGGACATGTGCCAGTTCCGCGGGCTCACCAATGTGGGAATTCGATCTTATGACAACAAATACAATCGCTAATCCGAATGACGCCACCCGGGCCAACTCCCGCTTCTGGGCGGTGGCGGGCGTGTTCGCCCTGTTGTTGCACGCGCTGCTGCTGGCGGTGGTGCTGCCGCGCTTCAAACAGACCCGGGAAATCTCCACCGCGGAAACCGAACAGCGGACGGTCGAGGTGAAGGAACGGCTGGCGCGGCTGGAGGAGCAACGCGCGGCCCGTCGCGAGGAAATGCGCATCGCACCCGAGGTGGCGGAACAGGTGAAGCGGATGGAGGAACAGAAAACCGTGCCCAAAATCGAGGAACAGGTGGAGCGTCTGGAGGAGATCCGACGCGATCTGGAGGTCCGGGCGGAAGAAGCCGTGAAACGCCTGGAGGAGCAGACGGCGGCGGACCGGCGCGAGATCCGCAAACAGGACGTGGTGAAGCAGGCGGATCGACTGCAAAACCGGGTGCGGCGCATACTCGACAGCACCAGCAGCCATTTGGTGTTTGGCGGCTACACGGATGGCGCAAACAGTGGCCGCAAACAGATCGACGACCTGCGCCTGTATCGGGAGGGACCATCCGACGCGGTACTGACCCGTTTCCGGGATCTGCCGTCGCAGGGGCTGGCCCATCACTGGCCCATCTCCGAGGGCGAAGATTTGCGGCTGATCGACCGGGTGGGGGAGGTTGACCTTGAGGTTCCCAAAAATATATCGTTGCGCGACGAAGCGGATGCCGAAGCGTTTAGTCCCCGGCGTCTGAAGTTTATGTGGTCGGACAGCGGCATTCTCGATGCGGGAAACTTTGCCATTGGGGAGGGCTTCACCCTGACCCTGTGGGTCCGTCCCGAGGAGGATAAATTCCAGGTGCTGGCCACCACCATGAGCCGGGGAGGCCGCGCCCGGGGTTTTCGTCTGGCGCTGGAGCCCGGGGAGATTTTGAATGAAAAAGGAATGCGCCTTTCCCTGGAGACCCGCAGTGATAGCGGGACGGGACGGGTGGACAGCGGTTCCGTGCTGCTTCCTTATAACGCTTGGACGCAGGTGGCGATGCGGCTGATTCCCGCCCGAGAGGAGGCGGAGATTTTTATCAATGGTGAAAAAGTCACCCAAAAGGTGGAGGGAGAGCCCATGATCGCGGCTGATTTGGACACCACGGAGCGCGGGGTGGACCCCGCCCTGGGCGACAAAATGCGGGAGCTGTCCGACGCGGTCGATGCGCTGCCCACCGAGCGCAGTCCCGATGCCGAAGATGTGGACAAGGTGGCGGACAACGTGGAGGCGTTGAAAAAAGAACTGGATCGGCAGCGGGACCGCAGCGAGCATCACCGGGAACTGGATCTGGCCCAGCGGTCGGCGGACGCCCTGAACGACGCGGCGGAGACGTATAGCCAGCAGGCGGACGATCCGGAGCCGGATACCACCCCCCTGAAGGAGTTGGCCGGGGACGGTCCGTCGGAACCTCCCCCTGATTCAAGCGACCCCGCGGAGATATACGATCATGCCCGCGAGACGGAAAAAGCGATCGAGGATGCATTTACGAAAGGCCGCGCGGCGGAGTTGGTGGCCAACGAGAACATGGACGTGAACCAAGCCATCGGTGCTGCCAGGGCACAGGGGGCCAACCGCCGGGCACTATCCGAGAGTCTGCGTAAGAATCGGAATGAACCCTCCCACACCGTGGCGGAGGTGGACGCGCACCGCGACACCCTGCGGGAAATCCGGGGGGAAATCGACGCGATGGTGAGCCGGGCCGAAGCGATGGGGCGGCAGGCCCCCTCCACACAATCCCAAAGAAGTCACAGTTCGCATCATGCCGCATCCGCCGCCGCCCGCAGTCACGGTCAGGGGCGGATGATGGACCTCAGCGCGCTCACCGCCGGGGCGGGCGGCGGCGCGGCCGCTTTTGGCGCCGGCAGCGGCATGGGCGGGGAGGGCGCATACCGGGTGGCGGGCGAAGAATCCCGATTCGATTTACTGCCCTCTTCGGTTCAGGTCCGGGCGGGCGAACCCTTTCCCATTCTGCCCGGACGCCGGGTCACCGACGAGG
This sequence comes from Kiritimatiellia bacterium, assembly GCA_040905625.1. Lineage (GTDB taxonomy): Bacteria > Verrucomicrobiota > Kiritimatiellia > SS1-B-03-39 > UBA6053 > UBA6053. The sequence continues at coordinate 14,294 of JBBDRC010000198.1, forward strand.
CGCTGCGCCGCTCCTGGATGTTTGTGGGCACCTGGTACATGATCGGTCCCTGGGAGATCTCGGCCCGCTACGATTATGACGACACCCGCCATCCCCCGGAAAGCCGGATCGATCTCAGCGCGGAGTATTTTGACGGCAAATTCGCGGATCAGCCCGGTCATCCCGACCAGGTGCTTCGCTGGCGCTTTTACCAAAGCGACCGCAGCCGCCTCGAACCCCCCCGGGTCTACGCCGACAGCACCTGGTACTGGTACACCGAAGTGTATTCCGACCGGGAGCGCCCGGTGATCATGGGCTTCACCCACGACGACGGCGGCCGGGTCTGGCTCAATGATCTGCTGATCTACGAAAAGAAATCCGGGTCAAGCGGCGCCGGAGTTTTCGATGGGATTTCCGGTCTGCGTCGGGTCACCCTCAAACAAGGCTACAACAAACTATTGGTGCGCCACGAAAACGGCCCCGCCTACGCCCACCACCGGGTGGTGATCTTCTCCGACGACGCGGTGGTGCTGGAAGAATAAGTTTCAACCACTGATGGACACTGATGAACACTGATCCATGCAAGCGGGGAAGCTGCGAAAGAGGGTTAGAAAATCCCACGTAAAATACACTAGAACCCAACATCAGCCCCGCGCCTGCGGGGTCAGTGGTTAAAAAAAAACTCTCTATTTGAAAAAAATTAAAACCACGGATAGACACGGATTCACACGGATTCACACGGATCCTTCATGTTCAGGACTCAATAATCTCCCAAAAACAAAGTCCGTGTCCGTCCGCGTGTATCCGTGGTTGAATAAAAATAGTTTCATTTACGGGTTGACAAACAGTACCCGATAGTTTGTTTATAACGTTGTAATTTAGTGTGAAACATTCATTCCCGTTCTTTCGATCAAGAGACCACCCAAAAAAAGGAGACAGCACCATGCGAAAGAGACTTCACCCCGAGAATCCCATAACGAAACACATGTTCCGCAGCTTCATTCACATGTGGTGTCTCTATGGCGCAATCACCTCCCTTTCGCTTCTCAAAGCGGAAACGATCCAATACCCCTCGGATCCGGGTGTGATCGATGTCACGAAGGCCCCTTACTTTGCCGACAACACGGGGGCGACCGATGTGACCGCGATCCTGCAACAGGCCATCTATGATCATGTGGACACACGCAAAATCATCTATTTTCCCAACGGCACCTACAAAGTCAGTGATACGCTTAAATGGGTGAACAGCTCCGGCAACTGGAAGGCGTTCCTGATGCTGCAAGGTCAAAGCAGGGCGGGCACCATTATTCGACTGGCGGACAACACCCCCTCGTTTGGAGGCAGCAATCCCGCCAAAGCCGTGATCATGACCGGTTCCCGCGACAATCAGAATCCGCCGGGCGGCGGGAACGAAGCGTTTATGAACACCATTCGGAATATGACCCTCCATACGGGGTCGGGAAATACCCAGGCGATAGCGGTGGATTACCAGGTAAGCAACCAGGGGGCCATTAAAAACGTGACCATCAAATCAGGGGATGGGGCAGGGGTTTGCGGCATCGCCCTCACCCGCGGCTGGCCGGGCCCCGGTTTGGTGAAAAACGTGAGCATCGAAGGATTTGATTACGGCATCAAACTGGGACACGCCGATTACAGCATGACCTTCGAGCACCTGACCTTAAAAAATCAAAACCTGTACGGCATCTACTGTGATGCCAACACCATTCATGTGCGGAAACTCACCAGTACGAACACGGTTCCGGCCATTCGTATGTTGGTTGGCGGTTCCCACCTGACCCTGCTTGACAGCACGCTGACGACCGGAGGTCCCGCCTCCACCAGCGCCGCGATCATGCTGCAAGGCATTGCCTATGTCCGCAACACCTCCGTCAGCGGCTATGCCACGGCTTTGGACAGTGAGAACTCCAATAATCGGGACGTGGCCATGGACGGGAATCCCACTATGATTGACGAATATTTTGCCTTTGACCCCAATAAAGCTTTTTCCAGCACGCCATCCACCGCCTTGAATCTTCCGGTGGAAGAGACGCCCACCTATGTGGATGGACCGATCAGCGAATGGGCGAATGCCGCCGATTATGGCGCGATCTCCGGAGGCAGCGTCGATGCCACCGTCGCGATCCAGAACGCCCTGAACTCGGGCAAAGCCACGGTCTATATCCCCAAGGGTACTTACAAAATCACCGGCACCCTCACCGTTCCCGCCACGGTTCGACATCTGTTGTCCGCCAATGGCGTTCTAAGCCCGGAAGGCAGTGCCTTTGACAATGCGGCCTCGCCCACCCCCCTGTTGCGTTTCACGGGTTCGACAACCCAACCCCTCATCGTGGAACAAATTTGGACCAGCAGCACGTATGCCGTTGGGCTGATCATCGCGGAACAGGCGACGACCCGGCCTCTGGTGTTTCAGCATTGCGCCTTGATAACCCGAAAGGGGCGTTACGGCTATCACAATACCGTCCCGGGCGGAAAAGTCTTTTTTGAAGATGTCGCCACCATGCGCATCCGACTGAATGGCAATCAAAAGCTCTGGGCCCGCCAACTCAATCCGGAATCCATCAACGATGCTGTGATCAACGAATATCCCCACATGGAAAATTTCGGGGGCACTTGGTGGAGTCTCGGGGTGAAAATTGAAGGGCATGCCACGATTATGGAAACCCGCGATGGCGGCACCAGTGAAATCATGGGTGGGTTTTGGCGGATGTTAGCCAATGTCTCCTCCAGGCCCATGTTCAAAAACGACAACAGCCGCATGGCGGTGACGTACCGAACCTCTTACGCGGATTTCACTACGCATGTCAGCGAAACGCGGGGTGCGACCACCAACACACTCCTGCGTTCACAGGTCAAAACCTATGGCAATGGCTCGAATGTCACCATGTATCTGGGGTATGAGTAGGGGCCTGTTAAGTTAAAGAATTTTCAACCACTGATGGACACTGATGAACACTGATCCATGCAAGCGGGGAAACTGCCACAAAGGGTCGAAAATTCCTGCGTAAAATACACCATAACCCAATATCAGTGTTCATCAGTCCATCAGTGGTTAAAATAATTCCTTTCGATCTGGAAAAAGAAATTTCAACCACTGATGGACACTGATGGACACTGATGCATGCTTGTGGAGAAACTGCGGCAGAGGGTTTGAAATTCCTACGTATAATACACCATAACCCAATATCAGTGTTCATCAGTGTCCATCAGTGGTTAAAAAAAAATGCCTTTTTCGCCGCGAATCTCCCCTCAATCATGAAAACGCCTGGAGGACAGTCCTGCGGCCGCCAAGAGGGCTGTAAAAAAAAACATGAAAAAAATCAAAATACCTCTTGCAAAGACCTTAAGCCTGTGATTTAATTATATCGTTATAAGAGATTCACTGATCAAAAATTCAACAACTCCCATATGGAGAACCCTATGAACTCAACCCGATTCCTCACCACCCCCCTGCGTCTGCTGGGCCTGACGGCGCTGCTGGCGACCGCTTCCGTGTCACACGGAGCAATTCTAACAACATTTGATTTTACTGGAGACAGCCTGGCTGCAGCTAATGAAGCTGTTAATACAAGTAGTACTGATATAGCTGCAGGAAGCGACGTAAATAACACCGTGGGGTTTTCAACTTCCGGTAGCGGTTCAACTGATGGTACAGCTACCACTGGCATATTTTCAGGAGGAAGCTCTAATACGGTGACTCTTGCTAACACAAGTTGGGCGAATGGCCTGACGGCAGCCAACACCGCTGGTCAATATTTCGAATTCACAATTAATGCAGATTCAGGATACACCATCGATTTAACTCATATTTCCTATGGTGCGACCCGCATTTCCGGTACCCCGCCCCGTACAACGGGTATTTTTATAAAAACGAGCAAGGAAATTAGTTTTACGGAAAGAGGTTCTAAAGCCTTGTCCTCAACCTCTACAATGGATGACAATGATTATCTTAATGTGGATTTATCTGGACTCGGAACAGACTTCACCGGAGTAACTTCCGCAACGTTTCGAATTGTAATGGCAGATGATTCTACGGGTCGTACAGGTACTGGGGCGATTGACAACATCGCCTTACAAGGTGCCGTCGTCATCCCCGAGCCCTCCACCTTCGCGTTGATGGGTCTGTTCGGACTGGCCGCGCTGATGGCGTACCGCCGCCGTCGTTAAGCTTTCCTTTGTGGAGCGATCCTGCCCGGTCCTGGAAACAGGATTGGGCATTTTTTTCTAACGAAGCTAATCAATCAACCTCTATAACCACGGATGGATCACGCCGTCGGCGGGAATGAACACGGATTTATTCTTTATATCCACCTTCAAACACGCCTGAAATTCTGACAGGGATTCCCTTCGCACTATCCGTGTGCATCCGTGTCCATCCGTGGTTAAAACTTAAAATCTCCGGGTTGCGCTGACCTCCTGAAATAAAAATATGCAAAAAAAACTGTGGATTAACGAAGACAACGCCAGCTTTTATGACTACCGCCGCCAGGACGAGATGTCGGTGGAGGGACTGAACTCTCTGGTGGACACCTATGCGGAAAACAGCTCGGTCAAAGGGGTGCTTTTTTGTGTGAATGTGCAGCGGGCCCTGTTTGACAGCAAAGCCTGGGAACCGCTGTATGCGGGGTACGATCCGGAGGGGCCGGATGATCAGCCGATGTTCCGGTTTCTGAGTCCGGAGGCGCGCTCCCTCACTCCCGGCAAACGGGGCCGCTGGTGGGTGCACAACCTGTGGCTGCTGGCCGAGCGGGGGATCGACCATCCGCAGGTCTGGCTGGACCGCTGCCGGCATCACGGACTCCAGGGCTGGCTGTCCATGCGCATGAACGATTGCCATCACAATCCCGATCCGGAGGCCTTCTGGCACAGTTCGTTTTGGCGGGAACGTCCCGACCTGCACCGGGCGGCCCACCGCGACGAGGGCTGGTTCGAAACCGCCTTCGACTACGGCAAACCGGAGGTGGTGGAATATCACATGTCCCTGTTGCGGGAACTGTGCGGGCGCTACGACATGGACGGCATTGAGCTGGACTGGATGCGCTGGATCAAACATTTTTCTCCCGGCGGCGAAGTCGCGGGTCGGGCAATTCTCAACGACTTCATGCGCGAGGCGCGGCGCTTGACCGATGCGGCGGCCCAACGTCTGGGGCATCCGGTGCGGCTGGGGGTGCGACTGCCCACCCAGTTGCAGGCCGCCTGGGCCTGGGGCTACGATGTGCCGACCTGGGGACGGGAAAAGCTGGTGGATCTGGTCACCCTCGCCCCCTTTCTCTCACAGTCGTTGTTCGAATTCGAGATCGATCTGTGGCGCGCGGTGTTGGGGGAGGGGGTGGAACTTCTGGCTCAGACCGACGCGGGCATGCACGCCTGGCCGGACGGGGGCAAGGGAGCGAAAATCATGGATTACAATTTCATTTTTGGCGGCGCGGCGGCCGCGTTGCGGGAGGGCGCGGACGGGGTGTATCTGTTCAACGAATGTTATCGGGTGAACCGCGACGACGGGATTACCCAACGGAATCCGGGTCTGCTGCGCGATCTGCTGGAAAACGCGGGCAATGCGGATATGCTGCTGGAGCATCCGCGGCGTCATCCGGTCAGTTATCATCAGACCCCCGGACCCGGCATGGCGATCCCCTGCGTATTGCCGGTGCCGCTCACTCAGCCCGAGGGCACCTTTGATATCGGTCGGTATCGGGAGACCATGCCTTTCCGCATCCCCCTCGGTCCCGTCCCGGAGCAATCACCCGTCTGGTTGCATGTGGGGGTGGACGTGGCGGCCGCCCCCGTCGCGGCGGAGGGATTTACGGTGTGGGTGAATGGTCAGCCGATCGGGCAGGGGCCTGACGAAGGCGCGGAACCCCCGCGTATGCCGACCTGCGTGTCGCGATGCCTGAGCTGGCCGGTAGATCGGGAGATGCTGTTGGACGGCATCAACCAGATCGAGGTCCGACCGCCTGCGGGGCCGGGGAACATTGTGTGGGTTGAATTGCAGGTGCGCCGGAAGATGGACAAAAATTCAACCACTGATACAAAATAATTAGTTTTTTTTAACCACTGATGGACACTGATGGACACTGATAATTCATAATTTAGGGTTGAGATTAACCTACGATAGAGGGTTGACAGGTGGATGGTTATAACCAAACAATCATACCTCGAAAAGTAACGTATTCCCAATTTTTTTTATCAGTGTTTATCAGTGTTCATCAGTGGTTTAAATATAAACTCAGAAAAGATAAATAGGGTTTTATTCAACCACTGATGGACACTGATGGACACTGATAATTCATGGTTTAGGGTTGAGATTAACTTACGACAGAGGGTTGACAGAATGATGGTTTTATTCAAATAATCATACCTCGAAAAGTAGGGTATTTTGAAAAAAATTATCAGTGTTCATCAGTGTTTATCAGTGGTTTAAATATAAACTCAGAAAAGATAAATAGGGTTTTTTCAACCACTGATGGACACTGATGGACACTGATAATTCGGAATTCATGAATATAAGGGATTGAACCACGGATGGATAAAATGAACAATGATAAACCAGAGCCGTTGTATAAGATTGAATCGCAACAGATCGTGGGGTGTGCCATGGATGTGCTCAATGAACTGGGGCATGGCTTTCATGAAAAACCTTATGAAAACTCTTTAGTGGTTGAATTCCGATTACGGGGGATACCTTACGAACAACAACGGATATATGATATCGTTTACAAACAAGAGAAAGTGGGAGAATACATCCCGGATCTGCAGGCTTTCGGTAAAATAGTCGTGGACACAAAAGTAATCGAAAAAATAACAGACAGGGAAGTAGGCCAGATGATGAATTATCTTAAAATAACGGGGTTCCGGCTTGGATATATCCTGAATTTCAAAAATCCCAAACTCGAATGGAAGCGCGTCGTGAGATGAATATCAGTGTTCATCAGTGTCCATCAGTGGTTAAACCCCATGTTTGATACGCAGAGGATCAAGCTTGCGAAAAAATATAGATGTGGCAGTGAAAGCATTATTTTATCGCTATAACCCTATGAAAACCTTCCCAAAACCTCGAGAATCAAACGTCACCCTGAAAGATATCGCGGCTGAGCTGGGGGTGAGTCTGCCGACGGTGAGTCAGATTTTGGCGCCCAGCAGCAAGCGGGCGAATTTATTTGCTCCCGCGACCCGGGAAAAGGTGATCAACGCCGCGCGGGAGATGGGCTATCGACCCAACACCGCGGCCCGTTCGATGGTCAGCGGTCGTTTTGGATCGCTGACCCTGGTGCTGGGTCAGCGGGAAAACAGCAGCATACTGCCCCCGGGCCTGTTGTCGGGAATCGACGATGCGCTGTCCGAAGCAGGGATGCATCTGGTGGTCGCCCATCTGCCGGATCACCGACTGACCGATGCGGAGGTGGTTCCGAAGTTGCTGAATCAATTGGCCAGTGACGGGTTGCTGATCAACTACAATGCCCACATTCCCCGGGCCATGATCGATTTGATTGAACGCTTCCAGCTTCCCAGTATCTGGATCAATTCGAAACAGGAAAAGGCCTGCGTCTATCCGGACGACGAGGGGGCGGCGTATGCCCTGACCCGCAAGGCGCTGGAGGCGGGGCATCGTCGGGTGGCCTATCTGAATTACACCACGGGCTTGCATCCGGCGAGTTGCCATTACAGCGTGCTCGACCGCCTGGCGGGCTATGAGCGCGCGATGCGGGAGGCCGGGCTGCCGTCGAGGATCATCTGCGAGGCACAGGAGGTGAAACCCCCGGATCGCATCACCCATGTGCAGACCTGGCTGCGTGCCCCGGAGCCGCCGGAGGCGGTGGTCACGTACGGGAAAAATGAATGCATGGCCGTCCTCACCGCCATGGATCGGATGGGCTTGTCCTGTCCCAAGGATCTGGCGTTGTATGGCATCAACGAAGAACGCATCCAGCATTTTGAGCTGACCCTTCCCACGGCCCTGTTGCCCGAATTCGAGATGGGCCGCAAAGCGGTGAAGCTGCTGTTGCGCCATCTGAAAAAACCCGAAACCGCCATCCCTTCGGTGGCCATGCCTTTACACATTGAGGACCTTACATGATTGAAGAAATTCTGTTGTTGCAGCACAGCCATTATGACCGGGGATATATGCATCCGCCGGAAATCGAAGATGCCCTACAGGCCGACTATTTGCGCGAGGCCATTGTGTGCTGCGAATCCTTTCCGGAGTTCAAGTGGACCTCTGAAGTGACGAATCCGGTCAGATGTTTCCTAGAGGAGTGCGCCGCGCGCGGAGAGGAGGACTGGGTGGAGCGGCTGGCCGCCCTGACGGCGGCCGGTCGAATTTGTATCGGTGCAACGGCCTTCCATCCGGCTCCGCTCTGCGACCGCCGCGAATTGGCGGAGTTGGTGTCGCTTGCCCCCGCGCTCCGCCAACGTCTGGGCAGCCCGATCCGTTGCGCTTTCCAGCACGATATCAACGGACTTCCCTGGCCGGTGGTGGATGCGTTTTTGGATGCGGGGGTGGAACTCCTCATTACCGGCATCAATACCGCCGGAGGGGGAAATGTGGCCGTGGGACGCTTCAAATTTTTCCGATGGATCGGACCGTCGGGCCGATCCCTGCTGGTGTACAATGGAGATCATTACGGTTCCTTCAACCGCGATTTGCAGCCGGAAAATGGTTCGTTGGAGGACATGCGAGCCAACTGGGAGGCCTACGAGACGCGCCTGGCCGCAGAGGGGCACGATCTGCCTTTTGCCTATATGACATCCACACTCAAACAGCCCTGCGACTGCAATCCGCCGGATCAGGAGGCCCAGGCCCTGGTTCGCGCCTGGAACCGGGAAAAATGCGGCCCGCCCATCCGTTATTGCACGGGCGAGGACTTGCTGGAACGCCTGTTGCGCCACGCCCCGGCGGACCTGCCCGCATTCCGAGGCGACTGGACGGACTGGTGGGTGTACGGCTGTGCCTCCACGCCCTTCCATACCTCGCTGGCCCGCCGCGGACGCACGCTGCTGCGTCTGGCGGAACGCCTGGGCGACGATCCCGTCCCCGCCCGGCTTCCCGCATCCGCCGCCCGCGTGGCCGCCGCGCTGGAGGCCGCCCGCCGCAGCCTCGGCTTGTGGAACGAGCACACCTGGGGAGCCTATCAGGCCTGCATGGCCCCGGCGGATGTTTCCAGCCGGGTGCAAAGCGAACAAAAAAATGCGCTGGCGGTTAACGGCTACGCCTGGGCCCGGCTGGGGCTCAGTCTGGAAATGGAGCGCGTGTCCGGAAATCCCACCCAGGCCCGCGGCTGCTCCCGCTGCATGATCGTCAATCCTGGCGACGAGGATGTCCTGGTGTTCCCACGCGTGCCAAAAAATCTGGTCGGCCCCTTGGCACCCCACAATGCGGCCTGGATGTTGCATCTGGCCGAGGTGATGAGCTACACCCCCCGGCATGAGCAAATGTCCCTGGCCCCGGTAAGGATCCCCGCAGGCGGCTCGGTCGTGGTGCCGCTGGTGGAACTGACCAAGACGGCGGCATCCCTTGCGTCATCTCCGACGCATATCGAAAACGAGTTTCTTCGTCTTGAGTTTGATGCGCAGAGCGGTCGGGTTCTTCGCCTGATTGATCGTGCGAGTGGGGAGGATCTCTTGCCCGAATCCTGTCCCTGGGATTTCGGAGCACCGGTGTCCGAAGCCTCGGATGAGGCGTCCCGCAACAGAAAAGGCCCCTTTCGATTGCTCACGCATGATGCGGGACAAAGTGCGTTTTTGGGGATTGCCGACGAGGGACACAGCCTCTGGCTGGAACGCAGCCACGAGTTGCCTTTCGGCCACCGCGTGATCTCCCGTCTAGGGTTGGGGGAGGGCAGCACCGATCTCGCGGTCACCTGGGAACTACAGCTTGGGAATGATACCGCTCCCAATGCGGTTTATGCCGTGTTTCCAACCGGTTTGGGAGCTGATTGGCGGGCGTGGTTCGATACGGCCGGGCAGCGGGTGGAATGGGATGCGGAGCAGCTCCCCGGCGCGAACCGGGACTACATCACCCTGGAGAAGGAGGCGGAAATCGCCGACACCACCCGCAGCCTCCGGCTCTGGTCGCCGGATGTGCCGCTGGTCCTGTTTGGCGGATTTCATTTCGGACGCATGCAATCCACCGACGCGCCGCGTCCGGCTCAGCCGCTGTTGCTGAGTGGGGTGTACAATAATTATTGGTTAACCAATTGTCCCACGGCCCAGCCGGGTCCGATGACCCTGCACTGGACCCTGCGTCCTTCCCCGGCATCGGATCCCCGCACGACCCCCGTCTGGACCCATCAGGCGCAGATTCATCCGGTTTTTTGATGAGTCATTGGTCATTGGTTATTGGTCAATTGTCATTAGTCATTGGTCAATTGTCATTAGTCATTGGTCATTGGTCAATTGTCATTAGTCATTAGTCAATTGTCATTAGTCATTGGTCATTTGTCAATGGTCAATGGTCATTGGCGTGCGGAGAAGCTGCCCTGTCTTAGACCCTGATTTTGTCGCTACGCGACACAAAGGCAACTCCGGCTACAATTTGCGACTCGTTCCGGGTCGGATTCCCAACAAAAATCAAACATGCCTGGCTGATTGACTCAACCAGTGATTTTGTTTAACCACAGAAGGCACAAAAAACACAAAATAATATTAAAAAACGGTTCA
>JBBDRC010000199.1:0-4218 GCA_040905625.1 Kiritimatiellia bacterium
CGGATTGCGCCCCAGCAGGGCTTCCAGATCGGAAACGACCGCATCCCTGCGGAGGACTTCAAGCCGGGAACCCACCATCACCAGAGGCCCTTCACGCAGGAAATCAAGACCGGCATTTTCCGCCAGGACCTCTATGTTCTCCAGGACCCGGGCTTCCGGGCCAACATCCAGAGTAAAGTTTCTCCCGTTTAATCGTACGGTGAGCCTGTCCCCCTCACCGGCATCCACCGCGCCTCCAAGTTTCTGCGTGATCGACTCAAGAACGGTTTTTGTCCAGGAATCCGCAAGGCGGGCCCCGGCGTTTCCGGGATCGATGTGCGACCGCCCTGCACGGCTGTACACATACGGACTTCCGTCAAACAGCATGACCGCTTCGCTGCTTCGCATGGCCGTAATCAGAGCCGCAGAACCATAGCGGGGCAGTGGCGAGTCCTGCTCTGTGTCGTACACGGAAACTTCCGTAATTCCCGCAGCCTCGTCGCCGGTTTCGACAGTGATTCTGAGGGCGCTGGCCATCATTCGATCAAAATGGAAGTGGTCCCGCCGGGCGGGGTCGACGGGCTCCATCACGATCCATCGTTTGCCCGAGTACAGCTCGAGCTTCAGGGAGGAAATGCCGCCGCTGTTTTTTTCCACGATCCCGACCCGGTTCACCGGCACCGCCAGCCCCCAGGAAATCCGCAGCGTGCCCGAGGGTTCCCCGGGGTCGATCACCCAGTGGGTGTCCGGATTTCCGTCATGGGCAAAATGTCCAAAGGCACCTCGCCGATAGCTGGAGACGTGCGTATAATTACGCATCACATTCAACGCGATATTCCGGTTGAAAATATCATCAGAAGAGAGGGTCCCGCCGGCTTGATCCTGCTCCACCGCCTGCAGCGGGTCGGGAACCGGAACAGAAGAATTTTCCAACTCGGCGTGATTCTCATCTGCTTGCTCAAGCGGCGCAGCAACCGGAGAAGAAGGGACGCAGCCAACGCATACCAGCAGGCATGACGACAGGATGGCAACGCGAATCCGTATGCAATCTGAAGGTGATGTGGAAATTACCGGTTTTTTTTCTGAAATCATGACATTGAAACCGATCAAATTCGGATCTGAATCCACGGCATAAACCTTATGGGTTCATGAAGTCGGGAAGCTGGTCAGACGGAACTGCTTGCGTATGCCCGTCAAAAAACAAAACCACTCTCCGTTTGCCGTGAATCGGTTCGGAAAAACTCCGGTTTCCTGAAATGGGATCTCCCGCACCGCCCCGCTCCCATATCGCCCAGGTGGAGGTCGGCTTTGGGATCTGAAAAAGCGGCATGGTGGGAAGGCTCGAATTGTTGCTCAATCCGAACGGATGCCCGGAGCTGCCGTCCGGCAGGGGGACATCCCTGACGACCGTGTAGGCACCGGGATTCGGATCGTTTCTTGTGTAGGGCCATTTCCACAAGGCCGGGACGATCAGCAGAGGTATGGGCTGAAAATCCTCCGTTGGTTCCGGGAGCCCCATTTCGGACCAGAGCTTTGCGCCAATCCCCAAGGGTAATCCTTGTTTATAGCCCGATCGCTGATTGGTGTATAACGGTCCCGGAAGTCGTCCATTATTATCCACCGCATAGATCTGAAGTACTGTTCCCAACTGCCGAAAATTGGAAATAGCTTTCGTTTGTGATGCCAGTCTCATTGAACGGCTTACCACGGGAACCACCAGGGCCATCAACAAGGCAATAATGGCGATCACCACCAACAGTTCAATAAGGGTGAATCCGCAGCGACGCTGTGAACGGTGAGGAAAATAAAATATGCGGGACTTCATTTGGATCTCTTCAATCAGGGTTTGAGATGGGTGACCTTCAGGTTATCCACTTTGAAATCGTTTCCTTTCATGGACATCAGTCCGATCTGGTCCACACGCTTCATCAGTACCCCGCCGTCACGATACGTCATTACGCTTTCGGTGGGATGCCCTTCGTCCACCGTCAGGGTGACATCAAGATCCACCTCACCATCGGGTCCCTGCACGGCTTTGATTTCCAGCCTGAAGCTGTGCCATTGTCCGTCGGCAATACCAAAGACATTTTCCACCGCGCTGTCGCGGTTGACCCGAATACTGGCATTTTCATCGTCATTGGCACGGTTCGCCGACTCCGAAGCATCCAGGATCCCTTTCCCGTTGTTTTCGTACAGGCGATGCATGAACGGGAACCGGCGGGTGTACATATAATAGCCCCAGTCATCTTTGCCCGCACCCTCGTCCTCGGAGTCGGACGTGATCGCGGTTTCGCGCGAATCGTAGAGGCCAATCGCGATCCCGCGCTGAAAGGCATGGTCTTCCATATTTTGAAAGTCCAGCTCCAGCGTGACTTTTGCCCCGGCCACACTCAAATCCACGGCCGGAAATGCGGCCACCGCGCTGAAATTATTCTCCGGATCGGTGTCGGTACTCGACAGGAGCAAGGCCTCCCCGGAAACCGAAATCTCATTGGCCAGGCTTTTCCCCGCCAGAACCCAGCCGTCCTGTTTTCCATCACTGAAGTCCTCAGAAAAAACCACTTCGGCCATTGCGTTCCCCGCCAAACAAACAAGGGACAGCAACATGAAGATCCGTTTCGTGCGCAGCATCATTTTCATGTCTCCTGAAGACGGTTGTGAAAAGTGGATGCCGACAGGCGGTAACACCCCGCCTGCCTGCATCCGCAACCTGTTCTTTACTTCCGACGACGGAAGACTGCCAGGCATGCCAGGCTGATCCCGAGCAGAATCAAGGTCGAGGGCTCGGGGATAACCACCAGTTGGAGGCTGCCTTCCTGGAAATAAGCGGATTTCCCACCACCAATACCTACTGCATTTCCAACTCCCACGTCGCTGATGTTTGTGAAATCAATCGTCCCGGTTCCCACAATCAGATTGTAGGTGTCGAGCGAAACCGACGAATCCAACCCCACCAAGTCCCCAATATCGAATCCGCCAAACGTTACGTCGTCATTAATGGTCAGTGAGGAACTGGGATCAAAGTACAATTTTGCGCCCGACGCAAAATCCACCGTTCCACCGATAGTGCCCGTCCCGCCGAGCACGCCGTTGGCTCCCACACTGAAGTTGCTAACTGTCACGTTGCCATCGACCAACAGCGTCCCGGCAGTCACCGTGGTGGCACCGCGATAGTCGTGGTTACTCACACCAACATCAAATCGCACAATGCCGGTGCCGCTGGTGTTGATGGTCATCGCGACATCCCTGTTGGCATCATAAGATCTTATCTCGTTGAAGATCGTGTTCCCGGAGCCTGAACCCGCAACGGTGACCGTGCGTTGTGCCGTCCCCCGACCGTCAAATTCCCGGGCAAAGGTAAGGTCACTGCTGGAATTATTCGTCACTGTAAGATCCTGGTAAACTCCCAAAATGACACCCTGGTTATTTCCGCTGCTGGGAAGCCGTCCAAAAGTGACAGGGCCAGCACCTGCGTCAACCGTAATGCCGCCTGCATTTAAACCGAGGATATTTTTAGAAGTGCTGGTCGAGCCTCCACGGTCAATTTGAGTGGTACCCGCATTGCTGTCAAATGTCAGGGAATTGAAAATTTTATTTGAAGCCCCCAACTCGAGTCGCTGGTTGAATGGACCGGCCCCTACCGTTGAATTATAGAAGAATAAGTTGTCGCTTCCACCGGGGTCAACTGTTGCGACGGTTGTGCTGCCGTTGGTGTTGGAGTATTGATCTGCATTGGGAATCCGGGAACCATCCGACCCCCCCAAATGAAAGTAATCGGCGGCGAAAGCCGGGCTAGCTGCCAAACAAATGGAGAATAGGATGGCCAGGCCGGATGCGCCTGCTGGGTGATGATTGCGTTTGCTCTTCATGGGGTTTCTCTCCTAACTGGGGGTTGTTTGTTGTATTTTCTCGCTTTTTTTGTCTTGGGGAAAACGAGAAAGATCTTGAGTTACAGGATCTATGGTAGGCGTTTCGCCTAGATAAGTGAATGGATTATTTCAATTTTTATTTGTACTATCTCATCACACTCTTATCTCTGGACAGGAAATCGTTTTTGGAACTGAGAGTGCGAGAGGCGGTTTCGGTATTGTGAGTGGAGGGGGGAGTGCTGGGGAAATTCAAGCTGAAGCCGCTGTCCCTCTGTGCGGCGAAGCCGGTTTGGAGCAACTGTGTAGCGAGACCCTGTTCGAAAAGACCCCGGCCAGCTTGTCTGGCCGGTGAATACGCCCTATGGCTAGA
>JBBDRC010000200.1:0-4199 GCA_040905625.1 Kiritimatiellia bacterium
GGTACCGGCGCAAATGGTGTATCTGACGGATGGTCCCAGTCGTCAATACGCGGTGGACAACACTTCCCTGGTGTTCCGGCATCAGGCTTTGAAGGATACTGTGGATATTTGGGAGTCCGCAGTGTTGGTGCAGGGGTTGAAGGAGTTGGGTCCCACGCGCATCGACGAGAAGGTCTGTGCAAGGATGCGTGAATGGCTACCCGCCACCATGCGGAAAAAAGTTCTGCGGGACGCAAAAGGTTCAACGGCCTGGGTGTACGAGGCTCTAAAAAAAATCTGCGACGGAGACCGGGATGTCTAAGGTTGCTCCGTCAAAAGAGCGGGCGAGAGAACTCTCGACAGACTATGCGCGAATGCGGCCCATGTTTTTCCGGGATCCACCAGCTTGGACGAACGTTTTAGACAGGCTTAAGGATCTGGAGGGGATGATCAACGAATTTTAGGCAATCCCACCTCCAGGGCCTGTCGATTTATTGAAAGAATAGTTGTTTCTAACCGCTAAATGACGCTAATCTGCGCTCATACTAACGAAATATGCTTTTTTACCATAAGACGATGAAAACAACCTTGGATTTGCCTGATGACGTGGCGCATATTCTCCGTATGGAGTCCGCGAGGCGTGGGGGACGTCGAAAAGCTTCTCTCAGCAAATTGGTGACAGATGCGGTTCGGATCGTCTATACACCCGGCGGAGAGGCGGAGGAACCGCAAATTGACTTCCAGCCCGGTAGAGTCGTTGTGCGAAAGGCACCGGGAGCACCTATCGTGGGACGTGATGATATTCTCCGCCTTCTGTGGGACGATGAATGAAAAATGGGTTTTTAATCGACAATGACGTTTCCAAGCCCTGAACCGAACCTGGCTCGATGACACTTTTCATGTAAATCCGCCTCATCCTGATTGCGATCATTGAACATTTTTCTGTGAAAAATTACTTCGCTGCGGGAATAAAGTACCCTTGAAAGCGTCAAAGTTATATGAATGCAACCCAGCAACATCTTCATCAGGCGGTTCACGAGTGGTATGATCCGCTTTACCGCTTCGCAATCTCCCTGTGTCAGAATGTGGATCATGCCCAGGATTTGACGCAGAACGCTTTTCACAAGCTGGCCCGGAAACAGGCCACCCTGCGGGATGTGAGCAAGACAAAATCCTGGCTGTTCAGTGTGCTGTATCGCGAATTTGTGGATGGATATCGGCGAAATGTGCGTTATCCCTCCACCTCGCTGGATTTCGTGCCGGAGCCCTCAGGGGAAGGGGGGCAGGAGGTTCAACTTTCTTACGATGCCAAAGTCATGATGCGAATGCTCGGTGAGCTGGATGAAATTTTCCGTGCCCCCCTCACTCTTTTCTATATTGAACAACTCTCTTACAAAGAAATCGCCGAAGTGCTCAACATTCCCATCGGCACGGTCATGTCCCGGCTCCGCCGGGCCAAAGACCGGCTCCGGGAACGCATGGAGGAACTCGAGACCCCCAATCCCCAATCTTCTCACCAAACCATTCCCTTTCCAAGGGAGGCCCGCCATGGATAACCCCACCGCCCAAAATATTCTTTCCGCTTATCGACCCAATGGGGCCGACAGCACCGATCCGGTATTCAAACCCGCTTTGGATCAATGCGCCAACGACCCCGATTTGCGGGACTGGCTTGACGGGGAACGCGCTTTTGATCAACGGATGATCCGCTCTCTCGCCGAAATTCGCCCGCCTGCCAACGGGAAAGAAGAGGTGCTCTCCACCGTTTCGCTGAATATGCGCAAACCTCTTCACATGTTCCGATGGGGCCTGTGGGCGCTTCCACTCGCCGCCATGCTGGTGATCGGACTGTTTTTGTTCAGTGCGCTTCGCCCCGCTCCGGTGGTGTGGGAACCGGGTGAATTCAATTTGGCCTCTTTAGTTTCCGGCCTTCAGCACCTCGATTTTCAAAGCGGGTCGGTGGTGGAACTGAAGCAGTTTCTCGAAGACCGGGGCGCGCCCACGCCGGATTCCCTCCCCGAGCTGTTGGCGACGGCACTGGGTCATGGCTGCACCATTCTGGAGGATGGAAAAGGCAACCAAATCAGCCTGATGTGCTTTAAGATGGAGAATCAATTTGTGCATGTGTACGTGTTCACCGAGGAAACCCGCCACTATCTGGATCTTCCCGAAGACAAATGGCACAAGGAGAAAGGCTGGAACCTCCGACGCCTGGAACAGGGGGGATATACTCTGGCCATTGCCACCTCCGGTCGCACCTCGTTCCTGGACCCGCTGTTTCGGTCCTGAACCCTGCCTGCTTGCGTCTAATATTTCGATAAACCGATCGAACCCATTTTCGAAGAACAACCCGGGAAAATGAAATCATCCCATGACACCCTGGATCATCTTATTGTTGCTTGTGCTGTGCTTCGCGGAGACGCTGGCGCACCGCACCCATTTGCCCGCCGCCCTGCTGCTGTTGCTTGCCGGGGTGGCGGCGGGGAATTTGCCTGCGGGGACGGCCTGGTCTCCCCCGGATTTTTCGCTCACCCAAGAGACGATCTTTTTCATCTTTCTCCCTTTGCTGATTTTCACCTCGGCCAGGCGTTTTCATCCCAACCTGATTTTGAAGTTGGTACCCGAAAGTCTGTTGATGGCAATGGTCGGTACCTTATTGGCGGTCACGGCATTCGCCTGGCCGGTGATGAACTGGCTGGGACTCTCTTTCCCGGCCGCTTTTCTGCTGGGCACCGCGCTGGCGGCCACCGATCCGCTGGCGTTGACCGCGGTGCTGCACCCGCTGCGTCCGCCCCCGCGGTTGTTGCAGTTGATCGAGTCTGAATCCCTGCTTAACGACGGGATCACCATCTGGCTGTTCACCCTTCTCAGCAACTCCGCCCTGGGCAGAAGCGAGGCGATTGGCCCCAATTCCATTCTCACCTTTTTCACCCTGATTCTGGGCGGAGTTCTGGTGGGACTTGCCGTAGCCGGTCTGGCACTGCTCCTTCTGAAGCTCTGGTGCGGTCGCCACAATCGCCTGGTGCCGGTGCTTATCCCTCTCGCCGCCGTTTATGGCGGATTCTGGGTGTCCGAGCATCTCCTGCATGTCTCCGGCGTTTTGGCGGTGTTCGCCTGCACTCTGCTGTTGACCGCGCGCTCTCCCAAAACAGGGAGCTGTGCGGAAATCACCTCAGGAAAAGACAGTTTCTACGAACCATTTTGGGATTTGCTGGAAACCGTTATGAGCGGAGTCCTCTTCTTTTGCCTGGGTGCGGTTATCGCCAACCACGCCTGGAATCTCACGGTGTTCATCACCTTGGGAGTCCTGCTGTTGGTTGAATTGGCCCGGGCGGTCTCGGTGGGCGGAAGCTTTCTGCTGCTGTTTCCCACTCGTCACCACCTCCCCGCCGCCTGGACCCCCCTGCTGCAAAGCGCCGGCATCAAAGGCGCGGTCACGGTGGCACTGGTATTGTCCCTGCCCGAAAACCTGCCCGAACGCCAGTTCATCGTCTGCACCGTCTTCGCCGCCGTTCTGTTCACCATGGGGATTCACCCTCCCGTCGCCCGACTCTTGGCCAGGCGTCTGGCATGAGTTCCTTCTGTCAATGGTCAGCGCCGCCAGGGATCGCCATCCAAATTTGCAGGAAGAGACAGCTGGCGGCGGTCAAGGACAGCTGCGCTGTGTCATTCAGTCAGTTGTCATCCGGAAATCAGCCCTTGACCATTGACCAATGACCACTGGCAATCAATTCCGACCTCGGAAATCCTTAATCGGACTGTAATTATCGTGCAAAGCCTTCGTCAAATTTTCTGTCCTCCTGGAGGGCGTACCTGGAGTTGCAGATGCTCTTTTCCGCCGCGTGGCCCATGCTCGCCGCGTGCTTCACCCTCTATCTTCTGAGGGATCTGGACCGCAAATTCACTCTTGACGACAAATCATAAATCACTATGAACCATGAAGTCCATGAAGCAACCGGCCACCGAAGCTCTCGCCGGGGCCTGGCGCAGTCTCGATCCCGACACCTTCGCCACCGCCGAAGTCGGTAAACCCGCCCCCGACTTCACTCTGCCCGACACCGAAGGCCAACCGTGGAAACTCTCCGACCTGCGCGGGGAGAAGGCCGTCGCCCTGATTTGGATTTTCGCCGACTGGTGTCCGGTTTGTCACGGCGAATTCCGCGATCTCATCGATAAAGAAGGCATCCTTCGCTTCCTCTATCACGGCACCTACTGGGGAG
>JBBDRC010000201.1:0-24673 GCA_040905625.1 Kiritimatiellia bacterium
TCTCCCCCGCGCTTCGGAACCTTTGGCGGGGTGTTCACCCCCTGCACCCTGACCATTCTCGGGGTGATTATGTTTCTGCGCTTCGGCGAAGTGGTGGGTCAGGCGGGCATCATGCATGCCCTGTTCATCGTGATGGCCGCCAAAGCGATTACCCTTCTCACCGCCTTTTCCCTGTCCGCAATCGCCACCAACACCCGGGTCCGGGGGGGCGGGGCCTATTTCATGATCAGCCGCACCCTCGGGGTGGCCCCCGGAGGGGCCATCGGCCTGGTTCTGTATCTGGCACAGTCGGTGTCCGTGGCCATGTATGTGATCGGGTTCACGGAAGCCTTCGCCGCCACTTTCCCGGGAATGGATCTCTCCTTCCGCCTCATTGCCAGCATCGTCAATCTGTTGGTAATCCTTTGTGTTTGTGTGGGTGCCGGATGGACCATCCGACTTCAATACGGCATTCTGGCGGTGTTGGCCCTGTCCCTGATATCATTCGGTCTGGGAGCGGCTCCACAATGGTCCTCCATCCAATTTTTGGAAAATCTGCGGCCGGGCTATACGCCCAACGTCGATGTGCGGATCATGTTCGCCCTGTTTTTCCCCGCCGTCACCGGAATTATGGCCGGAGCCAACATGTCGGGGGACCTCAAAGACCCTGCGGTTTCCATTCCCAGGGGCACCCTGTGGGCCATCGGCGTCACCGGAGTGGTGTATATAGGTCTGGTGCTGGTTCTGGGCGGCACAGCCCCCCGGTCCGATCTCCTGGGAGACCGCATGTTGATGCACGGGGTCGCGGCGGTCCCGGTTCTGGTCACCGCCGGCATTTTTGCAGCCACCCTCAGTTCCGCTTTGGGAAGCCTGATGGGAGCCCCCCGGATTCTCCAGGCCCTCGCCCGCGACCGGGTCTTCCCCCTCCTGCATCTGTTCGCAAAAGGGGCCGGCAAAAATCAGGAGCCGCGCCACGCCATCCTGCTCACCGGCCTGATCGCTCAAATCGCCATTCTGGCCGGGGATTTGAATGCGGTGGCCCCGGTGATCACCATGTTTTTTATGATCACCTACGGCACCCTCAACTGGGCCTGCTTCGCCGAGATGCACAGCCGCAATCCCAGTTTCCGGCCCCGTTTCCGATTGGCGCATGAAAGCATTCCCCTGGCCGGAGCCATTGGCTGTCTGACCGTGATGCTGATTCTGAATCCTCTCTGGGCCCTCGCCTCTTTGGCGATGATGGCCCTGATCTATCTTCGCCTCCAAAACGCCGATCTGGAGACCCGCTGGGGGGATGTGCACAGCGGGGTGGCCTTTGAGCGGGCCAAGCAGTCCCTGCTCTATTTACAGGATGAACGCTTTCATCCCAAAAACTGGCGGCCCGCCGTGCTCGCGTTCGTGGGAAATCCCGCCCACCGCCTGCATCTGGCCCGCATGGGGCTTTGGCTGACCGACCGCGGCCTGCTGGCCCTGGCACAGGTGCGGGAAAGCACTCCGGACGACATGCGTCCCCTGATGAAAGGCGAGGAGGAATTGCGGGTCTTCATCCGCGACAATGCCATCCCCGCTTTCCCGGCGGTGGTCTCGGGAACCTCCTTCGGGGAGGGCGCCCTCAACCTGATACAGTGTCACGGAATCGGCGCGGTGCGCCCCAACACGGTTCTGCTCGGATGGAGTGAAACCCCCGAACATGTCGAAGACTACGGAACGCTGTTGCGGAACATCTCCAAATTGCAACGCAGTGTGCTGGTGGTCCGTTCCGCGGATTCGTT
This sequence comes from Kiritimatiellia bacterium, assembly GCA_040905625.1. Taxonomy (GTDB): domain Bacteria; phylum Verrucomicrobiota; class Kiritimatiellia; order SS1-B-03-39; family UBA6053; genus UBA6053. The sequence goes on from JBBDRC010000201.1 coordinate 1,752, forward strand.
CCTGAAGGACGCCACGCCCCCGGAGGGTCAAATTGATGTCTGGTGGCGGGGACGCCAACACGGTCAGCTCATGCTCCTGCTCGCCCACCTGATCAGTCAAACCCCCGCCTGGGGACATCGCACCATCCGCCTCCTGCAATGCGTCCCCCACCCCTCCGGAATTCCGGAAGCCACCCAAACCCTTACCAACCTGATTCACAGCGCCCGCATCCCGGCAGAGCCCGCGGTGGTGGTGTCCGATCGGTTTCAGCACGCCCTGACCCGGGAATCCGCCGGTGCCGCCCTGGTTTTTCTGGGATTTTTGCCGCCCGCAAAGGGAGAAGAGGCCTTGTTTGTGGAACGGACCCGGGGGATGATGGAGGGGCTGCCCACCGTTGTCCTGGTTCACAGCACCGGAGCCGTGGCCCTCGATGTCTAAACGCCTCCATCCCCGCGGCGATTCCGATATCCACTCTCTTTTGGAAAAAGCGAGGGACACCCTGCTGGCCGCTCATGCCGCCATGCCCGCGGCGGAGGAAGTGGCGACATTGCGGGAGACGCTGCAACCCGCGGTGGATCGCGGATATCTCTTCCCTGATGAAGACGCGGAATTTCGTCAACTGTTCGTCCGCTATCTGCATGTGCGAACCGCTCTGCACGACACGCTGCACTCCATGCGCCCCTTGGCTCCCCGCTGGTGGTGGAGTGCCTATACACCCCAATCCCTGCAGGCCTTTGTGGCCGCATGGCTGGCCGGATGCATGCTGATGCGATCCGCACGGTATGTTGTGAACGAGTTTCACGATGAGCCCATGATCCGTACTCTTCTCAATCAGGCTGAACCCCTCTATGCGATCCCCGCAGGCACTCTGGATCTGATTTATCTGTCTTCCACCCGCCCCTCCACCCTGCTCCGCTACCTGCGGGCCGCCCGTTTCGCCGAACAGCACGCGGAAAAAATCGACCACCTCAGGGACGATCCACTGACGGGGCCGCTGGTCACCTGCCTGCAAGCGGAACAGCCGTATATCGAAATCCAGAAACGGCAACATGCCGGTGCCTACGCACGCTGTCGGTTTCACCGCATCCGATCCAAACCCTCCCGCCACTATAAAGCGGTAATGTGGGGCCTGTTCGAGGCCTCCGGACGGGCCATTGCGGAAATGCGGAATCCCTTTCATCGAAAACGCGTGCGTCGGGCGGCCCGCAAACGGGTATTCGAGATCCTGCAACCCGGGGATATTCTGATCACCCGGCATGATGATGCGTTAAGCAACCTGTTTCTTCCCGGATTTTGGCCCCACGCGGCATTGATCATCGGCACCGCCGGCCAACGCGAGACCCTTGGAGTCTCCTGTTCGGAGGATCGTGTCCAACGTTCTCAACCCCCGATCTGTATTCTGGAGGCCAAAAAGGACGGTGTGCGCTTTCGCTCCTTGCGGGAAACCCTCCGCGTGGATGCCTTTATGCTGTTGCGGCCACGCTTCATCGATACCGGTCAACAGCGGGAATGCATCGAACGCGCTCTGGCGCACGAAGGGAAACTCTATGATTTTGAATTTGATTTCACCCGCAGCGACCGCCTGGTCTGCACGGAAGTGGTCTACCGGGCCCTCGGCGGAAAAGAGGGCTTTCACTTCGACCTCCTTCACAAAGCCGGCCGATTCGCCCTGCCTGCGGAAGACCTCATCACCCAGGGGCTGAAATCGGGTTTCCTCGACATTCTCCTTTTGTACGGACTCAAGGGGAATCAATTGGTGGAGGGACCACGGGCGGAACAACTCGTCCGCCGCAGTATTCGTTTCACTGCATGATTCAATTTTGTATAAACCGTGTCCCCTTTGCAAGTTTAGCGGAAAAACGTTTTGATTCCTTTCACTTTCCACTTAATTAGAGTGAAAAATATTCGTACAAGAAATGATTCTTACCCTGATCATCCTGAAATCCCCGCAGCAGGTATCCGCCATGAAACCTTTTGAGGAAATGGCCCGAAGCCGATACCATCCGTATCTGAGTCAGGAATTCACCGTGTACGCCCCCGGGGTGTGGTTCACGGCGGTGAAACCCTATCACTCAGGTATTTTCCCATTCCTGGCGTTGGATTTGCATATCCTGTTGCGGGGGGTGTCCTGCAATGTGTTTTTCGGACATGATCTTCTGCCCTACAACGCGGTTGATCATGAACGCATTCTTCTCAGCGAATCCCTTGAGCAGGAAATCAAGCGGATTCGCCGGCAGTTGCCCCATACGAAAAGTCATTTGCGGTTTCAAGGGTTCGGGAATCGTGTGGATATCGGGCTGAATGCCCTGTCAACTCTGTATATGGAACTCCTGAGTTCCCTGACCCGGGTGGAATGTGATGTGCTTACCCACCTTCGCAATTTTCAACACCTCCAATTCAAGGATCCCACGGTCACGAAAACCTTCGGTTTGCAAAAAAAAGTTGCGGACGCACTGAATAAATCCCCGGTGGCCATTCATCACTCGCTGCGCAGTGCGAAATATCCTTTGTTGGCTGAAACCGCGACCGCCATGAAAGAAATGATGGTGTAGAGTTGTGTGCCCCGCCCCGGCGGGTTAGGTTCACGCAACCGCCATCTCTTTTCGCACCCCATACACACCATGACCCGAATCGTTTATGTGAACGGCTGTTATCTGCCGGAATCCGAAGCCTCCATCTCAATATTCGACCGCGGATTTTTAATGGCGGACGCGGTATACGAGGTCATCCCGGTTCTGAATGGAAACCCGATCGAGGCGGAGGGACACCTCCGGCGTCTACAACACTCGCTTGACGAACTGGAACTGACCCATCCCCTGACCGTCCCGGATTGGGGACAGATTTTTCACCACCTCATCCTCGTCAATCACCTCATGGAAGGCCTGTTGTATCTCCAAGTGACACGCGGATCGGCCGCGGACCGCGCTTTCAGCTTTCCCGACCCCCTCCACACCTCTCCCACCGTGGTGGCGTTTACTCAACATAAACCCGGGCTGGCAAACAACCCATTGGCTGAAACCGGAATGAAACTCATCTCCCTGAACGATCTCCGATGGAGCCGGTGTGATATCAAAACCACGCAACTCCTCTACCCGGCGCTGGCCAAACGGGAGGCGCAAAAAGCCGGTGCGGACGATGCCTGGCTGATTCGGGATGGATTCGTAACCGAAGGCTCCTCCAGCAACGCGTATATCGTCAAGGACGGGAAACTGATAACCCGCCACTTGGGAAATGCCATTCTCGCCGGGGTCACCCGCACCTCCGTCCTCCGTTTGGCGGCGGAGGACGGAATCCCGATCGAGGAGCGCTCCTTCACCCTGCAGGAGGTCAAGGCCGCCGATGAAGCATTTCTCACCTCGGCCAGCACTTTTGTCATGCCCGTGGTGGAAATCGATGGTCATCCCATCGGCAGTGGAAAACCCGGCCCCCTGACTCTGAATTTGCGTAAACGCTATGTGACTCTGTGCCACACTCATTAATGGAACAGCCAAGGACCTCACTTTTCATTTGTCTTTCCTGTACGTAATCCATAACGGGCATATCCAACCGAATCTTTCCTCCCCGGCTTCCCGTTTTTTTTCCACATTTCCCCTCCAGGTATTCCCCATGTCTGAACTCGTCCAATTGGATATTTCCGGTCGCGACCGACCGGGTATCACGGTCGCCCTCACCGAGGTGCTGGCCCGTCATGAGGTGACAGTGCTGGATATCGGTCAGTCGGTGATTCACAATACCCTGGCCCTGGGCATGCTTCTCGATGTGCCGGATGAAACCTCCTCCCCGGTGTATAAAGAACTGCTGTTTGCCGCACACGGCCTGGATCTTGAACTCCGGTTCACACCTATTGATGAGAACGACTACGAAACGTGGGTCGAGGCCCAGGGGCAGCCCCGCCATATCCTGACCCTGCTCGGGCGCAGCATCACCGCTGGCCATATCGCCAGGGTGTCATCGGTGGTGGCCGCCTACGGCCTCAATATTGAGCAGATCACCCGCCTCTCCGGTCGTATTTCCCGGCGGAAGGGTGGACATCCCCAACACGCCAGCATCGAAATTTGGCTCAAAGGCCCGGTCATCGACATCAGCATTCTCCACGCCGAATTATTGGCTCTGGGCAGCGAACTGAACCTTGATTTGGCAGTGCAGGAAGACGATATTTTCCGACGCAACCGCCGTTTGGTCTGCTTCGACATGGATTCCACCCTCATCCAGGCGGAAGTCATTGATGTGCTCGCGGAGGCGGCCGGTGTGGGAAAGAAAGTGGCCGCCATCACCGAAGCCGCCATGCGGGGCGAAATCGATTTTACCGAAAGCTTTCGCCAACGCCTGCATCTCCTGGCCGGTCTGAATGCCTCTATTCTCCCCTCCCTCGCCGAAGCCCTCCCCATCACCCCCGGCGCGGAGAAATTGATCCGCACGCTTAAAAACCTTGGGTACCGGGTGGTCATTCTCTCAGGTGGATTCGATTATTTTGCCCATGCCCTCCGCGAGAGACTGGGTATTGATGAGGTGCACGCCAACATTCTGGATGTCCGGGACGGCACACTCACCGGGGAAATCAACGGCCCGGTCGTGGATGGCCCCCGCAAAGCGGAGCTGCTTCGGCAAATCGCCGAACGGGAGGGCATTCGCCTGGAACAGGTCATCGCGGTGGGCGACGGGGCCAACGATCTGCCCATGCTCGCCATCGCCGGTCTCGGTATTGCCTACCGCGCCAAACCTCTGGTCAAACAACGCGCCCGCCATGCCCTGGGCACCGTCGGTCTCGACGGCATTCTCTATTTACTGGGCATGCGGGACCGGGACATCTCTTCACTGTGAAACCAATGAAAAATCCCCCACCCGAAAATGACACCTTTCTCAAAGCCTGCCGGGGCGAAGCGGTTCCGTTCACCCCCGTGTGGCTGATGCGGCAGGCGGGCCGCTATATGCCCGAATACCGGGCGATCCGCGAACACAAACCGATTCTGGAAATGATGAAAAATCCGGAACTCGCGGCGGAAGTCACACTGCAGCCTGTCAACGCCTTTGCGGTGGACGCCGCCATTATCTTCGCCGATATCCTGACCCTGCCCGAAGCCATGGGACTGGATCTGGAGTTTATCGCCGGCCGGGGCCCCGTCTTTCATAACCCGATTCGAAGCAAAGCCGATGTAAACGCTCTCAAATCCCCGAAGGCCTCCCGCGACCTGGCCTTCACCCTCGAAGCCATCCGAATCACCTGCGGCAAGCTGCAAAACCGGATCCCCCTGATCGGCTTCTCAGGAGCCCCCTTCACTCTGGCCTGCTACGCGGTGGCGGGAGGCGGAAGCAAGGACTTTGACGATGTGCGCGCCTGGATGTTTTCGAATCCGGACGCGTGGACAGATCTTATGGACCGCCTGACCGACGGAGTCATCGATTATCTGCAGGCCCAGATCGACGCCGGTGCCCGGGCCTTTCAACTCTTCGACAGTTGGTCCGGCTGCCTCTCCGTCCGCGACTACGAACGATTCGCGGCCCCCTGGACCCGCAAAATTTTCGCCGCCCTGCGGGGACAGGTCCCGGGCATCCATTTCTCCGCCAACGGCGGCCACCTGCTCGAACAGGTCGCGGACATGCCCGTGGATGTCATCGGCCTGGACTGGCGGGTGGAGCCGGCAAACGTGATGGAACGCATCGGCCGTGACCGCGTCTATCAGGGCAACCTCGATCCCGCCCGCCTCCTCGCCTCGGATGAGGCCGCCCTGGAGGGAGCTGCGGACGTGCTGAACGCCTTCGCCCCCGCCAAAGGGCATATCTTCAACCTCGGCCACGGCGTGGTCAAAACCACCCCCCCGGAACGGGTGAAAAAACTCATCGACGAAGTTCACCGGCGGTCGTTCCGCGGGGAATAAGGCAGAGCCTCATACGTCATCCGCGACCCGTCCGCTCGGAGTTTCACCACGGTGCGGCTGACCGTGCGCGCATCCCCGCGCGCCATCACCGTCGAATACGCGGGCCGGGCCGGATCCCGCCAGCCATGGAACAATTCCAACTCCCCGGACCGGGGATGTTGCGGGTCCTCAACCTGTCCGCGAAAGTACCGCATCCTCTCCGCCACAATCTCTTCCGGACGATATCCGGAGGTGGTGAGCATCGGCAGATCCGTCGCATTGGAGCAGAGCTTTTGACCGTCCCAGTGCCAAAAAGCCTCTCCATCAAGGGTCACACAGCCAATCAAACAGGGAACGGTTGAATGGGCATCCAATTCTTTCCGCAGTTGCTTTTCGAAAACCCCGATAGCATCCGCGGATCCCAACGAAAGCAAAAGCAGCCCCCGGCTGCGCGGGGGGGCCGGCGGGTCGAATCCCTCGGCATAGGTGTTGAGCAAAACACCGCAAAGTGCATGGCGGTTGACAAATATCCAGGTGCCGCCCCCCTGAGGGTCGATCGGGGCGGTGCATCCCCGGTCATCCCGCCGGGGAGGCAGCGCGTCCATCCGACTGCGCTGTTCATCCCGGTTGAAAAACAGATCCACTCCGCCGGAGTGGCGGCTCCAGCTCACCGTGCACATGTCAGTGGGTTTCGATGGATTTCCGGTACTGCAATGTGGAGGGGGCGACCCCGAACGAATCCGGCAGGGACACCTTCAGGAACCCGCACATCACCCGAATCAGCGCGTAATGGTGAATCGCGTGCGCCACCGCGTACATCCCTTCCCGGGCCATGGAACTGGCAACCACCGGCGAGTCCTCCACACCCTCCATCACCCGGTTCCGAACCGACAACAGCCCCGAAAAATGATCCCCGGGCAATGCGCGGAGCCGCTGCTGATATTCCCGGGTCTTGGCCAGCGCCAGCACCCGGTCCGTTTCCAGACTCCTGTCGCGGGGGCGGGCATCGTAATCAATGATTCCGGATGACACACAGTCGAGCAAGGGATCAATATGCTCCAGACAGTGCCGGTAATGGGCTCCAATCGTCCCCTGTAACACCTCGGGAACCTGTTGGCGGTAGTGATCGGGGGTCAGTTGATCCAACAGGAGGGCCCCCTGATCCAATACGTCAATCAGTGCTTCGCGAATCGATGTGTGCATAGGTAAGATAAGACGCATATTTTCGTGTTTTATTCCAGACAATTTTTTGTTGCGATTGGAATAATTCCCGCCTTACTGCGTCTTATGGACATGACAACTGAATTTTTCAACGCAACCGTGCACGAAGGGTACGATCCTCTTTACCGGTTCGCGGTCTCCACCTGCCGGGATCCGGAGGATGCCCTGGACCTCACCCAGAACGCCTTTCACAAGCTGGCGCAAAAGGGGCACACCCTCCGGATACAAATTCTGATCCCGGTTTTTCAGGACCGCGAAGCGTTGTGCGCCTGCCTGCATCACCTGTTGACCCACTGGATGCCGGAGGAGGTGCTGGTGATCGACAGCGGTGAAGACGGGGCGGGTGCCGAGGCGGAGAAAATGGGGGTCCGCACCCACTTTTCACCTCCGGAACGCCGCGGGCGCGCCAAACAAATGAACGATGGTGCCGCCCGGGTGCCGGAGGCCGATTTGCTGGTGTTTCTACATGCGGATACCCGCCTCCCCCGCGCCGCCCGCGAGGCCCTCTGCACCGCGTTCCGTCAGGGGGGCGTGGGCGGAGGATTTTCCAGACGCTTTGACTCCCCCTCCCGTTTTCTCGGTTTCACCTGCCGCCTGGCGGACCTCAGGGGACGCACGATGGGCTGGTTCCTGGGCGATCAGGTCCAGTTTGTCCGCGGGGACGTGTTTCGCAGCCTGGGGGGATTCAGCGAAATTCCCTTGTTCGAAGATTTGGACTTTTCCCGCCGCCTGAAAAAACAGGGCCGGGTCTCACTGCTCACCCCCCCGGTGATCAGCAGCGCCCGCCGCTTTGAGGCGGACGGAGCCTTCACCCGCACCTGGAAAGATCTGCGGCTGACCCTGAGGTATCTGCGCCGGGGAATCCAAACCGACACCACCGTCGCCTCATGAATGATCCCACCGTGCTTCTGTTCCTCAAAGCCCCCGTTCCCGGAAGGGTCAAAACCCGCCTGGCCGCGGATATCGGAGACGAAGCGGCGGTCGCCGTGTATCGTCAACTGGCCGAACAACAGATTCACCAGATCCCCTCGAACTGGCGGCTTCGCATCCTGTTTGATCCCCCTCGGGCGGAAGAGGAAATGAAAGACTGGCTGGGTGAAACACACGAATTCCACCCACAACGCCCCGGAGATCTGGGCGGTCGCCTGCGGGCGGGTGTCGAACAGGCCTTCAGCGGGGGGGCGGATCAGGTGTTTTGTATCGGTGCTGATTGCCCCTGTCTCCACACAGAGAACTTCCTGAAGGCGCGGCGGATGTTGCAGTCGGATGCGGACGTGGTGGTGATTCCCGCAGAGGACGGCGGCTTTGTGCTGCTGGGAATGAAAAAACCCGACCTTTCCCTCTTTGACGACATTCCCTGGAGCCAACCGAACACCCTCGACGTTACCTTAAAGCGGGCCGAAGCCCTCAACTTGACTGTTGATTTGCTGCCGCCGTGTTTTGATATTGATACGCTCACCGATCTTAAACGGGCCATCCACTCCGGATATCTCACCCTGCCCAAAAACATCAACACAGGAGTCTGCACATGAACCACCTCACAACCATCGCACTACTCGCACTGCTTCCCCTACACCTGTTCGGCGGGGAGACGGAGGTCATTGAAACAGGAAAACCGTTGCCGGATGTTGAAGTCCGCAAAGCGGACGGGACAACCGTTACCCTTCATGATCTGCATCAGGACACTCCCACCGTGCTGGTTTTTTACCGTGGCGGCTGGTGCCCCTATTGCACCCGTCACCTGTCCGCCCTGGGCGAAGTGGAAGGCCGACTGCGCGAAGCCGGCTATCAGATCATCGCGGTATCCCCGGATCGCCCTGAAAAAGTGAAAGAATCGCTGGAGAAACACGAATTCAGTTATCAACTCGTGTCCGACAGCCCGATGAACGCCGCCAAAGCCTTCGGACTCGCGTTCACCGTGGATGAGGAAACCTTTAAACAGCTCCAGGGCTACGGAATCGATATCGAAGGCGATTCGGGCACCACCCACCGCATGCTCCCCGTTCCCGCCGTCTTTCTGATCGATGCCGAAGGCATCATCCAATTCGTCCATGCCGATCCGGATTACAAACAACGGCTTTCAAATGCAGCCCTGCTCAAAGCGGCCGGGATGTAGGAGGTAGTCACGGACCTGCCCCGCCATAGTTCCGCTTGCGGACGGAGGGTAATGTCTATTCATTTATGCTTTACTGAAGCAGTCCCCGGAGCATCTTTCAGTTTTCACCGCAACGCGCCCTCTGACCCCCAGAGAGTGCTTCTCATTGACGGTGCAGCACGGGTTCGATCCACACTCCGGGCGTTTCATGGAGGGTTTCGCCGGCGGGGATGATCTCCAACACGAGATAATTGCTCATAGGCGCCCGCACTCCGATGAGTTCGGGCGGGCTGGCGGAATTCATGGGTTGGGATTGATACACGAGTTTGTTGTCCGCGCGCACTCTGAACAGGACCTTTCCGTCCTCGGGATAGTCCGGTGGAACCCCGATGCGGGCCGAAAATCCGTGTCCGGGTTTTTCGAGAAAGAAGGCGAGCGCACTTCCCGCCGCGATTTCAACTTTTCTCCGCCGCGAGTCCACCCGGACCCTGGACGCGGTGGGAGGCGCGTTCCGGATAGTGAGATCGTCTTTATCGACAGCCTCCGGCCGGCGCCGGATATAGGCGAGCGTACAGACATCCTCCAGAAACCGATAACCGGCCGACAGGTGCTCCAGCATGTCCAGGGGGATCATTTCGGGTCCGGTGAGCATGCCATTGACACCGACTCCGTTTTCTTTGCCGCTCAGGCTGTCGGTAAGGATCAGGCTTCCGTCTGTCAGTTTCAGGATGTACCTGCTGGAGGCGAGGGGCGCATGCGTGAGCACCACAGCATGGACGCTTTTAGTCGGAAGGGATTTCGGCCCGCTGACAATGGAGTCGATGACCACTTTTTTCTCATCAAGTGAAATAATGTCCCCGTCTGAGAACAACCCGGAGATGGTGATCACTCCGGTGGCGGTGTCGGGAATCGGAGGAGGAAATTCATCCCGGCTGGTATGAAACTGAATCCGGGCGATTTGTCCGGTGGGGAATTGCCGTTCCCCCGCGCGTTTGGATTTCACCGTGACCGCGGTGCCGGTGATGGCGGAGATTTCTCCCGCCACAAAGGCGCCGTTGGTCAGGAGAACCCCCGGTTTTGTGGGAGGGGGGAACTGAACGGCCTCCATGGCGGGTTCCGACTCTCCGAGTTTTTCAAGAGACGCGGCGGTGAACAGATGCCAAATTGCACCGGGGTGAAGAATGACGGGGGAACTGTTCAACCCCGGAACCATCTCCAGTTGTTTCCCGTTCAGTTGTTGCGGGACTCCGACGATTTTCTTTCCGTCCAGGGTGTGGACCATGGCCTGCTGTTCCCCGTGTGAGAAGGCGGAAAGGAGAAGTACAGCGGCGCACAATGCCATGAAAACACGATACAACATATTCAGGTGATGTTTGGAGTTCTATTTTTGGTAAATGGGGAGAAAGCGTTGAGGGATGCTCAGGATCGAAATGCGGGTGGCGGTCAAATAGATCGCGCTTCCATCTCCATTCTTACTGCCTCCCGCGTTTCCCCAGTTGACACTGGATCCGTTTCGATTTGCGGATTTGCTGAATTCGTCACGAATAAACCCATACCATTCCTCCCACAGCTTTCCTCCGGTCATGTATACCGCGGGCGCGGCATAATAATCTCCGTAACTGAGGCGTCCGCTTGCGTTCTGGTTGCGAACCCGGGTGTTGAGAATTTCCTCAACCGCAGGCGCCACCAGTGGATCGTCGTACTTTCCGAGCACCTGGAGGGAGAATGCCCCGGCGGCGAGACGGGGATAGGAGGACCGGTCCCCTTCGGCCATGTAGGTGAATCCAACGCCGTTTTCGATGCTGCATTTTTTAATGAAGGCCACCGCATCGTCAAGGGTTTCCTGAGGAACAGGAATCCCGACATTGCGGGCGGCCCGGATGGCGACGCATTGCACCACGGACACGGAGAGGTCACCCTTACTGGGTTGTGGTTTGTACCGCCATCCATTTCCATTCTGGGAACCCACAATCAGTTCCACCATGCGCGTCAACACGGGACGGATCTCGCTGTCGCCGGTCTGCCCCAGCGCCTGGGAAAGCGCGAGGGTGACCACTCCGTGTGAATACATGTAATGGCGTTCGTTATCAGTCAGAATACGGCCGTCGGGAAGCACATTGCTTTTGAGATAGTCGATTCCGAGTCGCACATTCTCCCCGTAGGGTCCCTCTCCGGGAAGGTTTCCCGCACCCATAAATGCGAGCAGGGCATACGCGGTCATGGCGCCCCGGTACTGGGTGCCCCCCCCGGGAACACCGGTGCTCCAGGCCCCGCTTTGCTCCTGTTGCGATGCCATCCACTCCAGACCTCCGTCAATCAGGGTGCGCACATCGTCGGTGATCAATTGCTCCGAATCCGCCATCAGAGAGACCGGAACCGTCGCACAGGTCATCAGAAGGACGAAGAGAAAAGAGAATCCCGGTTTCATTGCACCGCCTCCGCCAGATTGCGGCGATACTGTTCTATAAAATCCCGGTAGGCGGGGGGATGGGCTTCCGACAGGGATTGCCGAATGACTTCGCGATCCCTGGGCGGCAGGCGGGTGAACGGGGAATTTTCGCCCAGTGCTCCGGTAACGGCATCCCCGGCGGTGCCCCGGGAATCCACCTCGCCATCCTCACTCCCCCCTTCGGACGCCGTAAGGGCTCCGGTGGAAGGACCCGGAGCGGGAGGTCCAGGAGGGCCAGGGGGTCCGGGGGGACCGGCCGGACCTTCCGCACCCGGCATCGGTTCACCCTGGGCCAATTGATCTTCGATACTGGACATCAGAGGGTCGATACCTGCCGCCGCTGCGGATTCCGCCAATTGTGAGAGCGCCGCTTTGGCGTCGGCGAGCGCGGCAGCCAAAGCTTCGGAGCCGGGAGCCGGGGGATCGCCGGGCGCACCAGGTACAGGGGGGCCGCCGGGCGCTGCGGGCGGGCTTTCCGCGGGGCCGCCCGCGACTTCTTCTCCGGGCGCTTCCCCTGCCCCTTCGGCACCGGGTTCAGCACCCGGTTCTTCACCACCGGCAATCTCTTCTCCAGGTGCTTCGCCCGCGCCCTCCGCAGCGGGTTCGGCACCCGGTTCTTCTCCACCCGCCACCTCTTCCCCTGGGGCTTCCTCTCCGGGGGGCGGCACAGGTTCTTCTCCACCCGCCACCTCTTCTCCGGGGGCCTCCTCTCCGGGGGGCGGCACAGGTGGATCTTCCCCGGCGACCGCCGGGGGCTCCCGCATATCCTCGACAGCTTCCCGGGCTTCCCCTATGGCTGTCCGGGCATCTTCGATGTCCTCCGCAATTTGTTCGGGCACATCTTCGCCCAGTGCATCGACAATTTCCTGTGCCTCGTTCAGAGCCGCTTCCGCCTCCGCCAATTCTTTCGACGCATTGTCCAGATCGCGGTTTTTGATGGCATCTTCCGCCTGCTCCACATTATCCAACGCCTCTTGAACTTTCTCCGCCAGTTCCTCTTTCGTGCGCGGAGGCTCTTCCCCGGCGGGTTCCTGAACCATACCCTGCAGGAGGGAAAGAGCTTCCCGCAAATTCTGAAGTGCCCGGTCCTGTGACAAAACCACCAGACCTTCCCGCCCCTCGACCGGAATAGACTGCAGGGACTCCTTCATGGCTTCCAGCGCATCGAAAAGAGGCCTGCTGACATTCGGGAAGGAAATTCCCGATTCTCTATGCAGGGCTTCGGTCATGCGAACCAACCGGGTTTGTTGGTTCCCGAGTCCACGAAGAGAGACGCCCTGTAGTTCGCGGTCACGGGACAGCCGGAGCAGTTCCTCCTGGTGGTTGACCACAATCTCCAACCGCGCAATAAAAGCCGTCAGATCGGGTTCACTTTCCCGGTTTTCGTTTTCCGCAAGGGCGGCCCCGGTCGTTTTAATAAACTGTTCAAGCTGCCCGATCACTTTGTCAACAGTCGCCAGGGCCCGGGCATGCTCCTCCTTGGACTCCAGCATTTCCCTTCGGGCGAGCCTCATGGTATCCAAAACAGTCGTATGCAGGGGCTGATGGTCCGGCATTTCCCGCAACACCAGGTCCAGCAACCCGTGGAATCTCACAATCACTTCGCCCTGCATCCCGGCCTGGGATTTGAGATCCTGCTTTTTCTCCATACGTTTCACCATCGATTCGCGAACCTTGCGTTGTTCCTCCAACACCACCTTGATTTCGCTGATGAGATCCGGGGATTCTTCGGAGGCCGCAGTTGAGGATCCGTTTCCATCCCCCCCCTCCAGGACGGCGAGAAATTGCTTGAGGCTTTCCACGGCCCTGGTTTCAAATACCGCGGCCGAATTCACTTGATTCCGGTTCAACGCGTCAAGACTTCCGGTCAGGTGCTCGCGGATTTGGAGTCGTTGTATCTCCACCAGCGACTTCTGATATCGTTTTGCGATCGTGTCCTCTTCGCTGAAGGCCAGCAGTTCCATGGAGGACACCACATGATCAAATTCCTGGTTGATGTCACGCTGTTCCTCGAACTGGGCATCCACCAGCGATTTCTGATACTTGGAGACTCCCCGACCCGGATCCATACCGTCCGCGATCTGACGGAGAGCGCGCAGATTCATTTCCTGGCGGGTGATCAATTCCTCCATCAGCAGAGGTATGGCGGCGACATCCCGCTTTTGATTGTATTCAGACATCAGCCTTCTCATCAAAGTCAGAATATTCTGCTGTCCCTCAAAGGCGGCAAGGAGTGCCTTTTCCTGGTCCTGTCCCTGAACCGCGCTGTCCAGGTAGTTCATAATCTGTTCCATCTGCTCCAGATTGGCTTCCGTGAGAAGTTTCCGGGTTTGTGTCAGTTCCTGTACCTCCGGCCCGTCGATGTTGTTGCGGGTGAATTCGAACAGGATAACGTCTATCTTATCCACGAGCCGATTCATCGAAGTGCGTATCTCCGCCTGGCTGCGTCGGCTGCCGCTGAGGCGCGCGCGGGTGTCTTCCTCCCCCCGGGTTTGAAGGGCGTGGCCGGGGAGAAGCAGCGAAAGTAGTGCGTATCTAAGTAAAAGCTTCATTATGAGAGTCACTTTTTCGGGTGTGAAAGCGAATTCCGATGTCGGTTGTATAAACAATTATATCGGGGACCTGGTGGTAAAGTCAATCGGGAAGGCGGGGGAATCGGCTATTCCGCGACGGCTTCAATGAGTTCCCCGAGTTGTTGGTTGAGTTCGAACTGGCTGGTGGCGATTTTGGAAAGTCCGGTGAAATTATCCAACACGCGCGAGAGCAATTCGGCCCGTTTTTCGTCCGGACTGACCACGCGGGCCACGTAATTCCGGCTCTCCCCCCTGCCTGGTCCGGAGAAGGTGTTGTTGTCGTAGGCTTCGAAGAAAAACTCGATCACATCGCCCCGCTCCACCTGTTGGGTGAGATGTTCTCCGATCTTCCAATTGAAGCGGCGGCGCACCTCCCTGCCCGGTTCTTCGAGATCCAGCCGGATGGCGGACTCCTTGCCGTCGTTGATGCGATATACCAGACGCAAATAGTTCACCTCGATATCGTCCGATGCCTGGAAACTCAGCAGCACTTCCGCATTCGGGGTGACGGTTTGGTGGATGTCGACGGGATAGAGAATCCGGATATCGGGCGGACGGTCAGGGGTCACCCGGACGGGATGAAGAGGAGAGATACCGGTGGAAATGCCGTTTGAATCCGTGAGGGTGATATAAAACCCCCTCAACCCCTCCAGCGGCACCGTAAACCCGCCCCGGACCCGGGCGGAATCCGCCGGATCCACATCCATCTCCGCGGGACCGGGAACCGTACTGGGGGTGAGCCGCCCGGCACTCAGCGGACGGTCCGCTTCCGCGATCACTTCGATCACGCTGCCGGGCAACGCACGAATGTCCGCCAAAGGAAGGTTCAGAGGCTCGAAATGGGTGTACGCGGGAGGCGTGATTCGAACAGTGGCGTTGACGATCCCCGGGGGATCCCGCACGGTGACGGAATATTCCCGGCTCTTTCCGTCCCCGATCAGAAACGTATAGGTAAAGGAGTCGGATATCGTTTCGATGGAGCGTTCGTAAAAGGCGGGATCCCCGGCAAGTGCGGGCAGGTCCAGCGTTTGGCTTCGGCCGGAGGCGTAGGTGAGTTCTATCCGGCCCGACCCGGGAAGAACGCCCTCGGCCCTGGCCAGCAGGCGCAGATCTTCGCCACGTCCAATCGTCGCATCCCCGGTTTCACTGTACACCATGGTTTTCCGCGGCACCTGTTCGGTGGAGAGAAAGGCGCGGCGGATCAACGGGGGAACCGCCTCTCCTCCGGCATACAGACCGACCGCCGCCAGCAGGAGCACCGCGAGGGCGCGGCCGAACATGCGGAGACTTTCGTTCGCGGGATACGCGGACGCGAACCGGAGCCGGGCAACCCGTTCCTCGGTCTGCCGGGTCAGGGCGCGCACCAGCGAGGGCGATCCGCACCGGTCCAGGGTGCCGGGTTGATTAAGCTGCAGGGTCGAAACCAGCCGGGAGTGCAGATGGGGATGGCTGGCCTCCACCCGCAAACTGACCTGAATGTCGGTGGGAGGGTGCCGCAGCGGCCACAGCACAAATCGGTATACGACCAACGAGAGAAACAACAGCTCGGCGGTCAAAAACATCAGACGAAGGAACCAGGGCATCACCAGCATGTAGTCGACCCAACACCGGAAGGTAAAGGAGAGCGGCACCACCGCCACCGCCAGGGACAGCCCTTTGAGGATGCCGAGTCCAATCGCTCTGCGGCGCAACCGGTCGAGTTGACGCATGAAACTGAATGAACGGACCGGCAGGCGAACGGGACCCTCCGACGCTTTGGGAAGCAGGGACCGATACGCCGCCCATTGCTTCCGGGTCCGGTCGCGAAGGCGGAGAAGGAATGCGGTTGTTTTCTCTTTCACTTTCATGGGTTAGCGGAGACCTGAGAGTTTGCGGGTCAGCCATTCTCCCGCAGCCAAAAGAAGGAACAGCAGAAAAACGAACGGAGAGGACCAGATGGGAATTTCCATGTGCGTGCGTACAGTATCTTTGCGTTCGGAGAGCAGGTCGGGAAGTTCATGCAGAGTTTCCTCCCGGAAAAATTTCCCGCCACTGGCTTCCGCCATGCGCCGCAGCAGTCCCTCGTTCATATCGGTTTCCCCCATTTCGAAGCGGGGCTCGGTGACCACAGTGCGAATGTCCGTTTCAGGATCCCGTTCCAGGCACACGCGGTATGTGCCGGATGCCGTCGCGGTGAATTCGCCCTGATACTGCCCGGGTTGCCCCCGGAGTTGGCGCAGATTCAGGGAGGACACGGTTTCGGTCGCGGCGGGATCATCCCCGGGAGTGAAACCGACCTGCGCGGCCACCGTGGTGTCGGTGGTCGGCTCGTACCCCGGATCGAAGAGCCGACCCAGCACCTGTATTCGGTCTCCCGCCACGTGCCTGGTTTGGGTGAAGGAGAGGTTGGTCAGTTTGGAGCTGCTTAAAAATTTACTCATGGCCATTTGCTGAACCAGATGGCTCCAGAACTGCCGATGGAAGTCACCGGGTTCCTGAAGGGAGCGCCAGCGCCAGAAATTGTCGCTGCCCAGATACAAGACCGTGCCCAGTCCATGGCTCTGGCGGGCGATGAGGGGAAGCTGCCCGTAACGGGTTTCGCGCAGAGGCGAGGGGTCGACGGCCAGGACTTCAGCCGTGGGTTTCGCGCGGGTTACAGAGGCCACCCATTGCAGCGGGGGGAGACGGTCCCAGATGGTGTCTTCCGCTTCCACCGCCGCGAGGCCGTCCTCCTCCTGAAAGCTGAGCAGTTCGCTCCGCTCCCCTCCGGGGGTAAGGGTGAGCACGGCGGGATTTCGATAAAAATTCGGATTTGGACGGGGAATGCCGCCGGGAACTTCCACCGGAAGCAAAGGAGCCAACGCGGTGTCTCCATAGGTCCAGGGGTTGTGAACGCGTCCACTGAGTAATATCAGACTGCCCCCGAACTGGCTGACCCATTCGGAGAGATGTTCAAGCGCGGCGGGTCCCAGAGCGTCGACCGGGAGATCTCCGAGGATAATCACATGGTAGTCGAACAAGGCCTCGCGGGTCGCGGGAAAGCTGTCAATAAAAGGGTTGTCAGGATCATTCGCGAAGGTTCCGCCCCCTTCCTGAAGGTAGACATGCGGATGGATGCGGGAGTCGCGGGTGAGATTCGCCAACAGGTACCGGAATTCCCAGCGGGGCAGGTGGTCGGCGAGCAAAACGTTGAAGCGCGAGTCGATGACCTGAAGAGAATGGGTGGCGGAATTGTTGTCGTCAAGGGTTTCTCCCGCCCGGGGCGCGATCCTCGCCGTGAGTTCCACATCCCCGACCTCCATGGGAACAAACGAAAGGTGGGCCGTTTGCTCGCCGCCGGTCAGGGTAATCGCCTCCCCGGCCACGCGCACGCCGTTCAACAACAATTCAAGCGTCACTTCCTCATCTTCGTAGCCCCGCCCCCGCAGCCGGACATTGAGGGCGACCGGGTCCTCCCTGATCACCACCGCGGGTCCGCCGATCCGTTGCAGCACGATGTCGCGGGGGGTGGTGACGCCGGCACCGAACACAAACAGCGGCAGATCCTCCCCGGCGGCCATGGCGGCGGCGGAGAGGGGTGGAAAACCGGAATTGTTCGCCCCGTCGGTCAGCAGGAACATGCCGATGAGGGAACGGCCCCGTTCACGTTCCACCATTTCACGGATGGATGCGCCCAGGGCGGTGCGGCGCTGGGTCGCGTTCCAGCCCGCGGCACCGTCCCCTTCCCCGTCCTCCGCATGGTCCTCCGCAGCGTTCTCTTCCGCGTCGCGGTAGGGGTTTGAGATTTCCGTGGCCTGTTCGCCCATAGTGAAAAAGGTGAGGTTGAAGGACTCCGACAGCCGCTCCAGCAGCGGGAAGTCGGGATGGCTCAGCATTCCGTCGATGATGCGTTTGCGGGGCACGGTGTTGTAGCGCTCCGCGGGTCCGGGAAGGGTTTGGTCCAGGCCTTTTTCGGGAGAAAGTTCGCCCAGAGCGATCGCCGCCCGCACCAAATCGTCCGGTTGATGACGCTGATCCTCAATCCGCATGCTTCCGCTCGCGTCGAGTCCGATCAGCAGGGTTCCCCGAACCGTGTTTTCCGTAAAGGCATCCAGCGTGGGCTTCTGCATCACCACCAGCACCAGCACCAGCAACAGCACACGGAGGGCGGCCATCAACAGCCGGCGCCGCCTGGAAATCCGGTTGTCGGTGTGGGTGTAGAGCCAGCCAGCGAACAACAGGGCGGCCAGACTCAGAAAAATAAACGTCCAGGGATCAAACGGCTCTTGAAAACGCAGACCGGAGCCGTCCATCCGCCGGATTTCCTTCGGCAGGCCCAACAGAACTCGGAAAATGGGAAAGAGGATGTTCATCGGGATCGGCTGAATCGGTGTGCGAGGATGCTTTCAAGCACCAGCAACACCAGGAGAAAGGTTAAAAAGGCGCGACTGAGTTCGGAGCCCCGGCGCAGAGAATTGACGCGGGCGGTCATGGGATCGCTTTCCGTGTCGCGAATCACCCGAATGGACGAATCCAGTCGGTCGTAGTCCTCCGGATCCAGGATTTCCTGACTAGACTCTTCGGGATCGGTCTGTACCGCCACCCGGTGAACGATGTCATCCAACCCCTCCACCCGCAGAAGATATCCGCCAGCCCGCGGAAGCGGCGGGGTTCGCATGAGAACCCTTTCCCCCACCAGTTCCACATGGGTCACCTCCCGGTAGGGTTCGTCGTCCTCCGCCAGTTGCTCGATGGTGGCGACCCGGTCCAGCGCTTCTGGGGACAGTTCCACAGTCATTGATTGTCCCACGGACAGGTTCAGTTGGGTGTCTTGCAGTTGAAGCAGATACCCCACCAGCCGGTGAATGAACGGGACGTACACCGCACGGAGCGGGAAATCGTTCCAGGTCGTGTCGGCGGTGCTGGAGAACAGAATCACCCTCCCCCGTCCGAACGGTCGTTCGAGAACCGCGGGATCCCCGTCCGTGAATTCCGCCACCAGCGTAACCGGTCCGGCCCGGGGAGGAAAAGACGACTCGGTTTCATCCTCCCTGTTCAGGAGGGCCGTCCGGGTGAACAGGACGGAGGAGAGGCTGCCGGAGACGCCGCCGCTGAAAGCGGAGGTCGCGGCGTGATCGGGATTACGGTCCTGGATGACCCGCCGCTCCTCGAGAGCGGGATCGGGAGGAATCAGCCCGGCGGGAGCAAGACCGGTTTCCCGATACAGCACCTGATTGTGAAACTCGATATCGGTGTCGGGACCGGGGAATATCAGCAATGATCCTCCGCCCGCGACAAACGCCTCCAGGGCATCCACAGTTTCAGGGGTCAGGTTCGGCAGCTCGGAAAGCACCGCCACCGACACCCCGGTCAGATCCGGGGCCCGGAAGTCCGCCCCGGAAACGGTATGGACCTGGAGCAGGAAATCCCCGCGTTGGGCGGGGGGTACCGGCTGCAGGGCCTGACGCAGAAAGAACAGGGAGTTCTCTGAGGGTTCTGTTTCCGTGCGTCCCTCCACCAGCAGCAGGTTCACCCGGTCGTGGGTGCGGATGGCGAGGGTGCGCCGGTTATCCACCGCCAGCCGGTCGTCGGGAATGAAGGCGGTGACATGGTGGGTGCCCTCCTCCGGGAGCCGGATTTCAATCGCGGTCATGACAGACTCTCCCGGCGAGAGGGCGGGAATCCGCCCTCCGGCACTGGCGGGCTCTCCGTTGAGGGACAGACCCACGTTGATGTTTTCATAGCTGGTCTGACCGTAATTGGTCACTTCAACAAAAAAACGGGCGGGTTCGTCAGCCGCCGGCAGCGCGGTGTCCGGCTCAAGACGGCTGACCCCGAGATTCGCCTCGATCGGGGCGTTGAGCACGAGCAGGGACAACGGAAAACTCTCACGAACCGATGCCGCCAGTTCGGACAAGGGGACCATGCCGCGGAAGACGTGGCTCTGACCGTCCGTGACCACATACACCTCGCCCTGGACATCTCCTTCGGACGACAGCCGGTCAATCACCTGCTGGAGCGGTACGGCCAGAGGACCGCTGGCGGGGTCGGAGGCTGAAAAATCCCGCAGGGTCCGGCGGATCAGCGCCAGATCTCCGGTGGGAATGGGAATCAGGGGCATGGCCCGTTCGGCGAAAAGATACAGGGCGGCGGCGGAGCCGCGGGGAAGGGAGTCGACGATGGTCTCGGCGGTTTCGCGCGCCTGATCGAGACGGGTCCGCCCCGAACCGTCGCTCATCTGCATCCCGTAGGACACGTCGATCAGAATGATAGCGGTCACGGCGTGGTTCAGCCCCTTGGCGGTGGAAGAGCGGGAAAACAGGGGACGTGCGAGCGCCAGGGCCAGCAACAGCAGCACCAGGCAGCGCACCAGCATCAACAACAGGTCCTCCAAACGAAGCCGACGCCGGTTCTCCTGCACACAGACTTCCAGAAAACGCATGGCGGCCCACTTCATGTGCCGAACCCGGGTGCGGTTCAGCAGTTCGAGCAAAATGGGCACCCCGATGGCGAGGGAGCCCCACAGCAGCATGGCATTCAGAAAAGTCATTGTGCCGCCATGGTGTTAACGTCCTGTGTAGTGCATACGTGTGGTGAGAAATCCGCTGATGATTTCCTCCGGGGATTTGGAGGTGTCCACCAGGGTGTAGGTGATGTCATTCTGCTCGCAGGCTTTTTGGATGTCCTTCCTGAACGCGGTGATGGTTTTGAGATAACTTTCGCGGATGCGGCGGGGTTGAAGGGTCTGGATGTCGGCGACTTCAAACCCGTCGAATTCGACGGTGCCGTCAAACGGAAATTCCAGTTCGTCGGGATGCATGACGTGGAACACGATGACCTCCTGACCCTGGAAGGAGAGACGGCGCAAGCCTTTCACCACCGCGTCGGTGTCGTCGAAGAAATCACTGATAATGATACAAATCCCCCGGGTGCGCAGGCGGTCGGCCAATTTCCGGAGGATGTCGCCAATGGCGGTTTGCCGTGTGGGCTCCCTTGCCACCAGCAGTTCGCAAAGGTTGTGGAGCGAACCGGGATTGCTGGTGGGGGGAAGCGTGTCCTCCACCTCCCGGTCAAAGAACTGCAGGGTGAGCCGGTTCCGCTCGGACAACACCAGATAGGAAAACACCGACGCGAGCACCCGTCCGTATTCCAATTTGTTTTGAGATCCCTTGCCGTAGGCCATGGATTCAGAGGCGTCGAGCAACAGGCTGCAATCGAAATTGGTCTCCTGCTCGTATTGCTTGATGTAAAACCGGTCCGTTTTTCCGTACAATTTCCAGTCGACGTGCTTCAACTCGTCGCCGGGGGTGTATTCCCGGTGTTGACGGAATTCGATGGCGAAACCGGACAAGGGACTTTTATTGAGCCCGGCCATGGAGCCCTCGACGATCTTCCGCGCGGTGAGTCCCAGCAGGGCGGCCTTGCCGACGGTACGGGAGTCCAGCAGGCGCGCCTCCACGCTGTCATCCGCCGGCGACGCGGCGGACGCGGCCCGCTTGTCCTGTTGGTGGTGGTGTCTTTTTTTCAACGGGAACGGGATTAGGCTTGAGGAATGGAATCAATCAGGTCGTCCACCAACTGCTCCGCAGTGATCCCCTGGCTTAAGGCCTGGAACGTGGGCATGATGCGGTGACGCAGCACGGGATGGGCCACGGAGGCCACATCGTCGCAACTGACATGAAACTGTCCGTTCAGAGCCGCCCGGGCTTTCGCGGCGGAAATGAGGTTGATGCTCGCGCGCGGACCCGCTCCCCAGCGCAGGAATTCCCTGGCCCAGTCGTTGTCCTCGCTGCCGTGTCCGGTGCCGCGGGTCCGGCGAACCAGCTTTTCCGCGTAGGCAAACACATGGTCCGCGACCGGAACCCTGGCCACGGTCTGCTGGAGCCAGAGAATGGTGTCGCGATCCAGCACCCGGTGAGTGCCGGCTTTCACGGGATTGCTGGCCCGGCGCATGATTTCGATTTCCTCCTCGGTGGAGGGATAGTCGACCTGGATCAAAAACAGAAACCGGTCGAGCTGCGCTTCCGGCAGGGTGTAGGTCCCCTCCTGCTCAATGGGGTTCTGGGTGGCCAGCACAAAAAACGGATCCGGAAGCTTGTGATCCACGCCGCCCACCGTCACCCGGCGCTCCTGCATGGCCTCCAGCAGCGCGGCCTGCGTTTTGGGCGGGGTGCGGTTGATTTCGTCCGCGAGCACGATGTTCGAAAACACCGGACCCTGGCGGAAACGGAAATCACGCTCGCCGGTCTCCTGGTCCTGGAACATCACTTCGGTTCCGGTAATATCCGAGGGCATCAGGTCGGGGGTGAACTGAATGCGTTTGAACTCCAGATCCAGGGTGCGGGAAAGCGTTTGCACCAGCAGTGTCTTGGCCAGACCCGGCACGCCAACCAGCAGAGCGTGGGAACGGGTGAGAATGGCGATCAGCAGTTGGTCGACGACCTCCGACTGTCCGACAATGACTTTGGACAGCTCTTCCCGAATGGCGCCGTGGCATTTGCCGAGAAACGCCACCGCCTCCACGTCATCTATTTCTTCTTCGGTGCCTGCGGTGTCTACTGGATCTTCTTGTATGGATTCTTGCATGGTATTCAGATATGAGTTGGGTGGAAACTTAATCAGAAATAATCACCGGATGTCAATACATACAAGCCAGGACATTCCCATTTTTTTCATTCCCCCGCCACAATTTCATTGAGCGTCTTGTCGGGTTCTGGAGTCTTCAAATTCCGGGAAAGACGTTCCTCCGTTTTCTTCAAAGAGATGGGTTCATCCAGTGCGCGACCGATAT